>JACQVW010000522.1 GCA_016209535.1 Planctomycetota bacterium | reverse complement strand
TGAGGTCCGGCGTGAACTGGATCCTCCGGAAGACGAGGTCCAGCACCTCGCTCAGGGTCCTCACGAGGAGGGTCTTCCCGAGCCCGGGCACGCCCTCGAGGAGGCAGTGGCCCCCGGCGAAGACGCAGATGAGGACGCCCTCGATGATCGGACGCTGGCCCACGATCATCTTCCCGACCTCCTCCCGGATCAGTGCGAACCTATCGCGGAACTCGGCGGCCTTCTCCTCGATCGATGCAGCTTGTGTCGTCGTCATCACGCCGTCCTCCGGTGTCCAGTGCCTCTCACTTGCTCCCGTCGCCCTTCTCGCGCCGCAGGGCCCGTCTCTTGGCCTCCAGGAGCCGCGCCGTGTAGCTCGCCTCCTCGGCCTTCTCCTCGCGTCTCTCCTCGGCAGCCTTCCTCCCCGGGGCTGCCGGAGGCGCCGCCGCCCCCGCACCGGCCCCCGGCGCGAGGGCCACGGTGGCGTCGGTGGCTGCCGCCGCGGCGGCGGGTGGTGGCGCGGCCTTCCGCCCCTCCGCCGCGGCCTCGCCGCGCCTCGGCTGGTAGCGCGCCGCCGCCGCCTCCCGGAGCTTCGCCTTGCGCTCGAGGAGCGTCGCGAGCCGGGCGTCCGAGGGCGCCGCGGCCCGCGGTCTCCCCCGCACCAGGGCCGCGGCCCGCCGCAGGCCCTCGAGGGCGACCTTCCGGTAGTCCACGACGACGCGCCGCACGAACACGTCCGCGAAGAAGAGCACGACCGCGGCCGCCAGGAGGGCCCGCCAGACGTCTTGCACCTCCCGCGTCACGGGGAAGTCCCTTGCGAAGAAATCGGCGTTCTCGGCCGCCGCGGCGGGGTCCTCGTGGTACTTTCCGCCCCCTGCCGCCGCGACCTGCCGCAGGACCTCCCGGTTCGTCTCGAGGCGCCGGTACTCGGCCGAGTAGGGCACGCTGAGGCCCGTGAGGAGCGTCGACGGCTGGCCGCCGCGCTCGTAGCTCATGGAGACGGTGTAGGTGCCGCGCTTCGAGGCGGGGAGCTCCGCGACGTACCGGCCGGGGCTCACCTGCCGGACCGCGACCGCCTGCGACTCGAAGTCGGGGCTGACCACCTTCCCCTCGAACTGGAGGCCGTTCACGAACTGCCCGTCGGGCGTGATGGCGTCGATGGTCACGAGGCCCACGTCGCCCTCGATGGAGCGCGTGATGCGGAAGCGGTCCTCGCTCCTCTGCCTCGAGATCCAGCGGACGCACTGCCCCCAGAACCGCTGGTAGCCGGACCACCGGGCCCAGTCCTTGCCCCAGCGCCTCCCCGCGTCGGAGGTGAAGGCGATGGACTTCCCGAGGCCGTAGGTCCAGGCGGCGAGCACGGGGTCCTGCGTCGGATCCTCGGCCCCCGGCGGGTGCAGGATGAGGAGCGAGGCCAGCTCCTTGGGCGACGTGAGCACGTAGCCGTCGAGAGGCGGCAGGTCGGCGTCGATCCCCTGGAGCAGCGCGCCGCGCGAGTGCAGGTTCGGGACGAACCTCTCCTCGGAGATCAGGGCCTTTTGCACCGTCGTGGCCTCGCGGACGAAGATCTCCGGCAGGTCCTGCGGGCTCTGGAGGTAGTAGAACTTGCCGCCGCCCTGCTGCGCGAGCTGCTGCATTCCCGGCGGGATCCCGCCGTGGGCGCCGTAGCAGATCGTCGAGTTGGTGATCCGCTGCGCCCGGATCGCGTTCACGAGGCGAGCGGCGGGCATGCTGGGGTCGCCGTCGGAGAGCACGATCATGTGCTTGATCGACGCGGGCGTGCTCTGGAGGCCCGTGAGGGCCATCTGCATGATGCCCTGGAAGGACATCATGTCGCCCGGGTCGAAGCCGCGGAGCCTCGAGAGCATCATCTGCCGCTGCGACACCGGGGTCATGGGGAAGAGCCACGTGTCCTGGCCCCGGTTGTCGAAGTAGAGGACGCCGGCGTAATCCCGGGGCGAGAGGATGGCGATCGCCTTCTGGATCACCTGGCGCGCCCAGAAGTTCCCGTTCCCGAGCTCGCAGGAGTGGACCACCATGGCCAGCGCCCCGTTCGGGAGCACCTTGCGCTGCTTGATCTCCATGTCCACGGGGAGGAGCCTCTCGACGGGCGTCCCCTGGTAGCCGCCCGCCCCGAAGCTGTCCTCGCCGCCGATCATGGCGAAGCCCAGGCCCACGCTCTTCACGAGGCTCTCGAAGATCAGCATCTGCTCCTCCGAGAGCTCGTGGGCGCCGACGTTCGAGAGGATGATTGCCTGGTACTCGTAGTACTCCTCGATGGCTCGCGGGAGGAAGTCGGGGGTCACGACCTTGACGGCGATCTTCTCCGCGTTCAGAGCCTCGACGAGGGGCTGGTCCAGCTCGGGCTCCTCCGCGCAGAGGAGCACGCGGGGCTCGCCCTGGATGAAGGTGAAGCCGAAGGCGCTGTTGTTCTGGAGGACCCCGTCGTCCGCGGGGCTCAGCGGCTCGACGCGCGCCTCGAAATCGTGCTTCCCGGAGAGGTCGAAGCGCCGCTCGAAGTCGAAGACGTTCCGCCCCGGCCGCAGCTTCAAGCGCGCGTCCGCACCCGAGACGAGGACGCCGTCCTCGAAGAGCCGCAGGTTGGCCTCGGTCTCCCGCGTCGAGTCGACCACGACGCGGACCCTGAAGGGCTGTCCCACGTTCACCTCGGGGTCCACGAGGAGCTTCTCGAGGGAGACCTCGGCGTCGTAGGAGTACGCGATGGGGACCACGTCCACCGTGACGCCCTGGGCCCGGGCGTTTCGCACCTCCTCCAGGACGCTCTCGCGGTTCTCGTTCCCGTCGGAGAGGAGGACGATCCGCTTGCCGGTCCCCTCGGGGAAGGCGGCCACGGCGAGACGGACCGCCGCGGCCATGTCCGTCGCGTCGGGCTCGATCAGGGTCACGAAGCTCTCGAGCTCCAGGGGCTCCGGCCTCGGGAGGACCTCGATGCCCGCCACCTTCCCGAAGGCCACGACGCCGACCATGTCCTCGCGGCGCTCGTCCCTCGCCCTCGCCGTCTCGACGACGTACTGCCTGGCGGCCTCGCGCTGCTCGGCAGGGATGCTCTCGGAGCGGTCGATGACGAAGATGACGGCGAGGCGCTCGTTCCGCTTGAGGAGGCGGGTCTCGGCGAGGGCGAGGACCATCAGGAGGAGCACGGCGGCGCGCAGCGCGAGGGAGCACCACCGGCGGGGCATCGAGAGGCCCGTGAGGCTCCGCCGCGCCAGCCACCACACGAGTGGCAGGAGCCCGAGGAGGAGGAGATACCAGGGCGCCCGGAAGTCGAAGGTGACCCCGTCCACGGGCATCTCAGCGCTCCCGCGCGCCGCGGCGCGAGCCCGGCGCGACGCTCGAGACGCTCTCGGGCCAGCGCAGCACCTGGACCCGGTGGTTGCCGTAGTCCGCGACGTAGATGCGGTCGTCGGGCCCCGTAGCGATGTCCCAGGGCGTCGAGAGCTCTCCCTCGGCCCGGCCCGGCGCGCCCCAGGTCCCGAGGGAGCGCCCCGCAGCGTCGAAGCGCTGGATCCGGTTGTTGCCCCACTCCGAGACGAAGAGGCTCCCGTCCCGGCCCACGGCGACCGACTGCGGGTAGCGCAGCTCGCCGGCCCCCCGGCCCAGCCTGCCGATGACCGCGACGAGCCTCCCGTCGCGGGTGAAGCGCTGCACGCGGTGGTTCGCGCAGTCGGCGACGAGGATCGTCTCCCCGGCGCCGCGGCGCTCGACCGCCATGCCCTCGGGGCGCTGGAACCTGCCGGGCTCCTCGCCCCGGCCGCCCCACTCGAGGAGGAGGTCCCCGCCACGCGTGAACTTCTGGATGCGGTCGTTCAGGCCCCCGTAGTCCCCGGCGTAGACGCACCCCTCGGAGTCGACAGCGACGTCGCGGACGAAGGTGAACTGCCCCGGCCCCGTGCCCTCGGAGCCCCACTGGGCGATGATCCGGGACCCGCCGGGCGCGTAGCGCAGGATCCGGTGGTAGTGCGTGTCGCTCACGAGGACGCTCCCGTCCGCCTCGACGGCGATCCCCACCGGCTGGCCCTGCTTGTGCTCGGGGAGGCGCCACTCGAGGACGTGCGTCCCCTCGGCGGTGAAGAGCTGGACGCGCCCGCTCCGGTCGACCGCGTAGAGCCGGTTCGTGCCGGGGTCCACGGCCAGGGCCCGGGGGTGGAGGAGCTTCCCCGGCGACGTGCCCTTCGAGCCCACGACGAGGAGCGGCTTGGGCGCTCCCTCGCCCGCACGGTCACCGGAGCACGAGGTGAGCGCGCCGAGGAGGATCCCCGCGCCCGCCACCAGGGAAGCGGAGGACGGACACCCCATCACTTCCCTTCGGCCCTCTCGCCCCCCCCCAGGAGGAGATCGTGGAACCTCTGGATGTGCTCGCGGTGCTCGATCGGGAGGGGCTCCGTCTCGACCTCGCGGGAGAGCTGGCGCACGGCCTCCTCGACCCTCCCGCCCTTCTCGATCGTGGCCTCGCCCGTCAGCGACGGGCCGTCGACGGTGAAGGTGCTCACGGGCACGCCCTGGTTGCCCAGGCTCTTCGCGGGCACGCGCTCCCGCTTGAAGGTGACGTCCTCGGGCGTGCCGCCGTCGCGCTGCCCGCTCCCGAGGCCCTCGTTGGGGCCCGTGCCGCCCTTGCCCTGGCTCCTCGTGAGGGCCGCTCCGGCCCGTGCCCCCGCCTTCGCCCCCGCCTTGCCTTGGCCGCGACCGCGGCCTTTGCCGGAGCCCTTTCAGGTGCCGCCGGCCTTCCCCGAGCCGCTTCACGTCCCGCCGGGCTTCGAGCCGGGCTTGCAGCCGCACTGGGGCTTCCCGCAGTCGGGGCAGTAGGGCGTGCCGCACTCGGGGCACGCCTCGAGGCTCGCGAGCTCCTCCTTCGAGAGCTCCACGAGCTCCAGCGCGTCCTCGAGGAGCCCCATCTCGTCCGAGAGGCTCGCGAGCGACTCGAGCTCTTCGAGGCCCTTCTGGAGGCTGTCGAGGGACTCCTGGAACTGGCCGGCGCCGAGCTGCGAGGATGCCTTCGAGAGGGCGCTCCCGAGCTTCGAGAGCGCCTTCGAGTCCCGGCCGAGCCTGCTCAGCTCCTCCGAGAGCTTCTCGAGCCTCGCCTTCTCCTCCGCCGTGAGCTCCGAGGGGCTCTTCTCGAGGAGCTTCGACAGGTCGCCCTTCAGGTCCGAGAGCTCCTTCTGGGCTCGCTTCAGGTCGCCGTCCTTGAGGGCCTCCTGGAGCTTCTTCGTGACCGTGAGGTTCTTCAGGTCCAGGGCCTTCAGGGCCTTCAGGGCCTCCTTCAACGGCTCGTACTTCTGTCCCTCGAGGCCCTTCTTGATCGCGTCCTCCCGCCGCGTCATCTCCACGAGGGCCTCCTTCCGCGGGTCGCCCGAGGCCTTCTCGGCAGCCTGCGGCTCCGAGGGCTCCTTCTTCTCGGGGCTCTCCGCCTGCCTGCCGAGCAGATCGAGGAGCTTCTTCGCATCGGGGAGGTTCTTCTCCTTGGCGCGCTCGGCGAGCTCCTTGAGCTTCTCCTCGAGCTTCTTCTCCTCCTCCTGGACCGACCGGAGGTCCTTCCTGGCCTCCTTGCGGGCGCCGAGGCCGAGGAGGTCCACCGCCGGGACCCAGAGGAAGAGGCCGAGGGCCAGGGCGGCCGGCGCGAGGACCCAGAGGCTCCTGCGCGGGAGGCGCACGGGGAAGCTCTCCGCGAGGGGCGCCGCCGCCAGGGTCCGCTCCGCGTCGGTCTCGAGGAGGCGGCAGAGCTCGTCCGAAGGGGCGGCCGCCGAGGGGGCGGGCGAGGCCCGTGCGGTGCGCGCGTAGACCGCGGTGGATGCCCGTTCCTTGAGCTCGAGCCGCTCGTCGGCGAGGACCGCGGCTCGGAAGCGGTCGAGGCGCCCGAAGAGGATCGTGCGGAGGAGGCTCACGGCGAGGGAGGCGCCCGCCAGGGCGCCGAGGAGGCGGAGGTCGGCGACGCCCGGCACCGTGAGGCGGTCGGCGAGGATGAGGAGACAGAAGGCCGACAGGGCCACGGTCAGGTCGAGCGAGGCGTTCCGCAGCAGGCGGTCGGCGAGCACCCGCCGCCGCACGTTGCGGAGGAGCGCCTCCAGGATCGTCCGCTGGGGATCGGCGCGGGTGTCGTCGCCCTGGGTCATGGCCTGGTCCTCACGATGTCGCCGGTGTGCCGGAAAGGACGCTGCTCGAAAGCTGAGTTTAAGGAAGCAAGTACCCCGCAACAAGGAGTTTTCGTGGCGTGGTTCAGATCAGGCTCCATTCGGGTAACAGGAAAGAGCTCAGCAGGGGCAGTTTGGTAGGGGCAGTATCGTGGGAATGAACGCGTGGTTCATAGCCGGGTGTAACCCGGCGTTGAACCACGCCGTTTTCGTGCGTGGCCCGCGAGCTCACCCCCGCCGCCTCGGCTCCACCACGAAGCACGAGCAGCTCTCCGGGTCCAGGAGGGCGCGCAGCCTCGCCTCGAGGGCCGCCTTGTCAAGCTGCGCAAGGAGGTCGACGGCCCGGAAGAGGTCGAAGCCGTGGAAGCGGAAGTAGGTGTAGTGGCTCGCGATGTACTCGAGGGAGTTGAAGCCGCGGATGTGGCTGCCGAGGAACTTGCGCTTCTCCCGCTCGAAGTCCCCCTCGGCGATCCCCCTCTCCAGGAGCCTCGAGATCCGCTCGAGGATGGCGTCCCGGAGCTCGTCGGGCCGCGGCGTGTCGCCGCCCACGACCCCGTACCCGACGCCCGCGCCGCTCCCGTAGGAGGCGCCGAAATCGTCGAGGATGAGTTGGGCCTCGTAGAGCTCGCGGAAGGTGTCGCTGCTCCTGCCGAAGATGAGCTCGAGGGCGAGCTCCGAGGCGAGGTCGTGCAGCACGAGCTCGTCGCCCCTCGGCGGCACACCGATTTCCTTGAAGCCGACGAGGAGCTTCGGGAGCGCCACCTCCATGGGCTTTCGGGACTCCCGCCGGGCGACCGCCCTGGGCTCCTCGGGGTAGATCCGCTCCACCCGCCGATCGCCGGAGGGCGGAGGCGGCGCCGCGGCGAAGTGCGACCGGGAGGCGACGAAGTCGAAGAGCTCCGCGGGCGCGAGGTCCCCCACGACGAAGAGGATCATGTTCGGCGGGCTGTAGAACGCCCGGTACGAGCGGTGCAGGGTCTCCGAATCGATCCTCCGGATCGACTCGGCGGTCCCGGCGATGTCGATCCTCAAGGGGTGCCTCTGGAAGAGCCCCTCGAGGAGGCCCATGTAGCTCACCCACTGCGGGTTGTCGTCGTAGCCCTTGATCTCCTGCTCGATGATCCCCTTCTCCTTCTCCACCTTCTCGGGCTTGAAGACGGGGTTCTCGACGAAGCGCAGGAGCAGCGCGAGGCACTCGTAGAAGCGCTCGCTCGAGGCGAAGAGGTACGTCGTCGTCGTGAAGGAGGTCGCCGCGTTGTTGTAGGCGCCGAGCTTCGAGAAGAGGTCCGAGACGTTTCCCTCCTCGGTCTCGAAGAGGGAGTGCTCGAGGAAGTGGGCGATCCCGTCGGGGACCGCGAGGGGCGAGCCGCCGCCCGGCTCCACGAACTCGCTGTCCACGGAGCCGTAGAACGTGGAGTAGCAGGCGTACTTCTTCCTGAAGCCCCGTTTCGGGCAGAAGATCGCCGTGAGCCCCGAGGGGAAGACCGCGGTCTGGACCTCCTCGTCGAGGGTCGAGCTGTAGGTGCGCTCCGGTGTGGGGGTCATGGTGGTCTCCGGCGATGATCCGCGCGTCACTGTGGGCTTCCCGGTCACCTGGTCAAGAGGTACGTCGTGTCGTGCCGGAGGCGCCTCGCCGCCTCGACGATGTCGTCCCGCCCGACGCGGCGCAGCCGCTCCCGGAAGGCGACGAGGTCCAGCGGGCGGCCGTGGAGGCCCCAGGTGAAGTCCACGTCGGCGAGGGCGGCGAAGTTGTCCTCGAGCATCTCGTTCGCGTTGAGGATCGTCAGCAGGGTGGTCTGGATCTCGTCGTCCGTGACGTCGCCGTCGCGGATGGCCTGGACGTGCTCGAGGACGATCTCGACGACCCGCCGGTGGTTCTCGGGCGCGATGCCGCTCGAGATGAAGAGGAGGCCCTTCGTCCTGTCGAGGCCCGAGTGCACGCTGTAGGCCAGGCTCGCCTTCTCGCGCACGTTCTGGAAGAGCTTCGAGTGGGAGAAGCCCCCGAGGATGCCGTTCATGAGCAGGAGGGCCTCGTAGGCCGGGTCGGAGTAGGTGATCCCGTGGCGGAAGCCGAGGGCCAGCTTCGCCTGGTTCACGTCCATGCGCTCCACGACCTCCCGCACCGGGCCCACCGGCACGGGCGCCGGGATCCCCGCGAGCGTGTAACCGCCCTTGCGGGCGGCGCCGCCCGAGGAGAATACGTCCGCCACGAGGTCGCGAGCCACCTGCACGTCCACGTCGCCCGCCACATGGGCGTGGAGGGGGTACTCCTCGGCCCAGCGGCGGTGCAGGGCCCTGAGAGACCTCCCGTCGATCTCGGGGATGTCCTCGACCCTCCCCTGCTCGTGGAGCCTGTAGGGCTCGCCCCGGCACATCTCCTCGATCAGCCGGTGCTCGGCGTAAGCGGCCTTGTTGTCGACGAGGCTCTCGATGGAGCGGCGGAGGTTCGCCTTCTCCTGTTCGAGGTACGCCGGTTCGAAGCCCCCACCGACCTCGAGGGGCTCCCAGAGGAGCTCCCGGAGGAGCTCGAGGGCGCGCCGGAAGACGCCGCTCTCCCCCGGCAGGAACCGCTCGTTGACGACGTCGAGGCGGAAGCGCACGGCGTGCCACTCCCCGACCTTCTGGACGTAGCTCGCGAGGACCGTGCCGTAGAGGCCCTCGAGGTGCCGGCTGATGGCCTGCATGTCCTTGAAGCGGCGCGTCCCGCGGCGCAGCACCATGGGGAGGAGCGCCATGCGCGTCACGGTCTCGTCGAGGTTGCCGAGGACCGTGACCGTGACGAGGATGGTCTTCATCTTGCGGTTCGAATTGACCGCGAGGCGGAAGTCGCCGGGAAGCTGGAAGTGGACGAAAGACGGCGGGGGCGTCACGGTGGTCCTGAGGGCCTCGTTCACGAGCGGGATGTTACTTCCTGTCGAACCGTCTCTCTATGTCCCTCCGCCCGAGGTGCACCGTGGTGGGCCGCCCGTGCGGGCAGTGGCGCGGGTCCCGGGCCAGGTCCCCCCGCTCGAGGAGGTAGGCGATCTCCTCGGCCGTGAGGGCCGTCCCGGCCTTCACGGCCCGCTTGCAGGCCACGGTCGAGGCGATCCGGTAGACCGGGCCCGCGAGCGGGTCCCTCGCCTCGCCCCCCCCGTCCTCGTCGATGAGAGCCTCGAGGACGGAGCGGAGGATCGCGGGGAGGTCCGCGCGGCCCGGGCCGCGGTCGAGGAGCGCCGGGAAGCCGCGGACCGCGGCCTGGAGGGGCCCGAAGGGCTCCACCTCGAAACCGAAGGGCTTCAGGACCTCCGAGGCTCGATCCAGGAGCGGCATGAGCGCGGGCGGCAGGTCCACCACCTCGGGAACGAGCAGGCCCTGGCGCTCGATGGCGCCCTCGCGGAGCCTGCGGTGGATCTCCTCGAAGAGGATCTTCTCGTGGAACGCGTGCTGGTCGATGAGGGTGACCCCGTCCTCGCCGTCGAGGACGATGTAGCTCCGGAGGACCTGGAAGGCCGCCGGCGCCGTCGCCAGCCCCGGCCCCGGCCCAAACGCGGTCGCCGTGTCGCGGTCGGCGCGCGGCGACGCCGCGGCGAAGGGAGGCCGCTCGCGCTCGGGAGGGCCCGCGAGGAGCTCGAGGACGGCCTCCTCGATCCGCGCTCGCCGCTCGTCGAGGGCGGGCGAGGGCGCGCCCGTCGCCCCAGCGGCGACGCCGGCGCCGAGCCGCGGGCCGGCCGGCTCCCGCCCCTCGCCCGAGGCCTCGAGGACGCCCCGCACCGCGTGATGGACGAGGCGATAGACCTCGGAGGACTCGCGGAAGCGCACCTCCGTCTTCGTGGGGTGCACGTTCACGTCCACGTCGCCCGGCGGCAGGTCGAGGAAGAGGTACGCCACGGGCTGGCGGCCCGGGATCTGGAAGCCCTGGTACGCGCTCCGCAGGGCGTGGGAGAGCATGCGGTCGCGCACCCAGCGGCCGTTGACGAAGAAGCTCTGGCCCCGCGCGTCGGGCCTGTGGAGCCTCGGGCTGCCGACGAAGCCCGAAAGGGCCGGCCCCTCGGGCGACGGGCCCGGCCGGCGCACCTCCAGGAGGGCCTCCAGCACCTCGTTCCCCGCGAGCTGGCGCAGGCGCTCCCGCAGGCTCGAGCAGGCGGGCAGGTCCAGGAGGGGCTTCCCGCCGTGGGTGAGGCGGAAGCGCACGCCGGGGAACCCGAGGGCGAGCCGCGACGTCTGCGCCACGCAGTGGGACAGCTCGGCGCTCGAGGAGCGGAGGAACTTCCTCCGGGCCGGCGTGTTGTAGAAGAGGCTCCGCACCTCCACCGTGGTCCCAGGCCCGCCCGCCGCGGGCTCGGGAGGCGCCGCCCCGCCGCCCGTCCGCGGCCTGTAGCGGCTGGCGTGCTCGGCACGATGCGTTCTCGAGACGACCTCCACCATGGCCACGCTCGCGACCGATGCGAGGGCCTCGCCGCGGAACCCGAGCGTCCCCAGGCCGAAGAAGCTCCGCTCGATGTCCTCGTCCGAGAGCTTGCTCGTGGCGTGGCTGTCGAAGGCCAGGGGCAAGTCCTCCGGCGCGATGCCCGCGCCGTTGTCCCGGACGCGGATAAGGCCCTTCCCCCCCTCCTCGAGGTCCACCAGGACCTCGGTGGCGGAAGCGTCGATCGAGTTCTCGACGAGCTCCTTCAGGACGCTCGCCGGCCGCTCCACCACCTCTCCCGCGGCGATGCGGCTCACGACCTCGGGTGGCAGGACGCGGATCGCGGGCATGGTCAGTCGGCGGGCGCGGCCGGGGGAGTCTCCCGGAGCTTCTTCCCATGGATGAGCTGGAGGTTCCGTACGTAGACGATGCTGTTGAAGAGGGAGCCGGAGATCCCCACGAGCTCCCAGCGCCTCACGAAGTAGGCGAGCGAGATCAGGCTCGCGGCGATGCTGATCCACCAGAAGGAGATGGGGACGACGCTCTCCTTCCGGACCTCCGAGGCGGCCCACTGCACGGCGAAGCGCACGGCGAACAGGGACTGGCCGAAGAGGCCGATGGCGGTCCACGCGTCCCACGTGAATCCGAGGAATCCGCTTGCGGAATCGGCGGGAGTCATCTCTCACTCCTTCGAGATCTCTGCGAGGCCGCGGAAGCCCCTTGCTCAACGCTTCCAGGCCCCGCAAACTATCCGCCCGCCATGGGATGTTCCAGGGAATCTTCGCCGGGGCCCGGGGGCGCACGCCGGATCGACGGCAAGGCCATCGCCGAGGCGATCCACGCCGAGGTCGAGGCCGAGGCGCGCCGGCTGCGCGAGGCGGGCGCCGAGCCCCACCTCGTCGCCGTCCAGGCCGGAGCCGATGCCGCCTCCGTGGTCTACGTCGAGAAGCAGCGGGAGCGGTTCTCGAAGCTCGGGATCCGCTACACCCACGTCCACCTCGGGGCGGCGCCATCCCTCGAGGAGGTCGAGGCGCGGCTCGACGGGCTGAACGGGGACCCCGCGGTCACGGGGATCATGGTCATGCTGCCGCTCCCGCCCGGCATCCCGGTCCACCGGATCGAGGAGCAGATCGCGCCCGCGAAGGACGTGGAGGGCGTGAGCCCCGCGAACCTGGGCCTCCTCGTCCACGGGCGCCACTTCGTGGGGCCCTGCACGGCGCTCGCGGCCATGAAGGCGATCGAGGCGACGGGCGTGCCCTTGAGCGGCCTGAGCGCCGTCGTGATCGGGCGGAGCGGCATCGTGGGGAAGCCCGTGGGGCTCCTCCTGCTCCAGGCCCACGCCACCGTGACGACGTGCCACACCCGGACGCGGGACCTCGCCGCGGTGGCGCGCACCGCCGACCTGCTCGTCGCCGCCGCGGGCAAGCCCGGCCTCGTGACGCGCGACATGGTGAAGCCCGGGGCGATCGTGATCGACGTGGGCATCCACAAGGTCGAGGGCCGCACGGTGGGCGACGTGGACTTCGAGGACGTGGCGCCCGTGGCGGGATGGATCACGCCGGTCCCCGGCGGCGTGGGCCCGATCACGGTGGCCATGCTCGCGAGGAACACGGTCGCGTGCGCTCAGCGCTCGCGGGGGGCGTAGGGGAAGCCCCAGGCGAGGAGCTCGAGCCTCCCGTCGCCATCCAGGTCGCCGGAGCTCGCGTGCTCGAACCCCCCGCGGGGCGCCGACCCCCTCCAGAGAACGCGGCCCGTGGGATCGTGGAGCGCAAGGTCGCCCGTGGCGCCGGGCTGCCGGAGGAGCTCGATGTCCCCATCGCCGTCGGCGTCGACGATCCGGTGGGTCAGGAAGGGCGGTTTGCCGTCGTTCAGCCTCACGATGCGCCGCACCGAGTAGTCCCGCGGCTCGAGGAACGCCGCGCCGGCCGTCCTGTCATCCCGACCTCCTTGCGCCGCCCGGCGGACAGTCCACCGGCCTCACGCCTGCGAGCGAAGCCCGCCATGGGCTCACGACGCACCGGGAGGCGCCGCCCAGGTTCTCGAGGTGCTGCGAGGGAAGGCTTGCCCCTCGACCTGGGGTTTCTTGCGATTTCTTGCTGCAACGCAAAACATTTCTTGACTTTCTCCAAACTGTCCGTACCTTCCAAGCTATGGCAGACAGTGAAGACGACGCCTGGCCCGAGGGGTTCACGGAGCGAGCCCTCGCGATCTGGGAGGAGTACCAGAAGACCCACGACGTCTCGGCGCTCGAGGGGCTGGCGGTAGGGATCGACCCCGTGGGCGGTGGCGTATGGTTCGGCGAGTCGGCCGTCGAGATCGTTGAGCAGATGAACGCCCAGGGAGGCTACAGGCCCTTCTATTGCACCCGCGTGGGTTCGGACTACTACTGGATCAAGGGGGGGCATTAGTGATTTCGGGGTGGGTCAGCAAGTCGGGTATACCGGCCGTCGTGGTGGATGTTGGGGGACGGCAATGGCCGTGCACCATAGACACTGGCTTCAATGGCGGCCTCGAGCTACCGAGAGCCCTGCGCGGGGTCGTGAACGCACGGTGCGAATCTCGAGTCAGGTCCTACCTTGCAGGAGGGCGGTCCATTGAGGAGCTCTCCTACATCGTGGACTTCCCTTTCGACGGGGAAACGCTCACAGTCGATGCCTCCTTCGTGCCGTCAGAACGGATCCTCATCGGCACCCGCCTCCTGCGCCGGCACCGCCTCACGATCGACTTCCCGAGCCGCAGGGTGCTCCTGCGGAAGGTGGGCTGACTCCGGCCGTGGGATGAGCCCTCGCCCTACCCGCCTCCCGCCGCTCCGTGGTATCCTGCCCGCCTCATGACACCTCCCGCGCACCGCTGGACCGTCTCGCCGCCGCGCTCTCGGTCGTCCCTCGCCTGCCTCGCGGCCGCCGCGCTCCTCGGCGCCGGCTGCGGGCCGGGCCCTGAGGCCAAGCCCGCCTCGAAGGGCTCGATCGGCCTCTCGGTCCTCACCCTCACGAACCCCTTCTTCAAGGAGATCTCCGACTCCATGGCGGCCGAGGCCTCGAAGCACGGCTACGAGGTCCTCACGGTGAGCGGCGAGTTCGACGTCGCGCGCCAGCAGAACCAGGTGAAGGACTTCATCGTGCGCAAGGCCGCGGCCATCGTCCTCTGCCCCTGCGACTCGAAGGCCATCGGGCCCGCGATCCAGGAGGCGACGGCGGCGGGCATCCCCGTCTTCACCGCCGACATCGCCTGCCTCGCGCCCGGCGTCAAGGTCGTCTCGCACATCGCCACGGACAACCTCGGCGGCGGCCGCGAGGCCGCGCGGGCCATGATCGAGGCGCTCGGCGAGGCCGGTGGCAAGGTCGTGGTCCTCGACCACAAGCCGGTCGAGTCGTGCATCCAGCGAGTCCGGGGCTTCAAGGAGGCGGTCGAGGCCCACAACAGGGGCCGCGAGCGGGGGCGGATCGAGATCGCCGCCGAGCTCCCCGGCGGCGGGCAGAAGGACGTGGGCTACCGGGCCGCTGAAGACGCGATCCAGGCGCACCCGGATCTATCCGGGATCTTCGCCATCAACGACCCGTCGGCCCTCGGCGCCCGGGCGGCCCTCGAGAAATCGGGCAAGGCCGACCGGGTGAGGCTCGTCGCCTTCGACGGACAGCCCGAGGGCAAGCAGGCGATCAAGGAGGGCAAGATCTACGCCGACCCGGTCCAGTTCCCCGACGAGATCGGCCGGAAGACCGTGGAGACGATCGTCCGGCACTTCGCCGGCGAGAAGGTGCCGGCGGAGATCCTGATCCCGACCAGGCTCTACCGCAAGGCCGACGCGGAGAAGGACCGGCGCTGAGGTAGCCGCAGCGAGGCTGGAGGAGACCCTTGGAAGCAGGCGCCGCGCCCCTCCTCGAGATGCGAGGGATCTCGAAGTCCTTCCCGGGCGTGCGGGCCCTCCGGGAAGTGGACCTCGAGCTCCGCTCGGGCGAGGTCCTGGCCCTCGTGGGCGAGAACGGCGCGGGGAAGAGCACGCTCATCAAGGTGCTCGCCGGCGCCCACGCGCCCGACGCGGGTGCGGTCCGGATCGCGGGCGCCCTCCGCACGGTCCACGACCCCGTCGAGGCGCAGCGGGCAGGCGTCGCCGTGATCTACCAGGAGCTCAACCTCGTCCCGGGCCTCACGGCGCGCGAGAACATCTTCCTGGGCCGCGAGCGGTCCCGGGCCGGGTTCCTCCGCGCCCGCCAGGAGGCCAGCGAGGCGCGCGGTCTCTTCGAGCGGATCGGCGTGCGCGTCGATCCGGAGCTCCCCTGCAGCGCCCTCACGGTGGCGCAGCAGCAGGCCGTCGAGATCGCCAAGGCCTTGAGCTCGATGGCGCGGATCATCGTCATGGACGAGCCCAGCGCCACCCTCACGCCCCAGGAGGTCGCCCGCCTCTTCGCCATCATCCGGGACCTGAAGGCGGCTGGGATCGGCGTGATCTACATCAGCCACCGTCTCGACGAGGTCTTCGAGGTCGCGGACCGGGTCACGGTGCTGCGGGACGGCGCCTGCGTCGCGACGCGTCCCATCGGTGCCGTGAGGCGGGAGGAGCTCATCGAGCTCATGGTGGGCCGGCGCCTGGACCAGGAGTTTCCGAAGCGCCGGGCCGCGATCGGCGGGGAGCGGCTCGCGGCGCGGGACCTGCGCCGGGGTCAGGCCGTGCGCGGCGTCTCGCTCTCGGTACGCTCGGGCGAGATCCTGGGGCTCACGGGCCTTGTGGGCTCGGGCCGCACCGAGACGGCGCGGCTCCTCTTCGGCGCGGACCGCCTCGACGGCGGCTCCATCGAGCTCGACGGCCGGCGGCTCGAGCTCCGGAGCCCCCGCGACGCGATCCGGGCCGGGATCGGCCTCCTCACCGAGGACAGGAAGGCCCAGGGGCTCGTCCTGGGCCGCTCGCCGCGGGAGAACTTCGGCCTCCCGAACCTCACGCGCTTTTCGACGGCGGGCCTGGTGCGCGAGGGCCGGGAGCGCGCGGCCTTCGCCCGGCGCTCCGCGGGCCTCGGGATCAAGCTGCCTCCCCACGAGGCCGCCGTGCGGAACCTCTCGGGCGGCAACCAGCAGAAGGTGGTGCTCGCGAAGTGGCTCGAGCGCGACTGCGAGGTCCTCATCTTCGACGAGCCGACGCGAGGGATCGACGTCGGGGCCAAGTACGAGGTCTACCAGCTCATGAACGGCCTCGCGGCCCGCGGGAAGGCCATCCTCATGGTCAGCTCGGAGCTGCCCGAGGTCCTCGGCATGAGCGACCGGATCCTCGTGATGCACGAGGGGCGCGTCGCGGGCGAGATCGCCGACGCCCGGGGGGCGACGCAGGAGCGGATCCTGGAGCTCGCGGTGCGCTGAATGGCCCCGTCCAAGGCCCAGACGCTCCTCTCGCGGCTCCTGGCCGAGCACGGCATGCTGCTCGTGCTCCTCGTCCTCTGCGCCTACTACTCCTGGGCCACCTTCGCGGTCCAGCACCCAGCGGGCGCGGCCGGCGGCGAGCAGCTCGCTCGCGAGATCTCCTCCCGCTTTCCACCTCCGGCGCGGGTCCTCGTCGTGGCCCGCGACACCGAGGAGGACGCCGCCTTCGCCGGGGCCCTGCGGCAGGGCCTCGAGGCGGCGGGGCTCGAGGCGGCCGCGGTCGTCTACGGCCAGCCCGCCGACGCGCGCGAGGCCCTCGAGGGGCTCGAGCGGGAGGGCCGGCGCCTCGACGCGATCGCCTGCAACCAGACGACGGCCTCCTGGGCCGTCTTCGACGGCCTCGCGGCGAGGCTCCCGGCGCTCGGCGGCCCGCCGGTGGTCCAGCCCGCGAGCTACCGCTGGCCCAACTTCCTCAAGGCCGAGAACCTCCTCAACGTCGCGAACCAGATCAGCGTGATCGCCATCGTGGCCATCGGCATGACCCTGGTCATCATCGCGGCCGGGATCGACCTCTCCGTGGGGAGCCTCATCGCGCTGTCGGCGGTCGCCTCGACCCTCCTCGTCCGCGACCTCGGCGGCGGCGAGTCGGCCACGGCTCTCGCCATGACCCTCTCGTGCCTCGGCGGCATCGTCCTCTGCGGCCTCGTGGGCCTCTTCTCGGGAGCCATGGTGACGGCCTTCGGGATCCCGAGCTTCATCGTGACACTGGCCATGATGCTCGTCGCGAGCGGCCTCGCCTTCCAGCTCGCCGAGGGGCAGTCCATCTACCAGGTGCCGGACTCGTTCGTGTGGCTCGGGCGCGGCAGCACGCTGCGCGTCCCCAACGCGGTCCTCCTCATGGCGGTCCTCTACGCGGCGGCCCACGTCCTCATGACGCGTACGGTCCTCGGGCGGTACGTCTACGCCGTGGGAGGCAACCCCGAGGCCGCGCGGCTCTCGGGCGTCCCCGTGAGGCACGTCATCCTCTTCGTCTACGGGCTCTGCGGCGCCCTCGCCGGCTCGGGCGGCGTCGTCATGGCCTCTCAGCTCAAGAGCGGCGCCCCGACCTACGGGCAGATGTACGAGCTCTACGTCATCGCCGCCGTCGTCGTGGGCGGCGCGTCCCTCTCGGGCGGCGAGGGCAAGGTGCTGGGCACCCTGATCGGGGCGTTCATCATCGCCGTGATCCAGAACGGCATGAACCTGACGGGCGTCGAGAGCTACACTCAGAAGGTCGTCCTGGGGCTCGTCATCCTGGGCGCCGTGCTCCTCGACACGGTCAAGAAGCGAGGCTGGAGCTGGATCCTGCGAAAGCGAGGTGCATGAATGTCTGTCCCATCGCCCTGCTGCGTCCTCGTGGGCGCCGCGGCCCTGGCCGCCCCCGCTCCCCGGGCGGAGCGGCCCGAGATCGTCATCGCCGACTTCGAGGGGGAGACCTACGGCGACTGGGAGGTCACGGGCGAGGCCTTCGGCCCAGGCCCGGCCCGCGGGACCCTGCCGGGCCAGATGGTCGTGAGCGGATACTTTGGGAAGGGCCTCGTCAACACTTTCTTCCGCGGGGACGGGACGACGGGGACCATCACGTCGCCGATCTTCGTGATCGAGCGGCGCCACCTCACGTTCCTCGTGGGCGGCGGGAACCACCCCGGCGAGACCTGCGTGAACCTGATCGTCGAGGGGAGCGTCGCGCGCACCCAGACGGGGCCGAACAGCGAGCGGCTGCGCCCGGCGACGTGGGACGTGGGCGACCTCGCGGGCAAGACCGCCCGAGTCCAGATCGTCGACGCGCACACGGGGGGCTGGGGCCACGTGAACGTCGACCGGATCGTGCTGGCCGACGAGCGGCCCGCCGTCGTCGACGACCGCGACGGCGCCCTCGCGAAGGCCATGGAGAGCGTGCGCGCGGCCGCCGAGAAGGCCTCGCGCGACCCCATGCGCCCCGCCTACCACGTGCGCGCGCCGGCCAACTGGATCAACGACCCCAACGGGCCGATCTTCTTCAAGGGCTCCTACCACCTCTTCTACCAGCACAACCCCTTCGGGGACCAGTGGGACCACATGCACTGGGGCCACGTGCGCTCGCGGGACCTCGTCACCTGGGAGCACCTGCCCATCGCGCTCTGGCCGTCCCTCGCCCTGGGCGAGGACCACTGCTTCTCGGGCTGCGCGGCCCTCGACGGCGAGGGCCAGCCCAAGATCTTCTACACGTCGATCGGGCCCCGCGAGCCCGAGTGCTGGATCGCCGTCCCCGAGGACGACGACCTCATCAAGTGGCGGAAGCACCGGGGGAACCCGGTCCTCAAGGAGAGCTCGAGCACGGTGAAGCTCCACGAGTGGCGCGACCCGTTCGTCTTCCGCCACGAGGGCAAGACCTACCTCGTCCACGGCGGGAACCTGAACGCGTCGAAGGGCGGCCAGGCGGCCGTCTCGCTCTACGAGGCCGAGGACCAGGAGCTCGTGCGCTGGCGGTTCAAGAGCGTCCTCTTCGTCGACGCGTCGGCCTCGAACATCGAGTGCCCCAACTTCTTCCCGCTCGGCGGCAAGTTCGTGCTCATCACCTCCCCGCACCGCGCCTGCGACTGGCTCGTGGGGAGGTTCGACGCCGCGGCGGGGAAGTTCACGCCGGAGCGCCGCGGCCTCCTCGACGCCTCGGACCAGCTCTACGCGCCCAACAACCTCGAGGAGCCGTCGGGCCGCAGGGTCCTCTGGGGCTGGATCCGCGGATTCCGCGGCGGCATGGGGTGGAACGGGTGCATGACGGTGCCCCGCGTGCTGAGCCTCGCCGACGGCGCCCTGGTCCAGACGCCAGCGCCCGAGCTCGCGGTGCTGCGCGGTGAGGGCCACCGCGCCGGCGAGGCGCGCCTCGCGTCCGGCGCCCCCGTCGCGAGCCCGCTCGAGGGCGAGTGCCTGGAGATCGCGGCGGTCCTCGAGCGCCGGGACGCGAAGGCCGTGGGCCTGCGCGTGCGGCGGTCCGGGGACTCGAGCCGCGCCGTGGCGATCCGCCACGATGGCGAGACCCTCGAGGTGTCGGGCACGAAGGCCCCGTTGAAGCTCGGGGCGGCCGAGCCCCTCGAGCTGCGGGTCTTCCTCGACCGGTCCGTCCTCGAGGTCTTCGCGGCCGGTGGCCGGACGTGCATCACCCGCGTGATCTACCCGCCGCCGGAGGACCAGGGCGTGGAGGCCTTCGCGGAGGGCGGATCGGGAAGCCTTCGGAGCCTCGAGGTGTGGAGGGTGAGGCCGATCTGGTAGACAGGGCCTACCCGCCGACCCCGCTCCTCCCCCGCGTGTTCTCCAGGAGGCGGATCCCCTCGATGCTCATGCGCGGGTCGGCGGCCTTGACCATGACAGGCCCCTCCCCCGCCTCGATCAGGCGCCGGGTCGCGAGGGCCATGCGCACGAAGCCCGCGGCGCGCGCTCTGCGGAGCGTGGGCGCCTTCGTGCTCACCTCCACCATGCGGGCCTCGCCCTCGGCCCGCGCGAAGGCCTCGAGCACGACGCCCTGGCGGCGCAGGGGGAACCTGCTCGCCCGCCTCACCCAGGGAGGTTCGTGAGCTTCAAGCCACGAGCCAGAAGCAGGTCGTTCAGCTCCCAGACGCTGATCCCCATGAGCTCGGCGAACCGCCCGGTGGATATGCGGAGCGCCTGCCAATCGTTGTACAGCTCCGAGAGCCTCGCCTCGAAGCCCGCTCGGAGCCACTCCTGCCCCTTGGCCGGATCGCGATCCAGCACGTCCTTCATGAGAGGCTCAAGATCCGAAGGAACGGGGATCGAAACGGTGCTCATGGTCTAACCACTCTTCCCCCCCGTCTTCTCCACGAGCCGGATCCCCTCGATGACCATCCGCGGGTCGGCGGCCTTGGCCATGTCGTAGACCGTGAGGGCCGCGACGGCCACGGCGGTCAGGGCCTCCATCTCGACCCCCGTCTTGGCCGTCACCACGACCTCGGCCTCGATCTTGAGGCGCGCCTGGGCCGGCTCGGGCGGCGGCGCCGCACCCCCCGCCTCGACCCACTCGAAGTCCACCCGCACCTTCTCCACCGGGAGCGGGTGGCAGAGCGGGATCAGGTGCGCCGTCTGCTTCGCCGCCTGGATGCCCGCCACCCTCGCCACGCCGAGCACGCTGCCCTTGGGTCCCTCGCCCGCCTCGATCAGACGGCGCGTCGCGAGGGCCATGCGCACGAACCCCTCGGCGCGCGCCCGGCGGAGCGTGGGCGCCTTCGCGCTCACGTCCACCATGCGGGCCTCGCCCTCGGCCCCGGCGTGCGACAGGGCGGCCGGCGAAGGGCTGCCGGGGCCGCCGGGCGTCGCGTCCGGGCCCGAGGAGGCCTTCATCGCTGCCGGCGGACCATGTAGTCCGCGATCATGTCGAGGCTCTCGCGGACCGCCGCCGCGCCCGGGTCGCCGTTCAGGGTCTCGATGAGGACCGCCTTCCCGGCCTGGACGAAGGCCTCGGCCCGGGCGAAGGCCTCGGGCACGACGCCGTGGCGGCGCACGAGGTCCACGATGCGCGCCTCGGCCACGGGGTCGAGCGGCGCCGAGAGGACCCCTCGCAGCCATCGGGCCTCGGCCTCCGAGACGCTCTCGAGGAGGTAGATCAGGGGCAGCGTGAGCTTCCCCTGGTGGAGGTCCGTGCCGAGGCTCTTCCCCACGAGGGCCTCCTGCCCCGCGTAGTCGAGGCAGTCGTCGGCGATCTGGAAGGCCATGCCGAGCTCGAGCCCGAAGTCGTGGAGCCTCTCGCAGCGGTCGGGCTCGAGACCGCCGAGGGTGCCCCCGATCTCGCAGGAGACGGCGTAGAGGATCGCGGTCTTCTTCCGGATGATCTCGAAGTACGTCGCCTCGTCGAGGTCGGGGCGGAAGCGGCTCCCGATCTGGAGGAGCTCCCCCTCGCAGATCGTGTGCGTCGTGTCGCTCAGGATGCCCGCCATGCCCGGCACCTGGGTCGAGAGGTGGAAGGCGCGCGAGTAGATGTAGTCCCCGATCAGGACCGCCGCTCGCTCCCCCCACCGCCGGTGCACCGTCTCCATGTTCCGCCGGAGCCGGGCCTCGTCGAGGACGTCGTCGTGGACGAGGGTCGCCGTGTGGATGAGCTCGATCACGGCGCCGATCTTCACGTGGTCGGGGGTCGTCTCGGCGCCGCCGATCTTGCTCGTGAGGAAGAGGAGCGCCGGCCGGATCTGCTTGCCGCGGAACTTGGCTATGTGCTGGAGGATCTGCCAGATGAAGGGCTGGGACGAGCCGAGCTCCTCCTTCAGGAACATGGCGAGGAGCCGCATCTCCTCGTCCACGGGCGCGTAGATCCGTCGCAGGTCGGTGGTGGCTTCGGTGTCCATTTCGCTCAGCGCTATCGGGCCAGGCCTCCGGCGACGGGAACCGTCTCCGCGAGGGCGTCGGCGAGGGGCGTGAGCCGGAGACCGAAGGCCTCCGCCACGCCGCGGTGGCAGACGCGGCCGCGGTGGACGTTCACTCCTTCCGCGGGCTCGGACCCCAGGGCCGCGAAGGCCTTGACGCCGCCCGAGGCGAGGACGAGGAGGTACGGCAAGGTGGCGTTCGTGAGGGCGAAGGTCGATGTCCGCGCCACGGCGCCCGGCATGTTGGAGACGCAGTAGTGGACGACGCCCTCCTCGACGAAGGTCGGGCGGGTGTGCGTCGTGGGGCGGCAGGTCTCCACGCTGCCGCCCTGGTCCACGGCCACGTCCACGATCACGGACCCATCCTTCATGCGGTGCACGTCCTCGCGCGTGACGAGGACCGGCGCCTTGGCGCCCGCCACGAGGACCGCGCCGATGACGAGGTCGGCCTGGAGGACCTTCTTCCGGATGACGAAGGGGTTCGAGTAGAGGGTCGTGACGTTGGGCGGGAGCACGTCGTCGAGGTAGCGGAGCCGGTCGGGGCTCACGTCGAAGATCGCCACTTGTGCCCCCACCCCCGCCGCGATCTTCGCGGCGTTCAAGCCCACGACCCCGCCGCCCAGGATCACGACCTTCGCCGGCTCGACCCCGGGCACGCCCGAGATCAGGACCCCGCGGCCGCCCGAGGGTCGCTCGAGGCACTTCGCGCCCTCCAGGACGGCCATGCGTCCGGCCACCTCGCTCATGGGGGTAAGGAGCGGCAGCCGGCCATTCCTGTCCCTCAGCGTCTCGTAGGCCACGCACGTGGCCCCGCTCTCGATCATGGCCTCGGTCAGCTCCCGGGAGGCCGCGAAGTGAAAGAAGGTGAAAATTGACTGCCCCGGCCGGATCAAGCCGTGCTCCTGGGGCAAGGGCTCCTTGACCTTGGCGACGACCTGGCTCCCGCCGTAGACCTCGGAGGGGTCATCGACGATCGACGCGCCCGCGTGCTTGTACTCGGCGTCGGAGATTCCGCTCCCCAGCCCCGCCCCCTTCTGGATCAGGACCTGGTGGCCCCGCTCGACCAAGGCGTGGACCCCCGACGGCGCGATGGCGACGCGATCCCCGTCCTGCTTGATCTCCTTGGGGACTCCGACGATAGCCATGGGTACGGGCGAAAGAGAGAAGACTCTCCCAGATAGGACCTCGCCTTGCAAGCCCTTTCCAGGGGGGCCGCAGGGAGGTCAGCGCGGGGCTCCGGGAGCGCCGTCCGTCACCTGAACCGCGCCCCCGGCCACGAATTAACGCTCCCGGTAGAGCCCCCGGCGGCGGATGTGCTCCGACACCTTGGCAGGGACGTGCTGGCCGGCGGGGAGACCCTGCCGGAGGAGCTCCCGGACCCGCCGGGACTCGGCCGGGCACGGGGGCATGGCCACCCGGTCGGCCTCGAGCCGTGCCAGGACGGCCGCCGGGACGCGGGGGAAGTCCTGGGGCCGGAAGGCGGCCGCGCAGCCGGGGCGGTTCACGGCGACGACCCGAGCGATCTCCAAGATACGGTCGGCGCGCCGCCAGGTGGGGAGCTCGGGGATCGAGTCCTCGCCCAGGATGAAGAAGAGCTCCACGCCGGGGTGGAGCCGCCGCAGCTCCTCCAGGGTGTCCACGGTGTAGCTCGGGCCGGGACGATCGAGCTCGATCCTGCTCGCCTCGAGGCCCTCGAAACCCTCGACGGCGAGGCGCACCATCTCGAACCGGTCCTCGGCGGGCGCGAGGTCCTCGCGCTTGTGAGGGGGCCGGGCGGACGGGACGAGGAGCACCCTGTCGAGCCCGTGGGCCTTCCGCGCCGCCAGGGCCATGGCGATGTGGCCCGCGTGCACCGGGTTGAACGAGCCCCCGAGGACCCCGAGCCTCACGGGCGGCCTCACGGGTAGATCCGGTAGAGCATCCGCGGGAACGGGATGCACTCCCGCACGTGCTCGGTGCCGCACAGCCACGCCACCGTGCGCTCGAGCCCGAGGCCGAAGCCCGCGTGGGGCACGGTCCCGTACCGCCGGAGGTCCAGGTACCACTCGAAGGGCTCCCGGGGCAGCCCGTGCTCGGCGATCCGCCGCTCCAGGGCCGCGAGGTCGTCCTCCCTCTGGCCGCCGCCGATGATCTCGCCCACCCGCTCGGGCGCGAGGACGTCGACGCACAGCGCGTAGCGCTCGTCGGCGGGGTCCCGCTTCATGTAGAAGGCCTTCACGGCGGCGGGGTAGCGGTGGACCAGGACGGGCCGGTCGAAGTGCCCGCTCAACGCGGTCTCGTCGGGCGCGCCGAGATCGTTCCCCTCCTCGAAAGGGAGGCCCTTCTCGCGGAGGAGCGCGACGGCCTCGGCGTAGCGGATCCGGGGGAACGGCCGCTCGATCCTCTCGAGCTTCGAGAGGTCCCGCTCGAGGACCTGGAGCTCCGGTCTCCGGTGCTCCAGGACGTGCTTCACGACGGCCACGATGAGCTCCTCGGCGAGGTCCATGATGTCCTCGAGCGTGGCGTAGGCCACCTCGGGCTCGAGCATCCAGAACTCCGTGAGGTGCCGGCGCGTCTTCGACCGCTCGGCCCGGAACGTCGGGCCGAAGCAGTACACCTTGCCGAAGGCCATGGCGCCCGCCTCCATGTAGAGCTGGCCGCTCTGCGTGAGGTAGCACTCCTCGTCGAAGTACTGGACCTTGAAGAGGTTCGTCGTGCCCTCGCAGGCGCTCGGCGTGAAGATGGGCGCGTCGAGGCAGACGAAGCCGCGCTCGTCGAAGAACCGGCGCACGGCCGTGATGGCGGCGTCGCGCACGCGCAGCGTGGCGTGCGGCTTCCGCGAGCGGAGCCAGAGGTGGCGGTTCGAGAGCAGGAAATCGGGCCCGTGCTCCTGCTTCGAGATCGGGTACTCCTGCGGCGGCTCGTGGTGCACGGCGACGTCCTTTACGAGCAGCTCGACCCCGCCCGGGGCCCGAGCGTCGGCCCGGACCGCGCCGGTCACGCTCAGGCTCGTCTCGTAGGGCAGCGCGCCCGAGCGCTCGAAGACCTCGGGGCTCACGTCGAGCTGTCCCATGACGGCCTGGACGATCCCGCTCCCGTCGCGCACCTGGAGGAAGTGGATCTTGCCCTTGGA
This sequence comes from Planctomycetota bacterium, assembly GCA_016209535.1. Classification (GTDB taxonomy): domain Bacteria; phylum Planctomycetota; class UBA8108; order UBA8108; family SXIK01; genus JACQVW01. The sequence continues at coordinate 2,515 of JACQVW010000522.1, read as the reverse complement.
GCGGCGGTTGTAGAGCCAGCCGGAGACGGTGACGGTCTCTCCCGCGTGCTGGGGGAGGTCTCGGATCGGGGTACGCGTCATGTTGGGAGCCGGGGTGGAGGAGGCCTCGAGGGGAACGACGCCCCGAGCCCGTGTTATAAGCCTCGGCGCAGCCTTTGGGTAGGCCCGAGGGCTCGGTGGCGGTTTTTGGTGGATCCTGCGCGGGTCAGGACGGCTATAATCGAACCAACCCGATCGGTTTCCTGAGCTCGGGTCGCCGCCCGGCGCCCGGCGCCGGCCGCGGCATGGGTCTCGAGTCAGCATCCGAAACGAATGCATACCGGATGGATCTACCGGATGGATCTTCGGTAGCGCCCGCCGCGCTTCGCCATGAGGCGCGGTGGTCGTGAGTCCTCTTCACACCTTTTCACCTAACTCTCGAGGAGAAGACATGCGGACGGTACCGCTCCCAGCAGCCGGCGCGCGAGGCGCCGGGCGCCGGGCAGTTGCTCTCCTTCTGCTCCCGTTCCTGGCCGCGATCATCCCGTCCGCGGCCCTCGAGGCTGCGAACGGCGACGTGCTCTCGGTCTCGAATGTCCTGAGCGGGAAGGAGCTCACGGGCATCGCCCTAGACTCGGCGGGGCCGCCCGCCGGCGGCTCCTTCTGGGTCTCCACCAAGGTGACGGGCAAGCTGCACCACGTCAGCCTGGACCTCACGACGGCGTTGGGGGAGATCGACAACCCGCACGGCGTGGGCACCTTCATCAAGCCGGTCCTCACCTGGGGCGTCGCGTACCGGCCGCTCACGAGGACGATCTTCGTCCTGGCCCAGGACGGGCCGGCCTGGAAGGTGAAGGAGGTGAGACCGGCGGACGGGGCCGAGGTGGTCGAGGGCGCCTTCACGGTCGTGCCCCCGGATCCCGCGACCGCGACCCTGCGGGGCCTCGCGTACGACTCGATCCAGCGCGCCCTCTGGTGCATCGACTCGAACAACGACAAGGTGATCCAGATGGACTTCGCCGGACAGCCCACGAAGGTGTGCCCGCTCCCGGGGGACGTCCCCCCCGAGACCACGATCCGGGGCGACGGGATCTCCTTCGAGCTCTTCGAGGTCGCCCCCAATGTCTATGAGCCGCGGCTCTACGTGACCTACGGCGACATCTTCCGCCGGGACCCCTCGCGCCTGGTCCAGCTCACGGACCAGTGTGTCCCCACGGGGATCGAGGTCCCGCTCGGGAAGGTGCCCGGGACTCCCTTCGCCGTCCAGACCTACCGCCTCGGCACGCAGCAGCGCCGCGTGGCCGTGACGACCCTGGAGGGCAAGATCGGTCAGGTGGAGCAGGTCGTCCCCCAGCCCGTCCCGCCGAGCGGGCTCACCTGCGCCCTCACGCTCTCGAACAAGGTCTCCCTGAGCTGGGCGAACCACGGGACGGGCCCCGACGGGGCCTACCAGGGCGAGATCCAGGTCCTCCGGAACGATGTGCCCTTCGCCACGGTTCCGGGCTCGACGCGGGAGCTCCTCGACGACACGCCGCTCGAGGGCACCTCGACCTACTCGCTCCGCGCCGCGGACGCCCCGAGCGGCCCCATGAGCCCTCTGAGCTTCCCCTGCGACGCCACTGTGGGCACCGGCGGCATGGTGCGCTGGATCCCGTTCGGCGGCATCGCTCCCTTCGACGTGGCCCGCGACCCGGCCACGGGCGAGGTCTTCGCCACGGACAACATCGGTGCCGGCGGCCGGGGCAGGATCCTCCGCTACGACGCGCGCCTCGACTACCTCGGCGAGGTCCCGAGCCCCTGGGACCGGCCGGGGCCCATCGCCTTCGTGCCCCGGATCACGATCCAGGGGCAGGTGCTGACGGACCTCCTCGCGGTGGGCCGCACGGACGGCACGCTGGTCAAGCTCATGGACGTCGCCGGGAACGAGAAGACGACCTTCGGCCTCGACGGGGCGACGGCGGGGCAGATCGGGAGCCTCACGTACATCCCCTCGACCGAGGAGTTCGCCTACCTGCGGCTCTCGGACCGGGCCATCGTGATCACCAACAACAACGGCCGCGTCCTCTCGGGCCGAGGGGCCTGCAAGCCGCCGGACTTCCTGAACCTCCCCGGCATGGAGGCGGGCCTCACGTACGACCCGATCCAGGACACGTTCCTGGTGGTGTTCGAGGACGGGGTCGTCCGCGAGCTCTACAACGGTGGGAACTGCGTGCCCACGAACCCGCCCTTCGAAATCAGCCTCCAGAGCCTGGGCGAGGGCTTCGCCGCCCTGGGCTTCACGGCGGGCATGGAGATCGCGGCCAACACGCTCGTCATCTGCGGGCGCGACTCGCTCGCCCTCTTCCAGGTGCTGATCTTCCCCGCGGGCCCGCCCTTCCGGCGCGGGGACTTCGACCGAAACGGCGCGGTGGACATCACCGACGCCGTGGCCTCGGCCGGCTACCTCTTCCGGTCCGGCAGGGCCCCGACCTGCCAGGACGCGGCCGACGGGAACGACGACGGGGTCCTGGACGTCTCGGACCCGATCTACCTCCTC
>JACQVW010000521.1 GCA_016209535.1 Planctomycetota bacterium | reverse complement strand
GGGTGGACGGCGGCGAGGGCGAAGGCCGTGGCGACGGCGGCGTCGGCGGCGTTCCCGCCACGCTCGAGGACGCCCGCGCCCACTCGCGACGCGATGGCCGACTCGCTCGCGACGGCGGCCCGCGAGAAGACCGCCGGCGCGGCCACGGCGATGCGCGCGTCGTCCGCGCCGAGGGGCGCTGGGGCCGCGCCGGCCACGGCGAGCGAGGCGAAGGCCGCGATGGCCGCGAGGATCGGCCCGCGGCTCGGCACCCGGCTCAGCACGCGCACGGGATCGACCGGCATTTCGGGCAGCCTCCGCGGTACTTCTCGACGGCGGCCTGCTCGAGGTCCACGCCCTGGATCGAGGCCAGGGTCGACAGCCAGGCCAGGACGTCGGCGAGCTCCTCGCGCAGGTTGCGCCCTCCGTCGTCGCGGGGCCGCGCGAGCGCCCTCGCCAGCTCGCCCACCTCCTCGACGAACCACACGAAGGTCCCGTCGCGGCCGCGCGCCCTGTCGCGCTCGAGGTAGATGGCCTCGATGAGGCGCTGAAACTCGGAGATTTTCATGGGGCCATGATATATGCTGCTCCGAGGCTTACAACTCGGGGAGGCTCCCATGGATCTCGCAGCCCTTCAGGGCCTCGTGGACGCGCTCGCGGCGCCGCGGAGCCTGCTCGCCGGCGAGGGGGAGGAGGCTGTGCCCCAGGGGCTCGTGCGGTCTGCTTCGTTCGGCCCCGACGGCTCGCTCGTCATCACGGGCGGCACGGACGGCACCGTGAGGCTCTGGGAGGCTGCGAGCGGCGTGGAGCTCGAGGCGGCCCAGATTGAGCTCCGGCGCGAGCGGGATGCCGCCGGCGCCGAGGCCGCGGCGCGAGAGCGGGCCGCGCGAGAGGGCTCGCGGGAATGAGCGACCTCCTCGCGATCCTCGCGGTCCTTGGGGGCTCGGCGCCCGCGCAGGCGCAGGTCCCCGTCGACACCGGGGGCTACGACTCGACCTGCGGGGTGGCGGTGCGGGTCGAGGGGGAGACGGTCGCCGTCGAGTGGTCCCTCAGCGATGGGGTCGAGGCGCGGGAGGCGGGGCGGGTCACCATCGACCTCCGAGCCGGGAAGCCGCTCATCGAGTCGATCGCCGTGAAGGCCGGGGACGGGGCGCCCGAGAGCATCCTCGAGGGCGTCTCGCCCGCGGTCTGGGTCACCGTGGGCTCCCGCGTCGCACCCCCGGGGCGGCCGCCGGGGATGAGCCCCTTCAACGTGTTCTTCGACAAGCCGGCGAACCGCCCTCACGAGACGCACCTCGCTCGCCTCGAGCTGAAGCGCGCCCGCGTCGCGAGCGAGGGGCGCCGGGCCACGGTGGCGCTGGGCGACCTCACGGCGGGGCCCTTCGAGGGAGAGCTCGTCTTCACCTTCTTCGCCGGGAGCCGCCTCTTCCGCTTCGAGGCCGCGGCCTCCACGAAGGAGGATCTGCGGGCGATCATCTACGACGCGGGGCTTGCGGGGGAACCCACCGCCTGGCGCCGCGTCGCGTGGATGGACACGTCGGGCAGCCTCGAGGTGCAGGCGGTGGGCCCGGAGGCGAGGCCGCGCCGCCTCGCCGTGCGCCACCGGGCGGCCATCGCCGAGGGCGAGAGGGGCTCCGTCGCCGTCTTCCCCCCGCCGCACCAGTACCAGTTCCCGCGCGACTGGACCGACAACTTCAAATTCGCCTGGGTCGGCCGGCCCCACGAGAAGCCCGAGCTGCGCGCAGGGGGCTTCGGGATCGGCGTCTGCCAGGACCCCGCGGGCGGCGGCGCCTTCGTCCCCTGGTTCAACGCGCCGCCGGGGACGCGCCAGCGGCTCGGCGCCTTCTGCCTCTTGAGCCGCGGGAAGGCCGCCGATGCGCTCCGCGAGACGCTCCGCTTCACCCGCGGCGACCGCTACCCGCGCCTCCCGGGCCACCTCACGCTCGCGAGCCACTGGCACATGGCCATCGCCGTGGCCAGCATGTCGAAGGACTTCCAGACCCGCTCGCCGCCGCCCGTCCCCGACCTCGTGCGGGTCTTCAAGGACATGGGCGTGGACATGGTGCACCTCGGCGAGTTCCACGGCGACGGGCACCAGTTCGACTCGGGTCCGCTCCGCCTCCCGGAGCTCGAGGCCATGTTCCGCGAGTGCCGCAGGCTCTCCGACGACGAGCTGCTCTTGATCCCCGGCGAGGAGGTGAACACGTACCTGGGGATCGCCGAGCCCGGCAAGCACCCGGGCCACTGGATGAGCCTCTTCCCGAAGCCCGTCTACTGGATCTTGAAGCGGGGCGAGGGGCAGCCCTACGTCGAGGAGCACCCTAAGCACGGCAAGGTCTACCGCGTTGGGAGCCGCGAGGACGTCCTGCGGATCCTCGCCGACGAGGGCGGGCTCGCCTGGGCGGCGCACCCGAGGATCAAGGCCTCGAGCTGGACGCCGGACATCTTCCGGCACGAGAGCTTCTACCTCTCCGAGAGCTGGCTCGGCGCCGCCTGGAAGGCCATGCCCGCCGACCTCTCGCGGCCGCGCCTGGGCGAGCGGGCCCTCGACCTCCTCGACGACATGGCGAGCTGGGGCGCGAAGGCGCCGCCGGCGCTCCCGCCGGGGGCGCGGCGGAAGTACCTGCTCGGCGAGGTCGACGTCTTCAAGATCGACCGGACCCACGAGCTCTACGCCCACATGAACGTCAACTACCTGCGGCTCGAGCGCCTCCCGCGGTTCGACGAGGGCTGGCAGCCCGTCGTCGATGCGCTCCGGGCCGGCCGCTTCTTCGTCACGACGGGGGAGGTGTTGGTCCGCGAGCTCTCCGTCGAGGGCGCCGAGGCCGGCGAGGCCCTCAAGCTGCCCGCGAGCGGCCGCGCCGAGGTGCGCGCCGTCCTCGAGTGGACGTTCCCCATGGAGCTCGCCGAGATCATCTCGGGCGACGGCGAGGAGGTCCGGCGCGAGCGGATCCCGCTCACCGACACGGGCCCCTTCGGCCGCCGCACGATCGTCCGCCAGCTTGACCTCCGCGGCCGCCGCTGGGTGCGCCTCGAGGCCTGGGACGCGGCGGCGAACGGCGCCTTCACGCAGCCCGTGTGGATCGAGGAGATCGAGGCCAGGCCGGGAGGATGAACGTGTCCGCGCTGTTCTTCGAGTCCTGTCTCCTCGGCCTTCTCGGCCTTCTCGGCATCCTCGCGCCCGCGCTGGCCGGTGTCGCTCAGGACGAGAAGCCCGCCGTCGAGGGCGCCTCCCCGATCCCCGCCGAGGCCACCCAGGCGGCCCGGCTGAAGCTCGTCCGGGAGCTGCACCGCGACGACTACGCGCGGGCCAAGGACGGGGCCGCGAAGCTCGCCCTCTCGAGGAGGCTCCTCGAGGAGGGTTGCGGCACCCTGGACGACCCCGCGGGCCGCTACGTCCTCTTCGTCGAGGCGCGGGACCTCGCCGTCGAGGCAGGCGACGCGGCGGCGGCCATGGAGGCCGTCGACGAGATCGCGCGGAGGTACCTCGAGGTGAACGCCCTCGACCTCAAGGCCCAGGCCCTCGAGAGGATCGGCCGGGCGGCCAGGACGCCCGAGGGGAACAAGGGGCTCACGGAGGCATGCTTCGGGCTCGCCGAGGTCGCCCTGCGCGTGAACAACCACGCGGTCGCGAAGCGGGTGGCGTCGCTCGCGGACACGACGGCGGCGCGGTCGAAGTCGAAGAACCTGGCCGCCTGGGCCGCGTACCTCGCCCGGCAGGCCTCGGACGTCGAGAAGGAGAGCGGCGCGTACCGGGCCGCGCTGGCGGTCCTGCGGGACAAGCGGAAGGACCCCGAGGCGAGCCTCACCGCGGGGAGATACCTGGCCCTCCTCAAGGGCGAGTGGGATCGCGGCCTGCCCCTCCTCAAGCAGGGGAGCGACGCGGCGCTCGCGGCCCTCGCCGAGAAGGAGCTCGCGGCGCTTCAGGGCGCGGGCGACGAGCAGGAGCTCGGAGACCTCTGGGGGTCCGCGGCCGCGAAGCTCGCGGCCCCCTACAAGGCGCGGGCCCAGGCGAGGGCGGTCGCCTGGCACGAGAAGGCCCTCGGCCGCCTCGAGGGGCTCACCCGGAAGGCCGTGGAGGACAAGCTCGTCCGGGCCCTGACCAGCTCCGAGGAGCCGAAGCCGGGCCTCGTGGCGGAGCTCTTCGAGGGCCGCGGCCTCAAGCGCAAGAAGAAGGTGCGCATCGATCCGGCGATCGACTTCGACTTCGGGTACGCCGCCCCAGACAAGGACCTGCCCGCGGACCGCTTCTCGATCCGCTGGACGGGGGCGATCCGGGCTCCGGCCCCGGGGAAGTACGCGCTGACCTTCAAGGTGGACGACGGGGTGCGCTTCTGGATCGACGGGGACCTCGCGCTGGACCACTGGGCCTCCGGTGCTCACGTCAGGGAGGTCTCGGTCTACTTGACCGACAGGCCCCACTCGTTGCGCGTCGAGTACTACGAGGACAACAGCCCCGCCCGCATCTCCGTGGCCTGGCTGCGGGCCGGAGCCTCCGACTCTGTGCTCGTCCCCTCCTACGTCTTCTTCCACCACGGCGAGGACGAGCGCAAGGCCAAGGGCTGAGCGGGCGCCTGGCGACCGAGCGGGCCCGGACGCGGGCCGCGGCCTCACCCGCCAGGAGGCTCGCCGGGCTCCGGCGCCGGGGCGTGGACCTCGGGGTGGCGGATCTTGCCGCCGAGGTAGGCCGCCCGGAGCATGAGGCTCGCCGTGGCGAGGGCGAGGACCAGGAGGGCCACGAGCGCCGCGATGGGGGCGCGGTCGGGCCTCCGCAGGAGCCAGAGCCCTGCGATGGCCGCCGCGCCGAGGACGGCCGTCGCGATGCTCGCGGGCACCGCCGCATCCTCGTGCGGCTCGATGGCCGGTATGGAGACGCCGGGTAGCCCCTCGACGGTCTCCTCGGCCGCCTCGCCGGAGAAGTGCACGGGGCCGGCCGCGACGGCGCTCACGAGGAAGAGCACGCAGGCGGCGCGGGCGAAGTCGCGGTGCCTCCCGAGGACTGCGGCGACGAGGAGCCCCAGGCCGAACACCGTCCCCAGGACCGCCACGTGATTCAAGTAGAGGTGGATGTGGACGCCGCTCATGGTCATCTCCTTTCGCTCAAGGTCTCCTGCGGGCCGCGATGCCCCGCCGCGTTCCGCTTCGCTACCCCATCTCCTCGGCCGCGTCCAGGGTCTTCCGCAGCCTCCGCAGGATCGCGTCCTCCCGGGACTTCAAGGTCGAGATCGGCGCCCCCGTCGATTCCTGGATCTCGCGGAAGGTCCTCCGCTCCCAGAAGCGCTGGCGGAGGAGCTGTCGCTCGGCTTCCGGGAGGCCCCGGATCGCCTCCTCGAGCGCCGCGAGGCGCCGGCGCTGGGCCACGACCTCTTCCTCGGCGATGAGGCGGGCCTCGGGCGGCTCGCTCCTCGGGTCGCCCGCGAGGTCGTCCTCCTCGGGGAGCCGGACCTCGCGCGAGCGGCCGCGGGCGCGGCCCAGGTCGGCGGCGGCGTTCCGGAGGGCGACGAAGAAGTAGTTCCGCAGGTGCTCGAGCGACGAGAGCTCCTTCGGCGACTCGAGGATCGCCGCCACGACGCTCTGGCAGAGGTCCCGCGCCGCCTCGGGATCGCCGATGCGGCCGGCGAGGTAGCTGAGCGCCGCCTCCTGGTACCGCTCGACCAGCTCGGCGATCAGCTTGCGCTTCGGATCCGTCGGATGGGTCTCCGCCACTGGGTCTCCGCCACGGCGCACATGGGATGCGATGCCCCACGCGGAATGTACCCGAACGGGAGGCGCGGGGGAAACGAGGTTTTTTGGTCGCAGCCACCCACAACCCGGCCCGCCGAGCCGTATGGCCCCCGAGGCGGGAGACCTGCTGGTGGAGGCGGCGGTGGATCTCCTCAAGGGCATATGACGGCCCGCTGCGATAGGATGTCGAGCATGACGAGACGCACCAGATCCTCCTTGTCACCGCGACGCCCGTCACCCACGGCCGAGGCTTACCACCAGCGCTTCCTGTACCTCTTCAGGGCAAGCCGTCGAGAGAGGCCATCCCTCTACTCCACCAGCTCGTACCCCACGCCGTGCCGCGTGAGGATGTGCCGCGGGCTCTCGGGGTCGCGCTCGAGCTTCCGGCGCAGGTGGCAGACGTGGAAGTCCACGGCCCGCGCGGCGCTCTCGGCCGTGTAGCCCCAGACGGCGTCGAGGATCTCGTCGCGGGGCACCGTGCGGCCCCGGTTCCGGGCGAGGTAGAAGAGGATGTCGGCCTCCTTCCGCGAGAGGGGGACCTCCTTCCGGCCCCGGAAGGCCTTGCGGAGCTTGAGGTCGAGCCTCACGGCCCCGAGCTGGAGGCTCTCGCCGGACCCGCCCGCGCGCCGCAGGAGCGCCTCGACCCGCGCCAGGAGCTCGCGGAGGCCGAAGGGCTTCGCCAGGTAGTCGTCGGCTCCGGCCACGAGGCCCTCGACCTTCTCCTCCTCGCGCCCCTTGGCGCTCACGATGAGGACCGGGAGCGCCGGCGAGCGCTTCCGGAGCCAGCGGAGGACCGAGAGGCCGTCGAGCCGCGGGAGCATGAGGTCGAGGACGACGAGGTCGAGGGGGCCGTCGGCGATCCTGTCGCGCGCCGCCTCGCCGTCGGCGGCCGTGAGGACCTCGTAGCCCTCGGCGCGGAGCCGAGCCTCGAGGCCGGCGAGGATCGCCGGGTCGTCCTCGACCACGAGGATCCGACCGCGGGTCACGAGCCCTGCTCCTCTCCGGGGGGCTCCGTCCCGGGCAGCCGCAGCGTGAAGACGCTGCCCTCGCCCTCGCGGCTCTCGAGCTCCAGGTCGCCTCCGAGCCTCCGAGCGAGCC
>JACQVW010000520.1 GCA_016209535.1 Planctomycetota bacterium | reverse complement strand
GGGCCGAGCCGGGAGACCGAGCAGGGGCCGAGCAGGGCGCGAGCCTGGGCCGTTCCTCGCCCGGCCCCGAGAAGGGTACAATCCCTCTCCCGGGCGCGTTTTTTTCGAGATTCCGCGTCCGCTTCCGCGCCCGGGCGGGGAACTGGGGGTGAGATGGCAGGGATCATGACGGAGCGCGGCGAGCAGGAACCCATCGTGCGGCGAGCCCTGGAAGGCGACCGCTCGGCCTTCGATGAGCTCTTCCGGGCCCTCGAGGACCGGCTGCGGGCCTTCATCCGCTCGAGGATCCGCTCGGGCTACCGGGGGAAGCTCGACGTGGAGGAGGTCCTCCAGGACACGTTCGTCCGCGCCTTCCAGTCCATCGGCAGCTTCCGGGGCGAGGACCGCGAGCAGCTCCGCCGCTGGCTGACCGGGGTCGCGCAGAAGACGGTGCTCCGGGCCGAGACGGAGCTCGCGGCGCGGCGGCGGCGCACCCTCGAGATCCAGGACGACGTCGCCTCAAGCGACGTCTCGCCCAGCCGGGCTCTCCGGCGCGAGGAGAGGCTCGAGCGCCTGCGCCGCGTCATCGACACCCTCTCCGGCGACCACCGGGAGGTGGTCTACCTGACGCGCATCGAGGGGCTGACGTTGAAGCAGGCCGCGGCGCGCATGGGCCGGTCGCCGGAGGCGGTGAGGAAGCTCTTCTGGCGCGCCCTGAAGCAGCTCCGGGGGGCGTTCCCGGACACCGGGAGCCTGCGCCTCCCCGACCGGGGGCTCGAGAGGGCGGAGAGGGGGCAAGGGGCGGAGAGGGAGGAGAGGGAGGCAAGGGAGGCAAGGGAGGCAAGGGCGGAGAGGGAGGAGAGGGAGGAGAGGGCGGATGGCGATGAAGCCGGACGATGACGCGCCGGGGTCCTCCCGGGACTCCCGCGCCGTGCCGGGTGCCGGCGCGGCACCAGACTCCCGCAGCGCCTCGGGCTCCCGGGGCGGCGAGCGCTCGGAGGAGCGAATACAGGAGATACAGGAGATCGCGGCGCGCTACGCCGACCGCCTGATCGCGGGCGAGAAGGTCGAGGCGGAGGAGGTCCTGGCGGCGCACCCGACGCTGGGGCCCGAGGTCCTGGAGCACCTGGAGGTCTTCATCGGGCTCGGAGGGCCCGGCGCAAGCGGCGAGGACTGCCCGCTCGGCACCCTCGGCGACTACACGCTGCGCCGGCCGATCGGGCGCGGGGGCATGGGCGTCGTCTACGAGGCGTGGGAGGGCTCGATGAACCGCCGGGTGGCGCTGAAGGTGCTGCCGGCGGGCATCGCGGCGGACCCCAGGGCCCTCACGCGCTTCGTGCGCGAGGCGCAGGTGGCCGGCGACCTCCACCACCCGAACGTGGTCCCGGTCTACGGCATGGGCGTGAAGGAGAAGACCCCGTTCTTCGCCATGGAGCTGATCGACGGGGAGACGCTGGCGAAGGTCCTCGCGAGGCTGAAGGACGCGGAGCCCGAGGCCGAGACCCCTTTCGGCAGGAAGGACAGCGTGGCGTACTTCGGTAGGCTGGCCGAGGCCTTCTCCGAGGTCGCCGGCGGGCTCCACCACGCGCACTCGAAGGGCGTGATCCACCGCGACGTCAAGCCCTCGAACCTCATCCTCGACTGCGGCCGCGACCGTGCTCCCGACCGTGCTCCCGACCAAGGCGGGAGGGAGCACATTCTTCAAGAGGGCTCTCACCTCCTTCAGGGCCGCCTGCGCATCCTCGACTTCGGCCTCGCCCGGCTCGAGGGCCAGGAGAGCCTCACGGCCTCGGGCGACTTCGTCGGAACGCCCCTCTACATGAGCCCCGAGCAGGCCCGGCGGAGGAGGGTTGCGGTCGACCACCGCACCGACATCTACTCCCTCGGCGCCACGCTCTACGAGGCGCTCACCCTGCGGCCGCCGTTCCAGGGGAAGGACCACCAGGACACGCTCTCGCAGATCATCGAGCGGGAGCCCGTGGGGCCGGCGAGGCGGAACCCGCGGGTGCCAGGGGACCTCGAGACGATCGTCCTCAAGTGCCTGAGGAAGGACCCTCAAGCCCGCTACGGGACGGCGAGGGCGCTCGCGCAGGACCTCCAGCGCTTCGCCTCGGGCGAGCCCATCGAGGCGCGGCCCGAGGGCGCCTGGGAGCGGCTCCTCCGGCGCCTCCGGCGCCACCGCCTCAAGCTCTCGATCGGCCTCGGGTTCGCCCTCCTCCTCGCGCTCGCCGCCGCCCTCGCTGGACGCGTCGAGCGGGCCGAGCGCGAGGCGGCGCGCGAGCGGTACCGGCCCGCGGTCCAGGCGCTGGCAGCGCGCCTCGCGGCCGGGGAGTTCTCGCTCGATGCGAGCGCGGCCTCCCGGGCCCAGTCCGTGCAGTTCCCCCCGGGACCGCTCTCGCCCCTCTCGCGCGCGGAGCTCCGCCGGTTCCTCGAGAGGGGCGTCTTGCGGTCGGTCCACGAGGTGGCCGACGAGCTGCGGCGCCTCACCGGTGACCTCCCCGAGGAACGAGACGGCCACTACCACCTTGCCCGCGCCTGCCGCCTCCTCGGCCGCAAGGACCTCGCCGCCGCGGCGGCGCGCAGGGCGCTCGCGATCGATCCCGGGTTCGTGCCCGCCGCCGCGGTCCTCTACGAGATCGAGGGGCCGGCGCACGCCGGGTCGGTCGATCAGGCGTCACGGAGGCTCTCCCAGGGTGCGAGCGAGTGGGGGCGCCTGTGGCTCGGGGCCCGCCGCGCTCTCGGACCCGGCGGGGGCTTCGCGAACTGGCCGGCCGCGCTCGAGGCGTTCGAAGGGCTCCTCCGGATCGCGCAGGCCGAGGGCGAGCCGTACGCGGGACTCCTCCTCGAGGCGTACCTCGGCCGCGGCGCCGCCCGCCTCGGCCTCCAGGACCCGAGCCGGGCGATCGAGGACTTCGCCGTCGCGCGGGAGAAGGCGCCGTTCTCGCTCGAGCCGTCCCTCCTCCTCGGGAAGGCTTACCTCCTCGCGTCGGAGAAGGAGGGGACGGAGAAGAGAGAGCGCGCGCAGTCGATCTTCGAGAGCCTCTTCCAGGATGCCCTCGCCGACCGGCGGGAGGAGACGGCGCTGTGGATTGCGCTCGTCCATGTGTCTCTCCGGGATTACCCCGGGGCGCTGGGGTGGGCGGGTCGGATCGAGAGCACCGCCGTGCGGGAGCGCATCAGGACCTTCCTCCGCCTCGAGCTCGAGGACTGGGGCGCGGCCGTGGCTTCCGGGCGGGAGGCGGTGGCGGCCGCCCCGGGCGACGTCAAGGCACGGCTCCTCCTCGCATCGGTCCTCCTGGGCCGGGCGTCGCGAACGGAGACGGCAAGCTGCGAGGAGCGCCTCGAGCTCCTCGAGGAGGTGAAGAGTCTGTCGGAGTCGGAGCCCGAGAACCGGCACGCTGCGTTTCTCTTGCGGAAGGCGCTCGAGACGGTGCGACCGGCGCTCGGACCTCCATCACCATCAAGGAGCTCTGCCATGACGAGACCATCACGCTGTTTCGAGGCGCTCGCTGCGCTGGCCCTGGCCCTGGGGGCCGGGCCGCTCGCGGCGGAGGATCTGGTGATCCGGGACGACTTCGTCGAGGACCCGGACCCGTTCGACGGCAATCCGATTCTGTGGGGGGTCGGCCAGCACCCCTGCTGTCCGGCCGCGGTGGAGGAAAAGCCGGGGGAGGGGATCCGCCTGCGGAGCCTGGGATCCGGCGACGGCCTGTTCGGCACGGCGCAGGTCTTCTCCGGCGACGTGACCTTCCGGGGTCAGGTGCGGATCGCCGGCGGTGGCGGTGCGGACATCGCGATCCACTGGGATCCCTTCGCGGCCTCCGGGTACCTGGGGTTCGTGGCCGCGGATGGCTCCGCCGGGTTCACGCGCCACGACACAGGCACCGAGTATCTCGGCAGAATACCCGGGAGAGTCTGCTTCGATCCGACCGCCGGCGACGTCCTCCTCGAGATGCGCTCCGCGGGGCCCCTCGTCGAGCTCCGCGCCTGGCCGGCGGGAGACGCCCGGCCGGCCGAACCGCTCCTCTCGCTCCGGGACGAGACGTACTGCGAGGGTTCGGTCGGGTTCGGCGCCCGCTTCGGCGTCTCGGGTCAGCCCGTCTGCATCCGCTGGGCCGAGATCGCCGTGGCGAGCACGCCTCGCCACGAGGTGCAGTGCGAGGGCCTCGAGGTGCGCGAGATCCGGGAGGCCGGCAACAACGTGCGCGTGACCGCGCGGGCGACCGGCGACGGGGGAGACCCCATCCTCTATACCTTCACGGCGCGGCGCCAGCGCGGGCGCGGTCTCACGAGGACGACCGGCCCCCAGGAGGAGCCCGTGGCCGACTTCGACCTGCCCCCGGGCGAGTACACCATCGAGGTCTCGGTGGCCGACGGCTCGAGGTGCCCCCCGGCGGCCGAGAGCGCGGTTTGCAGCCAGTCCTACGTCGTCCCGGGGCTCCGCTCCGGCGAGGAGGTGATCCGCGACGATTTCGTTCTGGATCCGCAGGTCGATGACGGGGAGCCGCTCACCTGGAGAGCGCACCCGGACGGGTGCCCCACCGCCCGCGTGGAGGAGCGGCCGGGGGAGGGGATCCGGTTGGTGAGGACAGGCTCGCTCAACGGAATCGTGTCGACCGCGGAGGTTTTCGCCGGTGACGTCACCGTGCGGGTAGCAGGGAGGGTTCAGGCCCCCATGGGCGCGGCCCTCCACCTCGGCGACGCTCTTGGCTTCCAGCTCTCCGGGTACACGGGCGCTGTCGGCGTGAGGGGGCTCGCCAACCTGGTTCGCTGGGACCAGGGCCTCAAGGCGCAAGAGCTGCGAACTCCGGACGGTGTCATCCCCATCGACGCTGACCTCATCGTGGAGCTGGGCTCGCTCGGCCCTCGGGTCGAGCTCCGGGTCTGGCGGGAAGACGCAACCGGCCTGCCGAGCCTCTCCTGGAGATGGAGGACACGACCCACCGTGCGGGTGCCGTGGGGCTTTTTGTCGGCCGCCCCGGGTCCGGCATCCCGGACCTCGGGGAAGCCTGGTTCCGCCGGGCCGAGGTCACGTTCGAGGGCGAGGGCATACCGGAGCCCGATCTCGTCTTCCGCCGCGGCGAGGTGAACGGCGACGGCGAGGTCGACATCTCCGACGGCATCCGGCTCCTCCTCTTCCTCTTCGGCGGGGCCCCGGGACCGGGGTGCATCGATGCGGCCGACGCGGACGACTCGGGGAAGCTCGAGGTGACCGATGCGATCTTCAGCTTCCTCTACCTCTTCTCGGGAGGGCCCGCGCCGCCGGTGCCGGGTCCGTCGGCGTGCGGCAGGGACCCGACGGAGGACGAGCTCGGGTGCGCGACGGTGCCGGAAGGCTGTCCGTAGGGGTCGCAGGAGACGAGCGTTTGGAGGGCCTGCTCTCCACTTCGGTGGAGGTCCGCATCGCGCTCGGCAGGAGAGTGCGCCGGGGGCCTCCGGAGAGCCGTGATGCGCCGCGACGGGGAGCTCGTCGGAGGACGCGAGCGGGGTTTCCTCCTGCGGCTCCTCGGCGATGGCACGTTCGCGGCACCGACGGCGCGGCGCAGGCGGTCGGGCCGCGGGGCAGGTGCGGACGCGGCGACCCTCCTGATCTACACTGTTCTCGGAGGGCGGGCGCCGTCCGCGCCGTTCTCCGACTGCGGGCCAGGGCTGGAGGCTGTTGAGGCGCTTACGCCAGCGAGGGATCGATCGCGGCAATGTTCTCAAGCAGATCGGTCCGTTGCTCCGATTGACAAGTCGCGCCAGGAGTGCTAATCTCCAGCCAGCGATAACACTCTGGAGAGTCCCTCAGGGCTGCTCCAGATTTTTTTTGAGCGGGCTACGGGGTTGGGTTGGGCTGGGACACCCAGCACTTGAGCTTCCGCAGATCGAGGAACTTCGCGCGCTCGAGCAGCTCCCGGGCGACGTGGCCACGGGTGGATACGACGATCACGCGCTTGCCCTTGGCCTTGAGGCGGTCCAGGACGGGCGCGAAGTCGCTGTCGCCGGAGACGAGCACCGCGGTCTCGTATTCGTGGACGCGCTCGACCATTTCCAGGGCGATCTCGACGTCGAGGTTACCCTTGTGCTGGAGCTGGCCCTTCGCGATCCAGATCGCCTTGAGGGGTTTGGTACGGAGTTCGTAGCCGTTCAGCTGAAGCATGTCCAGGAACCGCTGCGACTGCTGGCCTTGGGTGACGGTGAAGGCGACCACCGGGCCGAGGGCGGGGCACTCCGTCTTGAGGTACTGCATGAAGCGGGCGTAGGAGAGCCGCCAGCCGAAGGTTCTCTGGGCGTAGAGCACGTTGGAGACGTCGATGAAAACGGCGACGCGGCCATGGACGAAACGGCTGAGCATAGCGAGGGAGCTTACCGCATAGCATCCGGCGAAGCGACGGGTGTACGACGGCACCGACGGCACCGACGGC
>JACQVW010000519.1 GCA_016209535.1 Planctomycetota bacterium | reverse complement strand
TCTGCGGGTCGTACTCGTCGACGTGGGCGGACTCCTGGTTCCCGATCTGGCCTCCGAAGAGGTAGATCTTGCCGTTCGCACCCGTCGCCCCGGCCCTGCGCGCCATGGCGCGGCCGGCGGGGATCGGGGCGTGGACCGCCCAGGTGTTCGTCCCCGGGTGGTAGGACTCCACCGCGTCCGAGGCGGAGCTGTTCGAGTCCATGCCGCCCAGGACGTAGACCCTCTGGGTGTTGGCCGCGTCCTTGGCGACGGTGGCCACCGGGTTCCCGTGGGGCGTCGGGACGGGCGCGAGCGAGCAGGACCAGCTCTGGGCGCCGGCCTGCCTCGAGAGGGCGATGACGAAGGCGGTCACCGCGACCGCCTTGGCGTACGTGCCGCGAATGCTGACGGGGGCTCTCATTACGACCTCCTGTGTTTGACTCCAGGTCCCTTGTTTCCTGGCGCCGCTCCCGGCGGCGCGTCCAAAATCGCCCCAACAGACACGGGCCCCAGGCTGCCGTGCCAGGGAATCCGGCAGAAACGGGCAGGGACCGGCCCTTTACGGGAGGGTCGAGGCCTGGCAAGATCTCCCCCGGCGTCTGCGAGGAAAGACATGAGGTGCCACCCGAGGCCCCCGAGGGTCCGGGTGCCCGGCCGTTCCGCGTAGGGAGCGCCGCCTTTAGTTCCGGAGAAAAAGCAACGAAGAACAGTACGGCCCCGGGCGCTCGGTTCGGCCCGGCAGCCCCCCCTGGGCCCCGACACGAGAAACGACCACGGAGGATCTCATGAGGACGAGCTGCTTCCTTGTCACCCTGGCCGCCGCACCCTTCCTTGCCTCCCCGGCGCCCCTCGGCGCCCAGGCGCCCGAGCCGCACGGGAAGTCGGCGAAGGCGCGCCGCGGGCCTTTCCGCGCCGTCTTCGAGGCGGAGGGGGCGTTCGTGCCCGCGCACTTCACCGAGCTCTCCTTCTCGCCCCAGGCCTACGAGGGCGAGCTCCGGGTGGCCGAGGTGGCGCCCCACGGATCGCGCGTGCGGCAAGGGGACGTCGTCCTCAAGCTCGAGGACGAGAAGGCCCGCGATGCGCTGCGCGCCGCCGAGTGGGCCCAGCGGACGGCCGAGCGCACGCTCGCCGACGCCAAGGTGCGGTACGGCGAGCACGAGGCGGACATGCAGCGGGACGTGGCTCGCGCCGAGCGAGAGCTCGCGCTCGCGGACCAGGCCCTGAAGGGCTACCTCGAGGTGCACCGCCCCCTGGAGAAGGACGAGCACGAGCTCGGCCATCGCTCCTACAAGCACTCGATCGATGACCAGGAGGACGAGCTCGCCCAGCTCGGCAAGATGTACAAGGAGGACCAGCTCACGGAGGAGACCGAGGAGATCGTGCTCAAGCGCGCGAATCGCAACCTCGAGGAGACGAAGAAGCGTCTCGATCTCTTCCTCCGCCGCCACGATTTCTCCGAGAAGTTCCATGAGCCCGCCGAGCGCGAGCGCCTCGAGAACGCGCCGAAGGACAAGAGGAAGGCCCTGACGGACCTGCGGCGTGCCCGCGAGTCGGGCCGCGAGCTCGGGAAGATCGAGCTCGAGAGGCTCGAGCACGAGGCCGGGGCGGCCCGCCGGCGCCTCGAACGGCTCAGGGCGGACCTCGAGCGCATGGCGATCCGGGCTCCCCACGACGGGGTCGTCATCCACGGCGCCCTGGAGGAGAAGGTGGCCGTGAGCGTGCTCAAGCGGCACCAGGCCATCCAGGCGCACCAGCCCATCGTCACGGTCGCGGACCCCGGCGCCCTCAAGGTCCGGTTCAACTTGAAGGAGAAGGACCGCTACCGGCTCTCGGCCGGCATGGGAGCGGCCATCGTGCCCGAGGCCATCCCCGACAGGCGCCTGGCGGGGAGCGTCGAGCCCGTCTCCGGCTTCCCCCTCCCCGACAACACCTGGAACGCGCACGTCCTCTTCGCGCACGAGGACGAGCGGCTCCTGCCCCTCCTGAAGGCGAAGGTCGTCGTCGTCCTCCACGACGGCATGGACGCGCTCACGGTGCCCCTGGGCGCCGTGTTCCGGCGCGGCGACCGCTCCGTCTGCTACGTGAAGGGGCACGCGCCCTTCGGGGTCATCGCGAGGACCGTGGTCACGGGCCCCGACAACGGGAAGGACGTCCTCATCCGCGAGGGTCTCTCCGAGGGCGACGAGGTGCTCCTCGAGGAGCCGGCCGCGCCATGACGCGCGTCGCGGCCCTGGCGACGTGGGCGCTGCTCTTCGCCGCCGGGGGCGAGGGCGACCGAGGAGGGAGCCCGAACGGCGCCCAGGAGCAGCCCCAGGACCCAAGCTCCGTGCGCCCGGCGCGCAAGCCCGCCGTGTCGGAGCTCGCGCGCGAGCCCGTCCGGCGCGGCGTCGACTACCTCCTCAAGGCCCAGAACCCGAACGGGTCGTGGGGCTCCGGGGAGTCGGCACGCACCTACGAGATCCTCTGCGACATACCCGGCTCGCACCACGCCTTCCGCGCGGCGACGACGGCGCTTTGCGTCATGGCCCTCGCACGGAGCCCCTTCCGGGAGGAGGAGTGCCGCGCCGCCGTCCGGCGCGGGCTCGAGCTCCTCGTGGACCAAGGCGCCGTGCGCCGCCCCAACGGCATGGAGATGTACAACGTCTGGGCCTTCGGCTATGGCCTGAGGGCCTTCGCCGAGATCTACCCCTCGGTCGAGGACCCGCGGCTGCGCGAGCGGATCCTCGAGGCATCGGCGAGGATCGTGAAGGCCCTCGAGGTCTACCAGACGCCCGACGGCGGCTGGGGATACTACGACTTCGATGCTCACACATACCGGCCGTCGGACTCCTCCATGAGCTTCACGACGGCGACGATCCTCGTGAGCCTCCACGCGATCGAGAAGCACGGCGTCGCGGTGCCGCGGTCCATGCTCGAACGGGCCATCAAGTCGATCAAGAAGCAGCGCCTCGAGGACGGCTCGTACATCTACGGCCCGTACATGCAGTACCGCCCGCAGCACGGTGTGAACAAGGTGAAGGGCTCGCTGGGCCGCACCCAGGTCTGCAACCTGGCCCTGTGGCTCTACGGCGAGAGCATCACCGAGGACGACCTCCGCTCGGGGATCGAGAGGCTCTTCCGCCTCCACCACTTCCTCGACATCGCGCGCAAGCGGCCGATCCCCCACGAGGCGTGGTACTACAACTCGGGCTACTTCTACTACTACGGCCTCTTCTACGCCGGGCTCGTCCTCGACCTGCTCCCCGAGCCCGACCGCGCGCGCTGGCGGGCGCAGCTCGAGAGACTCATCGTGGAGCGTCAAGAGCCCGACGACGGCTCCTGGTGGGACTACCCCGTCTACAGCTACGGCAAGCCCTACGGCACGGCTTACGCGCTCCTGACCCTCGTCCGCTGAGCCTCGGTGAGCTTCGCTGCGCGAGGTCTCCTCCGCACTTGCCCCCCTCCGCGAGCTACGCTATCGCCAGCGCCGTCTCAACGACACCTCGCAACATGCTGTTCTGCCAGCACTTAAGCGACCAGAGGATTTTCCAAGAGAATTCCACTGGACGCGCGAACTTTCGTTCGTTATATTCCGTGACGCCATGGCCCCACCGCGTTCACCCACGCCCTCTCTGATGTTCACCAGTCTGGCGGCGCTGGCGTCCGCCGTGGCGGGCGTGGCCTTGACCTTGGCCTACCTCGATCCCCACGGAAGGATCCACCGGACCCGCCCTGCAGATCCGCCCGCAACCCCTCCACAAGCCGCCATGTCGACTCCCAAGCCGCCAAGATCTCCCTCCAGGTCTTCTCCGTCTTCAGCGAGCCCATCGCAGTCCTCCGGCCGGCGGGGCCCGCCAAGGACCACCCAGGAGGGGCCGCTGACTCCGGCCCAGAAGCGGGTCCTCTCGGCCATCCTCTTCGCCATGAGGCACGGCGAGGTGCCGACCGTCCGCGAGCTCGGGAACCTCCTGGGGCTCACCTCGACGGCGACGGTCTTCAACCACTTGAGGACGCTCCAGAACAAAGGATACATCACCGTGAACCGGAAGAGCCGCAGCATCCGCGTCACCGCCCCGAGAGGATCGGGGGGCGAGAGCACCGCCGCTCCCTTGGGGGGGCCGTTCTCAGGTCTCAAGATCATCCCCCTCCGCGCTGTCTCCAGCGCCACCCCTGGCGTTCCCCTCGTGGGCGCTATCGCCGCCGGGAAGCCTTTTGAGAGCTACGCCGAGGGTTTCCTGCCGGACGGTGTGGGTGACGACGGGTTCTACCGCGAGGAGGGATCGATACCCTCTTCCACGGTATCCGCCGCTGACTCGGCCGCAGAGGCTATGGCTATCGCCATCGACCCGCGGCTCTTTGCCGAGAGCGGCGAGATCCTCGCCCTGCGCGTGCAGGGGGACAGCATGGTCAACGCCGGGATCCTCGACGGCGACTACGTCCTCATCCGGCGCCAGAGCACGGTCGAGGACGGGGACATCGCCGCCGTGATCATCAACGGCGAGGGCACGCTCAAACGCTGGAAGACCCAATCCACGGGCGCACGGAAAAGCGTCCGCCTCCTTCCGGCCAACGGACGCTTCGCCCCCATCGAGATCACGGAGGACGAGGCAAAGGAAGTCATCATCTTCGGAAAGTACGTCGGGCTCGTGAGAGGGAACCTGCGAATGCTGTAGAGGTGGTAACGACACACGGCCTCCTTCTTCCGAGAGGGAGCGTCTCTATAGCCGGCCTTCGCAGTGTTTCCTCTCACAGCCCGCCCTTAGGCGTGGTTCAAGAACCGCGATTACGCGGTTCAGAACCACGCCTGTGCTCTCCCCCCTCTGTCCCCCCAAGGGGATGATCGAAGGCATTCACTCATGAAGACTTGTAGCAGAAACGAACCCCTCTCATGGCGCCTTGGCCCCGGGCTCCCCGGCTCCGGCGGCAGGCGTCGCGGCGGGAGCGCCGACGAAGCCGAGGAGGACCTGCGTGGCCTTGTCCCCCAGGCGCCGGGAGCCCGTGCGCAGGATGCGCAGGTACCCGCCCGGCCTCGCCTTGTACCGGGGCCCGATCTCGGCGAACAGCTTCTTCACGAGGGTCTCGTCCCCCAGGATCTGGATCCCCCGGCGGTAGTTGTGGTGGCTCATCTCCTTGCCGAGGGTTATGAGCTTCTCCGCGAAGGGTCGGACGAACTTCGCCTTCTCCCGCGTCGTGATGATGTACTCCCGGGTCCCGAAGGCCTCGAACAGGCTCCGGGTGAGGTTCCGCTGGAGGGCCAGGCGGTGGGCGCTGGACCTGCTGAGCTTCCGTCCGCTGCGTCGATGGCGCATGGGTCTCCGTTCACTTGAAAAAATCGACCGCGACTACTGCGCGGCGGCGCCGGCCGTGCCCACGTTCATCCCGAGGCTCAAGCCGATCTCCCGGAGCTTCGTCTTGATCTCGTGGAGCGTGTTCTTGCCGAAGTTCCGGACCTTGAGCAGGTCCGCCTCGGACCGCCTCACGAGGTCCCCGATGGTCTTGACGTCCTGGCTCTCGAGGCAGTTCTGAGCCCTCACGGTGAGGTCCAGGCTGGTGACGGACAGCTCGAGCTTCCTCCTCGTCTCCTCGAGGTCCTGAGGCACCAGGGGCTCCTCGTGCGACAGCCCGTTGTCCTCCTGCACTGCGTGCCCCAGCTCGGAGTACTGGAGGAAGGGGTTCAGGTGCCTCCGGAGGATCTTCGAGGCCTCGGTGAGCGCCATGTCGGGCGTCACGGTGCCGTTCGTCCAGATCTCCAGGATCAGCCGGTCGTAGTTCGTGAGCTGACCGACGCGGGTCGCCTCGGTCTTGTACCGGACGCGGCTCACGGGCGAGAACGCCGAGTCGACCCAGATGACGCCGATCTCGCTGTCGCCGCGCGAGTTCTCCTCGGCCGTCCAGTAGCCGCGCCCCTTGCGCACGGCCATGTCGATGTTCAGGGGGACGTCCTGCGTCACCGTCGCGATGAGGAGGTCCGGGTTGACGATCTTCACCTCGGGCCCGTGCTGGATGTCCGCCGCCCTCACCTCCCCCTTCTTGCTCGAGCGGATCCTCAGCTCCGTTTCCTCGCCGTCGTAGAGGAGGAGCAGGAGGTTCTTGATGTTCAGGACGATGTCCGTGACGTCCTCGTAGACGCCGGTGAGCGTCGAGAACTCGTGCTGGACGCCCTCGATCTTGACGGAGACGACCGCCGCTCCCTCCAGCGACGAGAGCAGGATCCTGCGCAGGCTGTTTCCGATCGTGACGCCGAAGCCTCTCTCGAACGGCTCCACGATGAACTTGCCGTAATGGGGGCTGCGGGTCGCCTCTTCACACACGACCGAGTTCGGGATCTCGAAGTCCCTCCAGCGGATTCGCATCGATGTACCTCTCTTTCAGCTTTCCTGTCCCGTGGCCTCACGCCCCCCAACCGCCCCTGGACCTCCCTCGCGTCGCCCCTCGTGGAGCGGATCAGACACGGCGCCGCTTCCTCGCCCGGCAGCCGTTGTGCGGGAGCGGCGTCACCTCCTCGATGGCCTTGATCTCGAGGCCCGAGGCCTGGATGGCCCGGATGGCGGACTCCCGGCCCGACCCGGGCCCTTTCACCCGGATATCCACTTCCTTCATCCCGAGCTTCTTCGCCTTGGAGGCGCACTGCTCGGCGGCCCTCTGGGCGGCGAAGGGCGTGCTCTTGCGGCTCCCCTTGTAGCCGATGGTCCCCCCCGTGTCCCAGCAGAGCGTCTGGCCGTTCTTGTCCGTGATCGTGACGATGGTGTTGTTGAACGTCGCGTTGATGTGGACGACGCCCTTGACGACGTTCTTCCGGATCTTCTTTTTTGCCATGCTTGGAAGTGGCCTCTGGTACTCTCTCTCCTGCGCGTTCCCTGGGTCCGCGCGCCTTGCCGCAGCCGTGCGCCTTGCCGCAGCCGTGCGCCACCGCGACGCCCGGTGAAGGGGACCGGAGCATCAGGACATGGCCTTGATGCTCCTCTTCACCGCCACCACCTTCCTCGGACCCTTGCGCGTCCGGGCGTTCGTCTTCGTCCGCTGGCCGCGGACCGGCAGGTTCTTGCGGTGCCGCATGCCACGGTAGCAGGCGATCTCCTTGAGGCGGTTGATGTTCTGGCTGACGGTCCTCTTCAGGTGCCCTTCCGTCGTGTAGCCCGACTCGACGACGCTCGAGATGCGCCCGACCTCCTCGTCGGTGAGCGCCTTCGTGCGGGCATTGCCGTCCACGCCGGCCTTCTTCAAGATCTCGGCCGCAAGGGCGTGGCCGATCCCGAAGATGTGCGTCAGCGCGACCTTGACTTGCTTCTCGGCGGGCAAATCGACTCCAGAGATACGCGGCATGTGACTTCCTCGACGGGTCCTCAGACCTCCCGTTCCATGGCTCCTCAGATCTGCCGCTGCTTGTGCCTGGGGTTGGTGCAGATCACCCTCAGGACCCGCTTGCGGCGGACGATCTTGCAGTTCTCACAGATCCTCTTGACGGACGCTCTCACCTTCATGGTTCCTCTATTCCCGGGAGGCCGGGCCGCGGTCCTGGACCGGTCTTCAACGCCGCTCCCGAGCGACGATCCGCCCCCTTCCCAGGTCCAGGGGCGAGACCTCCACCGTCACCCTGTCCCCGGGGATGATCCGCGGGCCATGGAGCCGCAAGGCCTCCGCGACGTGCGCGAGCACTTGCTCTCCCGTCTCCAGCTCGGCCCTGTACATGGCGTTGGGCAAAGATTCCTTCACCGTGGCGGCGACTCGAAACGCGTACCCGGGCAGCTCGGCCGAGCCTCCCAATCCGGATCGGGTCGTGTCCTCTGGACGAGAAACTGGACGAGACACCTGAACGTACCGTCCTCCTCCGGACCATCCGGCGGCTCCTGGCTCTCCCCCCACGGGGTGCTGGCCCCCGGGGGGGACGGTAGCGTCGTGCCGCCCTTCGGTCCGGATCGGGTAAAAAAAAGCAGAGCAAGGCTAAGCGATCCCTCCCGGGATTTCCAGTGCTAATTTTGGCGTGGTTCAGATCAGGCTCCATTCGGGTTACAGGAGAGAGCTCTGCAGGGGCAGTTTGGTAGGGGCAGTATCGTGGGAATGAACGCGTGGTTCATAGCCGGGTGTAACCCGGCGTTGAACCACGCCCTAATTTTCGGCCCCCGGGGTAGCCCACCCGCTCAACCATCGGCCGTGAGGATCCAGGGTCCGTCCGCCGTCACGGCGACGGTGTGCTCGAAATGGACCGAGAGCCCCCTGTCGGCCGTCACCACCGTCCACCCGTCGTCGAGGGTGACGACCTCCTCGGTCCCCTGATTGACCATGGGCTCGATGGCGAGGACGAGCCCCGGCCGCAGGATGGCGTCCTGTTTGAGGATGCTCGAGTCGACGTAGTTGGGGACCTGGGGCTCCTCATGGAGCTTCGTCCCGATCCCGTGCCCGACGAACTGCTTCACCACGTAGTACCCTCTCCCTTCGACGAACGCCTGGATCGCCCTCGCGATGTCCGAGACCCTCCGCATCGCCCTGCAGGCGTTCACCCCCTCCATGAGGGCGGCCTCTCCGGCCTCGAGGAGCCTGCGGGCGTCCTCGCCGACCCGGCCGACGGGGAACGTCCAGGCGGCATCCCCGCAGAACCCCTTGTGACGCACCCCGATGTCCACGCTCACGATGTCCCCTTCCTCGAGCTTCCGGCGCTTCCTGGGGATCCCGTGAACGACCTCCTCGTTGATGGAGATGCACGAGCTCGCGGGGAAGCCCTTGTAGTTGTAGAAGAGGAGCGTCCCGCCCCTCGAGAGGACGTAGTCGCGGATGACCTCGTCGAGGCACTGGGTCGAGACGCCCGGAGCGAGCGCCTCGCGCACCTTCCTCAGGGCGCCGGCGACGACCTGCCCTGCCAGGTGCATGCGCTCGAGCTCGACGGGGGACTTCAGCCGCATGGCCGGCGCAG
This sequence comes from Planctomycetota bacterium, assembly GCA_016209535.1. GTDB lineage: Bacteria > Planctomycetota > UBA8108 > UBA8108 > SXIK01 > JACQVW01. The sequence goes on along the minus strand of JACQVW010000519.1, from coordinate 695 downwards.
GGAGTGCAGGGGCGGCTCATGAGCGGACGCCGCCCGGTCATGAACCAGGACGCTGCCAGCCATGCTGGAAGGCGGAGCCGTCACACCGATGGCACGGGCTTCTTCTCGGGGCCTCCCCCCTTCCGGGGTCCCTCGCCGCCGCGCATGAAGCCCTCGTACTGGCGGACGAGGAGCTGGGCCTCGATCTTGTCCACGAGGTCGAGCGCCACCCCCACGACGATCAAGATCCCCGTCCCGCCCAGGAGGTACGCCACCCTTTGATCTACCTCGAGGGCGCTGGTCACGAGCTGGGGGATCAGGGCGATGACCGTCAAGAACGCGGCGTCCGCCACCGTGATCCGCTTGATGATCTTCTCCAGGTACTCGGCCGTGAACTTCCCCGGTCGGATGCCCGGGATGAAGCTGCCGTATTCCTTCATGTTCCCCGCGATCTCGACGGGGTTGAACATGAGCGTGGTCCAGAAGTACGTGAAGAAGAAGATCATCCCCACGTACACGGCCACGTAGAAGAACCCGTTCTGGTCGAAGGTGTTCGCGAGGACCCTCATGAAGCTGAACAAGAAGTTGTCCCCGTAGTACGCAAACCACGACAGGAACGAGGAGGGGATCAGGACAAGCGACTGGGCGAAGATGATCGGGAGGACGCCCGCGGCGTTGATCTTGATCGGCATGTAGTGCCGCTGCCCGCCGTAGAC
>JACQVW010000532.1 GCA_016209535.1 Planctomycetota bacterium | reverse complement strand
GTCCTCAACGCCACCCGGACACGCTTCCCCGGTACCCGCCTCGTCCTCCGCTACGCGGTGGCCGAGGCCGGGTCCTGACGGAAAAAGCGGTCAATTCCGGCAGGGGCTAGGTCAGGAGTTCTGGATTCAGTTGATCAAAAGAGCTCCGGAAACAACGCCCGCGTCGCCTGGAATCCCCTGTGGAGCAGGTCCGTCTCGCTCGCGATGCTGAAGAGCTGGCTCCCGAGATCGCGGCACCTCTTGAGGTGGGCCGGGTCGCGCGAGAGGACGCCCCAGGACTTGCCGGCGGCCTTCGCCGCGGCCGCGACGCGCTCGAGGGCCGCGACGCACTTCGGGTGGAGGATCTGCCCGGGCACGCCCAGCGTGCAGGCGAGGTCGCTCGGGCCCACGAAGAGGTGGTCGACGCCCCGCACGCGCGCGATGCGCTCGACCGCCTCGACGGCCTCGGGCGTCTCGATCTGGATGATCACGAGCCGGTCCCGGTTCGAGGCCTCGACGTGCTGGGCGGCGGGGACGGTGCCGTAGCCGCCCTCGTAGTTCCCGAGGAAAACCCCGCGCACGCCCCAGGGGGGGTACTTCGCCCACGAGACCGCCTGCTCGACCAGCTCGACGGAGCGCACCTGGGCGATCATGACGCCGGCGCCCGTCTCGAGGGGCCGCATGACGGTGGCGTAGTCCGTGGGCGCGACGCGCGCGAAGGCGTCGAGGCCTGCGGCGCGGCAGGCCATGAGGATCAGCTCCAGCTCATGGTGCGGGACCGCGCTGTGCTCCTGGTCGATCCAGACTCCGTGGTAGCCGCCGACGCGCCCCGCGATCTCGACGATCTTGGGGCTCGCGATGGTGCCCAGGGAGAGGACGCGGACGATCTCGCCTTGCGCGAGGCGCTCCTTGAGGGTGCGAAAACCGGGCTGCATGGGCTCAAGCGGGCTCGCGCCCGGCCTCCTTGGACCCCACGACGGTGAAGTTCGCGCCGATCTGGACCGAGAGGGGCTTCCCGTCCACGACGATGGTCGTCTTCGCGTTGAGGAACCAGCCGAAGGAGCCCGTCGAGAACTCCTTCGTCTCGGCCGTCATGGGGATGTCGTTGATCAGGACCTTCAAGGGCTCGGCCCTCGCCAGGAAATCGGCTCTCGTGATGGAGCACTTGGCCATGGGGATCTCGCGCCTCGCCTCCCTCTCGCGCCCCAGCCTGTGGAGAAGCGGGGGAGAGGATACCCCTCGAGGGGATGGTTGGCAAGGCGGGCGGGAGGGCGCGAGCCGCAGGGCCGGGTGGATGGACCCCGCGGACCTCGCGATCCAGGGCGACCACGACGCAGGCGAGCGAGGCGCCAGCGTACCCGGGCGTTACGGGTCAGTTACGCCCCACCCCTCCAAGTCAGCGTTTCTCTAGACCAAGGGCCGTTTCACGGAAGGCCCTGAGACCGCGGTCCTCTCGTGTGAGAGTTTCCGGTGCCGTTCTCCGTGTTCGAGGTATGCCATGCGCTCCTACCCGCCCGTTGCCTTGAAGCTCGCGAGCGGATTCGCCCTCGCGGCCTCGCTTGCCGTTCCCGTGTCGATCTTCTCGAGTCCGCAGTCGAACCCGCCCGGCGGCTCGAGGGGTGTCGCTCCCACGCCCGAGGCCGCCGCGTCGGAGCCTCGAGCCGCCACGAGGGCCGCCGGGAACCGCACCTACCGTCCGCAGCCGCCTCCGGCCGCGTTCTCTCCGCCTGTCGTCGAGGTCGACGAGGCGGACCATGACTGGGGCTCCTGCATCCAGGGCGAAGTGGTCCGTCATTCCTTCAGGCTCACCAACAAGGGCGGCGCTCCTCTCGAGGTGCTCGAGGTGAAGAGCTGCACCTGCACGAGCGTCGCCAAGCCCGAGAGACCGATCGAGCCCGGGCAGAGCGGCGTCGTGACGCTCGAGCTCGACACGAAGAAGCTCAGGGGTCCGACCCGGAGGACGACGGACATCTTCACCAACGCCAACTCCACGCCGCTCAGGGTGAGCATGGGCGGCAAGGTCGAGCTCTTGCTCACCGTCGAGCCCCCGGACCCGCGAATCGACATCGTGCGCGGCGTCTCGGCCGATCCCGTCAAGCTCACGCTGCGCCGCAGCGCGAACGCCGCTTTCAAGGTGAAGGAAGTCAAGGCCGAGAGGTTCCTCACGGCGACCCTGTCCGAGCCCCAGCCGGGCGGACCCTACGAGGTGGCGCTGCAGGCCAATGTGGGCGACGACCCCGGCAAGCTCCATTCGGAGCAGGTCCGCATCAAGGTCGACGCGAACGGCAAGGAGCTCGACATCCCCGTCCTGGTCTCGGTGAGCGTCAGGGACCGCATCGACGTCCAGCCGCGGAGCTCCGTCTACTTCGGCCGGAACGAGACCAGGCAACTCGGGCGCGACGGAGCTTCCACGGTCGCGAAGACGCTCGACATCAAGAGCCTCGGCGGCCAGGAGCACAGATTCCAGATCATGGAGGTCAAGCAGGAGGACCCGAGCTTCGAGACCGAGGTAGAGACCGTGGCGGAAGGGAAGCACTACCGGCTGGTCGTACGGCTGGCGAAGCTGCCCATGGATCCCACGATCCGGACCGTTCGCGACACGATCACCGTCCTGACCGACGACCCGGCGGTGAGAGAGCTGAAGGTCACGGCCCTGGCGGCGGTTCCGTGAGCAGGCTCAGGACGTGCTCAGCGGCAGCGCTCCAGGGCGATCTGGCGCAGCGCCACCGCCGGAGCCGCGGCGGACGCCTCGGGTCCCAGCTCCGCCGCCAGGGAGACCAGGCGCGTACGGGGCTGGCGCACGAGCGCGCACTCCTCGAGCGTCAGCTCCATCGCACGCCGGGCGAGGAATTCACCGGCTCCGCAGACGACGAAGGCGTCCACCGGTCCTGTGGTCCGTCGCGCGAGGCCCGTGAGCGCCTGGAAGAAGCGCCGGAGGTACGCATCCAGGATGTGCCCCGCCGCCGCCGCCGCGTCGTCATCGCTGAAGTCGGCCGGATCGGCGCAGACCATGCGGGCGAGCCGGGCGCGGGCGTGCGCACGCGTGGCGGGGCGGCCATCGGCCGTGGCGCGGTCGTCCTCGTCCTCGGCGAGACCCCCGAGGATCAAGTGCGCGTCGCGGGCGGTGGCGAAGAGCTCCGAAGCGACGGGGCACATCCTGCCGCGGTAGGGCAGCTCGTGGACCAGCGCGGCCACGGGCGTGCGCGAGATGCCCGCGTAGATGAGCTCGCCCGCGATCAGGCGGTCCGTGTCGGTGAGGCCGGCAGGCATCGGCCGGCCGTCCACGAGCGGCACGATGTCGGTCGTCGTCGAGCCGATGTCGATCAGGACGCCGAGCCCGCGGGGCGCATAGCGGCCGGCGAAGCACGCGAGCGCGAGCCAGTTGGCCGCCGCCGAGGGCAGGGGATCCTCGAGGGCGTCCTCGGCCGCGGCCAGCGTCTGGTCCGTGCGCCAGACGAGGACCTCGGCACGTGGGGCCGTTTCACGGCAGGCCCTGGAGGCGCTCTCGACGATGCGCCGTACGCCCTCGGACTTCGTGGAGTAGCAGTCGCAGAGCTCACCGGTGAGGGTCACGGCGAGGACGTCGAGGGGCGCGAGCCGCGCCGCGATGAGGGCGGCGAGCTCGCCCGCGAGCTCCTCCGGCCGCCGCCAGAGCTCGAACGGGACGCTGGAGGCCGCACCATCCGGCGCCGCCGCCTTGATGTTGGCGCCGCCGATGTCGAGCGCGGCGATCCTGGTCATGTCGGGCAAGCGCTCCTAGACCTCCGCCATCGCCGGCAGCCTCCACGGCTCGCGGTACCTGGGCCGCGTGAGGTACTGGCTCGCGTCGGAGTCCCCCCGGAACGTCAGGCTCTCGGGGTCGAAGCTCAGGGTGCGGCGCGACCGCCACGAGGCGTTCCCCAGGTGACAGAGGAGGCTCGAAGGGTGCCCGACGGTCTCGAGGTCGGCCGCCGGCCGCTTGCGGCTGCGCATGCAGTCGAGGAAGTCGCGCGCGTGCGCCTCGGTGTGGTCGAGGTTCGAGCCTCCGGAGGACTGGTGGAGGAGCTTCCCGCCCTCGCCGTAGGCCTTCCAGTCCGAGTTCGAGAGGACCACGTGGCCCTTGTCGCCGTAGACCGCCGCGCCCTCCCCGGCGCCGTGGAGCGGATAGGGAGACCAGATCCGCAGCTCGTAGCTGAGCAGGCAGTTGCCGTAGTCGAAGGTCGCGATCAAGGTGTCCGGCCACTCCTGAGCGTCGTCGAAGTAGTACTTCCCGCCCTGCGCGGAGGCCGACAGCGGGTACCTCGCGAGCTTCTCCCCCTGCGCCTCGAGCGCCGCCTCGAGGGCCCAGCGCGCGTAGTCGAGCCGGTGCACCCCGTCGTTCCCCAGGTCGCCCGTGCCGTAGTCGAAGAACCAGCGCCAGTTCCCGTGGAAGCGGAGCGGGTTGAACGGCCGTTTGGGCGCGGGGCCGAGCCAGAGGTCGTAATCCACTCCCGGCGGCGGCTCCCGGTCGGCGGGCCGCCCGAGGCTCCCCTGCTTTTGGCTCTCCCAGGACGTCGCGTAGCGCACCTTGCCGAGCGAGCCCTTGCGGATGTACTCGATCGCCTCCTTCATGAACGGCGCGCTGCGGGTCTGTGTGCCGAGCTGGACGATCCGCTGGTGCTTGCGCGCGGCGGCCACCATGGTGAAGCTCTCGAGGACGTTGTGACCGTCCGGCTTCTCGGTGTAGACGTCCTTCCCCGCCTGGCAGGCGAGGATCGTTGGGATGGCGTGCCAGTGGTCCGGCGTCCCCAGGACCAGCGCATCGATCGACTTGTCATCGAGCGCCCGGCGGAAGTCGGCGATCCCCTCGGGCCGCTGCCGCGTGCCGTCCTTCACCTCGCTCACGCGCTGGTCGAGGATGCTCCCGTCGACGTCGCAGACGTAGCGCACGTCGACGTCCTCGAGGTCCGCGAAGGTCCGGAGGAGGTTGTTCCCGCGGCCCCTCACGCCCGCGACGGCCACCTGGATGCGCTCGCTCGGCGGCGGCCGAACGCCGCCGAGCGAGATGGCGGGCACCGCCCCGGCGAGCGAGAGGCCGAGGGCGGCGGTGGAAGCCTTCAAGAAGTCACGTCGATCCATGGGTCACCTCCAGTCGAAGCCAGTGAAGCGGAAGGGGGCTGTGTGCCTGGGCCGTCGTGCGGGACAGTATAACCTGAGCCCGCTCACCCGCCTTGAGCCCGGCGGGCGCTGGTGCCCGCCCAGCCCTCAGGTCGGGCTCACCGCGGACGGGCTCCACTCGAGGTGCCGGAACGCTCGCTGGTTGCGGAGGTAGAGGTCCTTGTAGCGGTCCTGCAGATCCTT
>JACQVW010000531.1 GCA_016209535.1 Planctomycetota bacterium | reverse complement strand
GGTAGTACCAGACCTCAGCGGCCCCGGGCACGACGTTCGGCTGGCCGCCGCCGTCGGTGATGACGTAGTGGATCCGGGCGTCCTCCTTCAGGTGCTCGCGGAGGAAGTTGGCGCCGATGTTCATGAGCTCGACCGCGTCGAGGGCGCTCCGGCCGTCCTGGGGCGAGAGCGACGCGTGCGCCGCGAGGCCCGCGAAGCGGTACTTGACGGAGATGACCGCCTTCGAGAGCGAGAACGCCACGGCGTTCCGGTCCGAGGGGTGCCAGTGGAGCGCGGCGTCGCAGTCGTCGAAGAGCCCTTCCTTGACCATGTAGGTCTTGCCGATCCCCGTCTCCTCGGCGGGGGTGCCGTAGAGCCGCAGCGTGCCCTTGAGCCCGCGGCGCTCCATGGCGTGCCGCGCGGCGATGGCGGCCCCGGCGCTGGCCGCGCCGAAGACGCTGTGGCCGCAGGCGTGCCCGGCACCGCCCGCGACCACCGGCGCCTTGCGCGGCTCGGCCGCCTGGGACATGCCCGGGAGCGCGTCGTACTCGGCGAGGATCGCGATGACGGGCTTCCCGGAGCCCCAGGAGGCGATGAAGGCCGTGGGCATGCCGGCGACGCCGCGCTCGATCCGGAAGCCGTGGGCCTCGAGCAGGCGGGCCATCTCGGCCGCCGACCGGCGCTCCTCGAGGCCCACCTCGGCGGCCTCCCAGATGAAGCGGTTCAGGTCGAAGAGGGCCTTCTGGTTCCGGTCGACCCACTCGAGGGCCAGGGCCTTCGGGTCCTCGGGGGGCGCGGCGGCGACGGGGGGCCTTGGCAGGAGAAGGAGGCAGAGGAGAAGAGGCTGGCGGCAGGTCATGAACGTCCTCGTGCAGGATGGGATGGTAGACTGACAGCCCATGGCCAATATCTCGCCCACCGCCACGAAGCACAAGCCCATCCCGCTGGGCCCAGGGATCTCGGTCTGGCCGCCCGTCGTCCTCGCGCCCATGGCGGGGGTGACGAGCTGGCCCTACCGCAAGATCTGCAGGGACCACGGTGCGGGGCTCTGCGTGAGCGAGATGGTGAGCAGCCGGGGGATCCTGGGCCGGCACGAGCGCACCTGGCACCTCGCTCAGTTCGGAACGGACGAGCGGCCGCGGTCGATCCAGATCTTCGGCTGCGACGCCGACGCCATGGGCGAGTCGGCGCGCGTCCTCCGCGACGAGCTCGGCGCCGACCACATCGACCTCAACTTCGGCTGCCCCGTCCCCAAGCTCACGCGGAAGGGCATGGGCGCGGCGGCGGCGGCGGACCCGGAGAACTTCCGCCGGGTCGTGAGGGCCGTGGTGAGGGCCGCGGACCCCGTGCCCGTGACGATCAAGGTCCGGATCGGCATGAGCGACGACCTCGTCACCTTCCGCGAGGCGGGGCGGGTGGCGGAGGGCGAGGGCTGCGCCTGGATCGCTCTCCACGCGCGCACGGCGCAGCAGTTGTACTCGGGGAGGGCCCGCTGGGAGGCCATCCGGGAGCTGAAGGGCCTCGTCAAGATCCCCGTCCTCGGGAACGGCGACATCTTCGAGGCCCCCGACGCCTTCCGCATGATGGCCGAGACCGGCTGCGACGGCGTCGTCATCGGCCGAGGCTGCCTCGGGAACCCCTGGCTCTTCCGGAGCCTGAAGCGGATGTTCGACGGCGCGGGAGAGCCCGAGCGACCGAGCCCCGAGGAGATCGCGGCGGTGATGCGCGAGCACTTCGGCCTCCTCGTGAGCCACTTCCACGGGACGCCGCGCTCGGCGGGTCTCATGATGCGCAAGTTCGGCGGGTGGTACGTACGCGGCCTCCACGGCGCGGCGGGCCTCCGGACCGAGTTCCAGCGGATCGAGACCGAGGAGGACTTCGAGCGCCTCGTGGAGCGCGTCCGCGGCCTCCGCTACGAGTCCGGCTTCCGGGACCCGCGCGAGGCGACGCGGGAGCTGGAGGCGGTGGACGAGGCGGGGTGTGGGTGAGGCGGCCGTGCTACCGCCAACCTTCTATCTTGAAACCAGCGTTTGGGGCAGCCTCGCGCCGCGGCAGCCACGGGATCGCAGGCAGGTGGTTCTGCGACTGCTCGCGCTGCTGGATGGCGTTCGGGGCTCGTGTGTCGTCTCACGGGTCGTAGTGGCCGAAGTCGAAGATGCCCCTTTGGAGAGCAGCCAGCCGATTCGTCAACAAATGCGACGGATGAAGCTGGACGTGCTGCCGATCACGGACGAGGTCGAGGATCTCGCGCGAGCCTACATCGACGCGGGCGTGCTTCCGGAGCGCCGCGAGCTCGACGCCGTCCATGTCGCGGTCGCCACTTGCTTCCAGCTCGACTACCTGGTCAGCTGGAATCACCGGCATATGACTCGACCCATGAAACGACTACAATTTGAATCGGTGAACCGCATTCAGGGTTACTTCAAGATGCCGCTCATCTGCAACCCCATCGAGGCCTGCGATGAACTTCGAGCTCGATGACCTCCTGGACATGGTGGACGAGTGGAAGCTCAAGGTCCACGAGCGGCTCAAGGGCCTGACCCGCATGCAGCGCCGAGCCTTCTGGTCTCGGATCGGCCGACAGGCCCGCAAGATGGGCCTTCGCGTGATCGAACCCGAGAGGCCGTCGAAGCGTGTGACAAAGCGTGCCCCCCGCGCCACGGGCTGAAAACCGTCCACCGCGCGGGCCGCGGGCAGCCCTCAGGCACGGGCCGCGCCGTCCGCGCCGCGCGCCTCAACGCACCTTCAGCGTCTCGCCATCGAAGGCGATCCCCAGGGGCGCGATCTCGACGGCCTTGCGGCTTCCCTCCTTCCGCACCGAGCCCGCGATCCAGGCGCGGTAGCCCTCCGCGCTGGCGATTCCGACCGCCCGGGCGGCCTCGGCGGGGTCCAGGTACGCCGCGAAGCCCGCTCCCATGTTGAACGTGGCGTACATCTCGCGCTCGTCGACGGGCCCCGAGCGGGCGATGAAGCGGAAGACCGGCGGCGGCTCGCGGACCTCGGTGATCCGGTAGACGAAGGGCTCCTCGAGGCGCAGGAGCTTCCTCCACCCGTGCCCCGTCACGTGCGCGGCGTAGCGCAGCTTGAGGCCGGCGCGCTGGCAGGCCGCCACGAAGCGGACGTAGATCACCGATGGGTCGAGGAGAGCCTCGCCGCAAGTCCGGCCGTCCGGGAGCGGAGCGAGGTAGCCCTGGGGGAGCCGGTCCGCGATCGCGCGGCAGAGGGTGAGGCCGTTCGTGTGGACGCCGGAGCTCTCGAGGAGCACGATCGCGTCGCCGTCTCGGACGTCGCCGAGGATGCGGCGCGATTTGGGCGCGATGCGGCCCACGGCGGAGCCCGCCAGCACGGCCGCCCCGGGCTCGACGACGCCCTTCAGGGCCGGCGTCTCCCCGCCGCCCCAGACGGCCCCCGCCTGGACGCAGCCCTCGGCGAAGCCCAGCGCCAGGTCCTCGGCCCGCTCGCGCTCGGCGAACCAACGCGCGTCGCCCACGGCGGCGTGCATGGCGACCGAGACCGGCAGCGCGCCGCAGGTGACGAGGTCGTTGACGATGGTCGCCACCGTGTCGATGCCGATCGCGCGGTAGAAGCTCCGGCCCGTGAGGCGGAGCATGGCGTCGGCGACGAGGCACTTGGTGCCCAGGCCCTCCTCGACGTGGGCGAGGTACTCGCCCGGGCCCTCGATCAGGTAGGCGCTCTCGCCGCGCACGCCCTCGGGCTCCTGGAGACCGTGGGCCGCGAGGGCCCCCCGGGTCGAGGCCGCGGCGCGCTGGCAGGCGCGCTTGAAGGCGTCGAGGACGTCGTAGTCGACGCCGGTCTGGTCGTAGCGGAGGGGGTCCATGGCTCTCGAGTGGGTCTCGTGGAGGACCAGTGTAGCAGAAACGTCGGAAAACCGCCGCGAGGGACGTAGTCAGGGGGTGATCGTCGAGCTGACTCGACGGATGCAGCCCTCGAACCCCACCGGAGGTGTCCCATGCCCGCCCTGTTCCGCCGCCCCTGTCCTTACCGTCCTCTCCGCGCGCTCTCCGTCCTGGTCGCCGCCTTGGCCCTCCTATCGGCGCCCGCCGCCGCCCAGGGGCCCGCACAGGTGAGCGTCGCCTCGAGCGGCGCCGGCGCCGACTCGACGAGCGTCACGACGAGCCGCGCCGCCGTCTCCCGCTGGGCCCGGTCCGTCGTCTTCGCGAGCGACGCGACGAACCTGGCGTCCAACGTGCTCCCCCGCGACACGAACGGCGTCCGCGACGTCTTCGTCCGCGACCTGGTGACCGGCTCCACCGTCATGGTGAGCCTCTCGGTGTCCAACGGGCAGGGCGACGGCCCGAGCGGCGGCTTCTTCGGGCCCAACGGCAACCCCGGCTGCACCATCTCCCGGAACGGCCGCCACGTGGCCTTCACCAGCATCGCCACCAACCTCGTCCCCGGCGTGACCGCGTCCGTCCTCAGGGTCTACGTGCGCGACCGCGACTCGAACCGAAACGGCGTCCTCGACGAGACGAGCGGCGTCAACACCGTGCTCGTGGGCGAGCTCCCCGACGGCTCGCGGCCCGACGGCCGCTGCTACCAGCCCTCCCTTTCGGCCGACGGGCGCTTCGTGGCCTTCACGAGCGAGGCGACGAACCTCACCATCGCCTCCGGCGACTCCAACGGCGCGAGCGACGTCTTCGTCCAGGACCGGGACTTCGACGCCAACCGGGACAACAGCCTGGCCGCGAACCCCATCTTCGACGAGCTCCGTCTCGGAGACGGCGTGTGGATCCGGGGGGTGAGCGTCTCGTCGGGCGGCGTCCTCGGCAACGGCGCCAGCTCCAACCCCTCGATCTCCGGCGACGGGCGCCTGGTCGCCTTCGAGAGCGCCGCCACGAACCTGGTGGCCGGCGACTCGAACGGCAGGTCGGACATCTTCGTCCACGAGCTGGGGCAATTCCTCCTCCGGAACGGCGCCACCACACGGGTGAGCGTCTCGGCGAGCGGCGGTCAGGCTGACGCAGACAGCTTCAACCCGTCCATCTCCTGGAACGGCCGCTACGTGGCCTTCGACAGCCTGGCCACGAACCTGGCTCCGAGCGGCGGGGACTCGAACGGCGTATCCGATGTCTTCGTCCGCGACCGCCAGATGGGCACCACGGTCCGCGTCAGCGTCACCTCGGGGGGCGCGCAGGCGAACGGGCTCTCCGATCGCCCCTCGATCTCCGACGACGGGCGCTTCGTGGCCTTCCTGAGCCTCGCCACGGACCTCGCCCCCGGCACCACGAATTCCGTGCCCCGGATCTACGTCCACGACCGTGACGCCGATTCGGACAGGATCTTCGACGAGCCCGGGGCCATCGCCACCACCCTCGTCGGCCAGGTGATGGGTCCGGGGCCAGTCACGGAGAGGCCCTTTCCCTCCATGGATCCCGCCGGAACGGCGGTCCTCTTCCCCAGCGACAATGCGCTCGCCCCCGCCGACTCGAACGGGACCTGGGACGTCTACCTCCAGACGACGCCCCTGGCCGCCGACTCTGATGGCGACGGCCTCCTCGACGTCTGGGAGACGAGCGGCATCGACTCGAACGGCGACAGCAATACCGACGCCGTCCTGTGGAGCGCCGCCGGGAACGCCAACCCCAACCACAAGGACCTCTTCGTGGAGGTCGACTGGATGACCGAGGACTTGAACGGGAACGGGGTGCTGGACGCCGGCTCAGGCGTCTTCGACGGACCGGAGGACCTGAACGGGAACGGCGTCATCGACCAGCGGCCCTTCCTGGCCCAGGCCCAGACCGCCCTCGTCAACGCCTTCGCCGCGGTCCCCAACGCGGCCCTCGGGAACCCCGACGGCCGGCCAGGCATCACCCTCCACCTGATCGTGAACGACCGCGTGCCCATGCCCGGCCCTCAGTTCGGATACCCGGCCGGCCCCTGGGCTGCGAACCCCTGGCCGCAGTTCGCCTACTGGAAGAGCCTCTTCTTCGGGACGTCCCAGGAGCGCAGCTCGCCGAACTTCCAGAACATCCGGGCCGCGAGGCTCATGGCGTACCGCTACTGCATCTTCGGCGACCGGATCGGCTCGACCACGATCAGCGGCATGGCGGAGCTCGTCGGGAACGACTTCATGGTCACCCTCGGCGCCTGGCCCGTCGCCGGCGGGACGTGGCAGCAGCAAGCGGGGGTCTTCATGCACGAGCTCGGCCACAACCTCGGCCTCCAGCACGGCGGGCTCGACAACGTCAACTACAAGCCCAACTACCACAGCGTCATGAACTGGACCTGGACGGTGCCCGCCTGGGTGCCGGGCTTGACGATGTCGGGCCCGTACTTCATGAGCTGGAGGCTCGACTACTCCCTCGCCGCCTGGCCGGCCCTCGACGAGTCGAACCTCAACGAGGTCGCGGGGATCGCCGGGCACGCCGGAGACTCCGTGCCCTACGGGCCGCTGCCCGCCGCCCTCGGGCCCGAGACGGGGCCGATCGACTGGAACCGCGACGGCAGCGTGAGCGGCACGGGCATCGCGGCCGACATCAACACGGTCGCCCCGCGGACCGTCGACCCGAACGCCATTCCCGTGCCCGGCCAGGTCCTCCTCGGGTCGGCCGACTGGCCCAGCCTCTCGTACCCGCTCGCCGGGAACGGCAACTTCGCGAACGCGGTCAGCGGGCACCTCACGCCCGCCGGGGGAGAGCTCTCCTACGAGGTCATCGAGGCCCTCGCGGGCCTCTACTCGTCGCCGGGGCCCAGGGACTGCTGCGGGGCCGGGCTCAACCTGGCCTTCTCGGCGAAGGCCGTCCGGAGCGCGCGGCCCTTCGAGGGCGCCGCCGGGGACACCGGCGAGCTGTGCTCCGCCAACGGCGGAACCCTCGCGGCGGCGGCCCCGGAGGGGGGGACCGTCCCGGTCTATGCGGACATCGTTGCCGCGCCGGGCCCCGGCGTGCAGGGCTGGTCCCTGGCCGTGGAGGTGACGGGCGACCTCGGCCTCGAGCGGGCCACGACGGCGGGGACCGCCGCCGCGCCTGCGAAGGACGGCGGCCTCCTCGACGGCGGCTTCAGCCACGCGGAGGTCATCGACCCGGCGGAGAACTGGGGCCGGCGCGGCGCCGTGAGCGCCGTGGTCCTCTCCTTCAGCGAGCCGATCGTCCTCCCGGCGGGCACCGCGTCCGTCCTGCGGCTCGACCTGAGCTCGCTCGGCGGCGGCGGCGACCCGGCCGTGGGAGCGATCGCCTTCACCGACGGCCTCGTCGGCTCGGGCCAGCCGGTGTCGAACATGCTGACCGCCGACAGCGAGACCGAGGTGCCCTGCAACGCCCTCGACGCCTCGGTACGGGTCGTGATCGAGACCGTCCGGTCCCTCTTCCGGCGCGGCGACCCCAACGGCGACGGGGGCGTGGACATCTCCGACGGCGTCAAGATCCTGAACCACCTGTTCCTGGGCGCCCCGGCCCCCGAGTGCCTCGCCGCGGCCGACGTGAACGGCGACGGCGGCGTGGACATCTCCGACGCGAGCTACCTCTTCAACCACCTCTTCCTCGGCGGCCCGCCCCTGCCGCAACCGTACCCCGGCTGCGGGGCCGATCCCGAGGGCGAGCCGTGCATGCAGGACGCCTGCGCGGAGAGGTGAGCCGGAGGGGCGAGCCGGGGGGGCGGGGCGCGCCTCCGCGTGCCTCGCCCCGCCGAGCCTCACCTCTTCACCCGTAGGTACTCCAGCACCGCCGCGTGCTCGGCGAGGTCCTGCGCGAGGAGGTGGGCGCCGGATTCCGACGGAGAAGCGGCGGTTGTACTCGCGCTTGTACTCGAGGGGATCCAGGGGCGTGCCCCCGCGCCGGGCCACCTCGGATTCCACCACCGGCCATGACAACGAGCCCGTCCGCCTACCGCATCCGGGTCCTGGGCGGGATCCGGGCCTCGGACGGGGCCTCCTGCGCCGTCCTCCTCGGCCTCTGCGACGGGTGGCACGCGGAGCCGCGCCGCCGCGTCCTCGACCTCGCCGTGGAGGGCGCCGAGAGGAGGACCGGAGTCTCCTCGCGAGCCAGATCCCCGACGGCTCGTGGCCCGAGGCCCCGCAGGACGACCGCGGGGCCACCGCCGGCCCGGCCTACACGACCGCCATGGCGGTCCAGGCCCTCACGGTGTCGTACCGGCTCCTGCCGATCTACCGGAGGTGAGGGGGGCGGCGATCCCCGTGAGGCTCCGACACCCCGGCCCCGCGGCTCCACGACCTTGACTCGGATCAAGACAGGAGCCCGATCTGGACTGTTACCCTCTCAGCGGCCTTTGTGAACGACGGCGAAAAAGCGGACCGTCGGCCGAGCTCAGTCGAGGTGCAAGGCTTTCATCACCTCGATCCGGGCCGCGCGGCGCGCCGGCAGGAGCGCGGCCCCGAGGGCGGTGGCGAGGGTCAGCGCGAGGGTGGACCCAAAGAAGGCTGAGTCGACGTGGAATTCCGCATGGATCCCGCCGACGGCTTGCCCCGCGGCGTGCACGCCGTAGGCGAGGGCCAGGCCCACGACGGCGCCCAAGGGGAGGCTGGCGCCGCCGATCAGGAGAGCCTGGCAGGAGACCAGCTTGAGGACCCCGCCTCTCCGCATCCCGACGGCCCTGAGAAGGCCGATCTCCCGCGTCTGCTCGAGCACGTTCATGGTCAAGGTGTTGACGACCCCCAGTGACGCGACCACGAAGCTCAGCACGATGAGCGCCCAGACCAGGCGGCAGACGTCGTCCACCATCCCCAGCAGCACCGCCCGGAACTCGGCAGCCGACTGGAGGAGCAGGCTCCTCTCCTCGCAGTATGACTGGAGTTGCGCGGCGAGCCGGCGTTCTTCTCCCGGGCGGGATGCGACACGGAAGAGGTGGGCTCCGGGGGCATCGAAGACCTCCTTGGCGAGGCTCCAGTCCATGTAGAGGGCCATGCCTGCCGCCGTGTACTCGGTCGCCGTGCCGGCGATCCTGAGCGGCCGCGGGCCGAGCCGCGTCTCGATGGGGATCTCGTCCCCGAGCCCGACCCCCAGCCGCTGCGCCAGGGTGGAGCCCACGACGACCTCTCCTCGGAGGAGCCCCTCCCGCGCTTCCTCCGGCCTTCCGCGCTCGAGGTCCAGGAACAGGGGCCGGTCCCGGCCGAACGTGACCGCGAGGACCATGACCTGCTGGCTGCCGGTCCGCGCCGGGATCCAGCTCAGCTTGTCGACATAGCGGACGCCCTCCATGGCACCGAGCTCCGCGGCCATCGACTCCGGGATGGGTGCCGTGAAGAGGAGGGTCGGCGCCGGCCAGACGCCCCGGATGAAGTAGTCGACGTCGGAGATTCGAGCCACGTACTCCCTCACCTTGTCCGTCTGGATCAGGAGGGAGAGCCCCATCGCGTTCGCAACCACGAGGGCGATGAACAGGACCGCGACGGTCAAGCTCGTCCGCGTCGGGTGGCGCCGGAGCTGCCGCAACGACAGCGCCGCCTCCACGCCCCCCAAGGGGCGCAGGACCTTCGCGGCGGTTTCGAGAAGCGCCGGCAGCACGAGGGGGACCATCAACACCAGGCCGATGAGGCCCAATGCCATCCCGGGACCCAGAAACGCGGCGACGGCGTGTGCCGGGATCCAGCCGAGCAGCAGGGCCGTTTCCAGGGCGATGACCGGAGCGACGAGGACGCAGCCGAGGGTGGCCGGCCAGCGCCGCGGCGCCGCTCTCGAGGGCCGGCGCCGGTAGAGCAGGTCATCGAGCACCGGCTCCCTGGCCACCCACCAGGCGGGGAGAAAGGTAGCCGCCACGGGCAAGCCGGGACCGAGGCAGACCGCGAGGAGGAAGGGCGCCGGGGGCCACTCGAGATCCTGGACGCTGAGCCCGAACTCGTGACCCAGAGCCCTCGCGAGCACGGAGGCCATCGCCGCCCCGGCAGGGATCCCGAGCGCCGTGCCGGCGGCGCCCAGGAGCAAGGACTCCCGCAAAAGCCACCGCGTGAGCTGTCCGCGCGTCGCCCCGAGGGCCCGGACCAGGGCGAGCTGGCGGCGCCTCTCGCTCAAGCTCATGAGGAACGTGTTGAGGATGACGAACCCCGCGCCCACGAGCGAGACCGCGCTCAGGGCAGAGAGAGCCTGCTCCGTCGAGAGGACGCTCAGCCTGCCCAGCTCGCCCCGAGCGGCGGGAGTCCGGAGGGAGAGCCCCGCGGGCAGGCGCCGGGAGATCTCCCGCCCTGCGTCCTCGGGCCGCGCGCCCTCCTCCAGGACGACTTGCAGGCAGTTGACCTTCCCCTCGAGGCCGAAGAGCTTCTGCGCCACGGCGAGCGGGACGAACAGGATGGCGCCTCCGCTCGCGGCCGCCGGGCCTCGCGGCTCGAGGAGTCCGACCACGGGAAGTCGAGCCGTGCCCGTTGGCGTCCAGATGCTCGCCAAGGCACCTAGCCTCAGGCCATTCGCGGCTGCGAAGCCGGCCTCGAGAAGTGCCGCATCACCGGAGGGGTCCAGCGGCTTGCCCTCCCTGAGGGGGAGGTCCCTGGCGGCGGCATCGCGCCGCGGGTCGATCCCGAGGAGGAGCGCGGGGCTCGCGCCGGAAGGTCCGAGGAGGGCCACGGGGGATTGGATCACGGGCACGACGGCCTTGACTCCCGGCGTGGAAACCAGGGGCGCCCCCGCGTCCTCACCGAAGGCTCCCAGGCCCTCGCTCACGACCTCGAGGGAGGCACGGGAGGCCACGGTCTCGAACATCTTCCGGAAACCGGCCCGGGTGTTGTGGATGGTCAGGGGCACGCTGACGATGGACGAGACGCCGATGGATATGCCCAGGAAGGTAAGCGCAGCGCGGCCGGGCCGGCGGGTGAGCTCCCTGAGGGCAAGCCTCCAAGGCATCATGGCCGGGGCTCCGCGCCGGCGTGGCGCCGTTCTTCCTTGAGCACGCGCCCGTCCTCGAGATGGACGAGCCTGTCGGCGGAGGAGGCGAACCGGGGGTCGTGCGTGACGAGGAGGATCGTCTGGCGCCGGTCGTCGGCGAGCGCCCGCAGGAGCGAGATCAGCCGCGAGCCGCTCGCGCTGTCGAGGTTGCCCGTAGGCTCGTCGGCGAGGATCAGCAGGGGCTCGGTCACCAGGGCCCGGGCCACCGCCACCCGCTGCTGCTCGCCGCCCGAGAGCTCGCCCGGGAGGTGCCTCGCCCTGGCGTCCAGCCCCACGAGCTTCAGGGCTTCCGCGGCCCGCTCGAGCGCGTCCTTCTCGCGGGTCCCAGCGATGAGGAGCGGCAGGGCGACGTTCTCCTGGGCGGAGAGACCGTCGAGCAGGTTGAAGCTCTGAAAGACGAAACCGATGCTTCGCCTCCTCAGGAGCGTCAGCTCGTCCTCGGTCATGCTCGAGGCGTCCGTGCCGCCGACGCGCACCACCCCTCGGGTGGGCCTCTCGAGCCCGCCGATGACGTAGAGGAGGGTGCTTTTGCCGGCGCCCGAGGGCCCCATGATGGCCACGAGCTCCCCCGGCTCGATCGTGAGGTCAATGTCCCGGAGGGCTTCGACTCGCGCCGGGCCGGAGCCGAACTCCTTTGCAAGGCCTCGGATCTCGATCAGCGGAGGTGGCGGCGGCATGGAGAGTATTGTAGGCGGCGGAGCGCCCGCCCGGGAAGGTGCCCCCGAGCGATCGCGCCCGGTTGGATCTCTGGTTACAATGGCGCCGTAGGGTTCTCACGCGTTGGGACGTGCCATGTCCGATTCCAAGATTCCCGGGCTCGATGCGATCGCTCCAGGCCTCGAGGCCTCGCTGCGCAGGAGGCTCCACGACATGGAGGCGAGGCTCGAGAGGGCGCTTGCCTGCGACTTGAGCCTCCTCTTGGACGCGTCCGTGTACCTCTTTCAGGCCGGCGGGAAGCGCATCCGGCCGTCCCTGGTGTTCCTCGCGGGGCATCTTGGGAACCCGGCGGAGGAGGCGCTGACTGAAGGTGCCGCCGCCATCGAGCTCACGCACTTGGCGAGCCTGTACCACGACGACGTGATCGACGGCGCGAGGCTGCGCCGCGGCGTACCCGCCGCGCACGAGAAGTGGGGGGTGAAGACGGCCATCCTCACCGGGGACTTCCTGTTCGCGCGGGCCACGGGGCTCGTCGCGGCGCTCGGGAGGGAGGCCTCCGACCTCATCGCCAGGACGGTGAGCCAGCTCTGCGAGGGTCAGATCCGGGAGGTGACCTCCTGGGGCGACGCGACGATCTCCGAGGCGGCGTACTTCGAGATCGTGCGCCGGAAGACCGCAAGCCTGTTCGGCGCCTCATGCCGCATGGGGGGCCTCCTGTCGGGGGCATCGCGGCAGGACCAGGAACACCTCGAGGCCTACGGACTCGCGCTCGGCGTGGCTTTCCAGCTCTCCGACGACCTCCTCGACATCCAGGGGAACGGCACATGGCTCGGGAAAAACTCCGGCGTGGACCTCGCCGGTGGGTGGTACACCCTTCCGGTGATCCACGCCTTGGCGCACGGGAAGTGGAAGGGGGAGCTCAGCGCCCTTCTGGCCTCGGGGCCGCCCCAGGGGGAGAGCCTGCGGCGGGCTCGCGAGATCGTCGGGGCCGAAGAGAGCCTCCTGGGGACGCAGAGCAGGGTGCGGGCGGCCGTGGCCGAGGCCAAGGAGCGAGCGGCCAGGCTCTCTCGCCGGCAGATCGCCCCCGTCTTCGCGTTCCTTGCGGACTTGGTCGCCGGGCGCTGCAAGGCGGCGGCCCCTTGACCGGCGCGAAGCGGCGGGCCAGGGTTACTCCCCTCCCTGCTTCACCGATCGGACCTGGAAGACGGAGTGGCTGTCGGTGGGGATGGACGTCACCCGGAAGCGGGCCGGGATGACGCTCGCCTTGTCCTCGTCGTAGGCGAAGTCCTCATAGACCCTCACCAGCCGGTCCTTGGCATCGAAGACGCGGACCGCCTGAACCCTGTTCGTGGGGGGCTCAAGGTAGAGGAGCGCGCGCTCGCGACCCTGGGCCTGGTCTCTGGCAACGGTCGCGTTCCCGGGCGGACGCCTCCCCTGCGCCTCGACGACCAGAAGCCGCCGTGAACCCTCCTCCTGCAGGTACCCCAGGGGCTCGAGCCGGCCCGGGTCAAGCGACTCCCACAGGAGGCGCGCGTCCTGAACCTGAAGGTCGCCGATGCCGACGGGGAAGTCAGCGCCCGCAGTGGGGAGCGCCATGGCGTCGACTCCGGGCGGGCTCGACATCTCGGCCTTGAGCACGGCGCCGTTCTCGAGCAAGACGCGGTAGCACAGGGCCGCCGCGCTCTCGCGCTCGACGTCCAACTCGACGGACATGCGTCCTGGGGTTCCTTGGGGCTCGACTTGAAGTCGGAGCTCGGAGTGCAATTCCTGCCCGTCGGCGAGGACCCTCCGGACCGCGACGCGAGCGTACAGCCTGGGATCCCCCGGCCCCAGGCCCAGGAGCCGGAGGCCCGCCTGGAGCACCGCCTTGTGGGCCGCGGCCGCCTCGCCCTCCAGGCGCGTGACCCTGGCCAGGAAGTGCGAGCGCGGCCGCGAGCGTGCGGCCCAGACCACCGAGGTGTCGGGCGGGAACCCTTCAGGTCCGGGTCGCCCCTTGAACCGGGGCCAGACCATGAGCCCTCCCCCGGCGACCATGAGGACGAGGAAGGCCGCGGGTGGGACCCACCGCCGTACCCTGCCTCGCTGGGCTCCCTGCGAGCGGATCGGCCCGCTGAATGGCATCACGCCGCGCATAGGGTGTACGCCACGGCAGGAGCTATGTCGGCTGACCCAGGGGCCGGCTCCGAAGCTTCAGGAGCCAGAGGCCCAGCCCGAGGGCTCCAGCAAGGAGGAGCACGAAGCCGGCGACGGTGACCGCGGGAACTCCGGGTGGCCTGGCCGCCGCGAACAAGTCGCCCGCGAACTCGATGTCGACGATGCCGTTTGCGGCATCGACGTTCCGGATGGTAGAGGTCGCGCGCAGCTCGAGCGGGACTCCATTGAGCTCCGGCACGACGGGCGACCGCCAGTCGTCGCAGACGCCC
>JACQVW010000530.1 GCA_016209535.1 Planctomycetota bacterium | reverse complement strand
TGTTCATCCTGGGCCTCGCCCTCTTCCTCCTCGTCTTGAGCGGGACGCGCGTCCTCTACCTCTTCGCGAGCGCGTTCGTCTTCGCGCCCATCATCGCCGCCTTCGTCTACGCCCGGTGGGACAAGATCCAGCCGAGGCTCCTGGGCTTCCTCGACCCCGACAAGGTCTACCAGGTGAAGCACTCGCTCACGGCCCTCGGCTCGGGCGGCCTGTGGGGCGTCGGGCTCGGGGCGAGCGGGCAGAAGCTGCGCTTCCTTCCCGAGCCGCACACGGACTTCATCTTCGCCATCCTCGGCGAGGAGCTGGGCTTCGCGGGCTCCGTGGCCGTGGTCGCGCTCTTCCTGTGGCTCCTCTGGAGCGGCGCGGCCATCGTGTGGAGGACGCGAGACCTGTACGGGTTCCTCGTGGGGGCCGGGATCGTCATCTCGCTCTGCTTCCAGGCCGTCCTGAACCTCGCCGTGGTGACCGCGAGCGCTCCGACGAAGGGCATCCCGCTCCCCTTCATCACCTACGGCGGCTCGGGGCTCTGCATGACCCTCGCCCAGGTGGGCCTCCTGCTCTCGATCGAGCGCGCAGGCCGGCTCGAGGCGCGGAGGCTCGCGGAGGCGGGAGCCGGGAGCGAGCCGCCGTGAAGAGCGCCGCCGACGAGGGCCTGCGCGCCATCGCCTTCCTCGGAGGAGGCACGGGGGGGCACCTCTTCCCCGGGATCGCCCTCGCCGAGCGGGCGAGGGAGCGGTTCCCGGGCTGCCGTACCCTGTTCTTCCGCACGGCCCGCGCCGTCGAGGACAAGGTCTTCCTCGGCCGCGACCTCGAGACGCGCTCGGTCTCCATCGCCGCCCCGGGCGGGAGCTTCCGGGGCTGGGTGCGGTACGCGCTCGAGGCGCAGGCCGTGCGGCGGGAGCTCGAAGGGGCCCTCCAGGGCTTCGACGCGGCCTTCGGCCTCGGGGGATACGCATCGTTCCCGGGGATCCTCGCCGCCCGGTCCCTCGGCGTCCCGGTCATCCTCCTCGAGCAGAACCTCGCGCCGGGCCGCGTGAACCGACTGCTCGCCCCTTTCGCGGAGGCCGTCGCCTGCCCGTTCGCCGAGACGCCCTTCCGCATGGCTCGACGGCGCGTCGTCACGGGGAACCCGGTGCGCAAGGTGGTGCTGGAGGCGGCCGCGGCGAGGGATGCCCGCGCCATGGACCCGGCGCGCAGGAGGATCCTCGTCGTCGGGGGGAGCCAGGGCGCGGCGGGAGTCAACAGGGCCGTGCGCGCCGCGCTCCCCGAGCTCCTCGACTTCCGCGAAAGAATTCACTGGATTCACGTGGCCGGGGATGCCGATAAGGGTGGCATGACGGAGGCTTACCGGACAGGCGGCTGGAGCGCCGAGGTGTACTCGTACACGCCCGAGCTGCCGTCGCTCATGGCCGGGAGCGACCTCCTCCTGGGCCGTGCGGGCGGCACGACGCTCTCGGAGATCGCGGTCCTCGGTCTGCCGGCGGTGCTCGTCCCCTACCCCTACCACCGCGACCAGCACCAGCGGCGGAACGCCGAGGCCTTCGCCCGCGCCGGCGGAGCGGAGGTGATCGAGGAGGACCAGCTCACGGCCGGGAGCCTCCGCGCCGTGTTCCGTGACACGCTCTTCGCGCCGGCGCGGCTCGAGGCCATGGGCCGGTGCGCTCGGAGCCTCGCCCGCCCCGACGCGGCCGACGCCATCCTCGACCTTGCAGTAGAGCTCCGACGCCGATGTCCACCGGCTTCCGCATCTTCCTCCTGATCCTCTTCGCCTTCGGTGCGGTTTACGCCTACCGGTTCCGCTCCCGGGAGATCCACCACTGGCTCCGGGCCGAGCCCGATCCCGACCGGCGCACCCGGCCCCGCGACCCCGTGGTGTCGCCCGTGGACCGCGTCCCCGACCGGGACCTCACCCTCGCCACCCTCACCGGGCAGCGGCCTCCGCCGGTCCGCCCGGCGCCCGAGGGCCAGGAGCCGCTCGAGGCGCTCTGGGGAGCCGGCCCGGAGGAGGGGTCCGGCGAGGGTCTCGCCCTGGACGCGGCCGACCTGCCCATCGTGGCCGAGGACCGCTCGACCGAGGCCGGCGAGGCGCTCGAGGGCGGTGACCCTGCCGGCCTGGCGGAACCCGGCGAGCCGGGAGGGGCCGCCCCCGGCCCAGGAGAGGTCCAGGGCGCCGACCCTGCGGCCATCCGGGCCTTCCACGAGATCGAGCACCGGGTCGGGGAGGGCGAGAGCCTCTGGAAGATCTCGGAGGCGTTGCTGGGCTCGGGGGCGCGATACCACGAGATCCTCGAGCAGAACCCCGAGGTGTTCCGGACCGTCGACCCGGACCGGCTGCCCGTCGGGACCGTCCTCAAGATCCGGGTGCCGGTCCGCCAGGAGAGCCTAAAGCCGCCCGCGCCCCGGGCCGATACATCCGTTGAGGGGAGTCCTGTCCCGGATCCAGTCGATCGCGGGCGGAAGCCCCCTCCTCGTCACGGCAAGCCGGGCGAGCCTGCCGTCCGGGGCCCCCGGAGGTAGCGCTCGCGATCTTACCGCGAGCCCCGATTTTTGCTGGAGAAGGAAAGGGTTTTCTGGTTCCATGGTGCCGTCGGCCCCCGAGGAGATCCGGGGCCGCGGAAGTGAGAGAGGATCGGATGCAGGCTGAGAAGAGCTTTCCTGCGTCGGGGCGGGAGACCGCCCTCCGCGTCGTCCAGGACTGGGCGGTGCCCGGGGCCCCGTTGAGGGTGCACGTTATCGGCGTGGCTGGCAGCGGGTTGAGAGGGCTCGTCCACCTCCTCTCGGAGCGCGGGGTGAAGATCACCGGGTCGGAGCAGCTCGACAACCCGATCCTCCACAGCTTCCGCGTGCGTGGGATCGAGTGCTGGGTGGGGCAGTCGGGCCTCAACCTGGACCGCCGCGTGAACCTCGTCCTCGTCTCCGCGGCGGTGACCGAGGCGAACCCCGAGCTGCGCGCCGCCCTCGACCTCAAGATCCCCGTCGTCAAGTACGCGGAGTTCGTCGGGTACCTCATGGCGGAGAAGTCCGGGATCGCCGTCGCCGGGACGCACGGCAAGACCACGACCACGAGCATGGTCTCGCTCGTCCTCCGGGAGGCGGGCCTGGACCCGTCGTTCATCATCGGCGGCGAGTACCCCGCCCTCGGCGGCAGCTCGCGGTGGGGCCGCGGGCCGCACTTCGTCGCCGAGGCCTGCGAGTTCGACCGCAGCTTCCTCAACCTGCGCCCCAGGATCAGCGTGGTCACGAACATCGAGGAGGACCACCTCGACTACTTCGAGTCGCTGAAGGACATCCAGAACGCCTTCGCGGGTTTCGTGTCGCTCCTTCCCGAGGACGGCCTCCTGGTCATGAACCGCGACGACGCGAGCTCGACCTACCTGAGCGAGTTCTGCCGGTCCAAGGTCGATACCTTCAGCCTGCGCCGCGGCGTCGCCGACTGGTGGGCCGAGGGCGTGGTGCCCGAGGGCGGAGGCGCTCGCTTCCGCGTCGTGGGGCACTCGGGGGAGGAGGCTCGCTTCCGCCTGCGCGTGCCCGGGAGGCACAACGTGCTCAACGCGCTCGCCACGACGGCCGTCTGCCGGCGAGCGGGCGTGCCGATGGCCGCCATCGCGGAGGTCCTCGAGACCTTCACGGGAGTCCGCCGCCGTTTCGAGATCCTCGCCAGGGGCCCCGTCATGGTGGTGGACGACTACGCCCACCACCCCACCGAGATCCTGGCGGTCCTGAGGGCGGCCCGCGAGAGCTTGAAGGGGCGGCGCATCATCGCGGTCTTCCAGCCCCACCAGCACTCCCGCCTGAGGATCTTCCGCGAAGCCTTCGCGGACGTGCTCGTGCGCTTCGACGCCGCGATCGTGACCGACGTCTACCGCGCTCGCGACACCGACGAGGACGCGAGGACCGTGCGGTCCGAATCCCTCGTGCGGGCGATCAACGACCGCAGACCCATCTCGCCTGCCACCCATGCTCCGAGCTTCGAGGACGCCCTCGCCCTCCTCCGCGAGGCGGCGGGGGACGGCGACGCCGTGGTCTTCATGGGCGCCGGAGACGTCACCGACCTGGCCCGCGGTTACGCCGGAGAGCTCAGCTCGAAGGCATCATGACCATCACGCGCCACGGCGTCCCCTTGGCCCGCCGGACCACCCTCGAGGTCGGTGGCACGGCGGCGGAGCTCCACATCCCGGAGAGCCTCGAGGACCTGAGGTGCCTCCTCGGGCGCCTCCACGAGCGTCGGACGGCGCCCCACATCCTCGGGGGGGGGGCGAACACCCTCTTCCCCGACGGGGAGCTCCGGCGTCCGGTGGTGTCGACGGAGCTCCTGCGGGGCCTCGAGGCGAGAGGCAGCGTGGTGCGCGCCGAGTGCGGCGTACGGCTGAACGCGCTCGTGCGGGCCGCCATGAGCTTGGGCCTCGGCGGCCTCGAGGGTTTGGTCGGGATCCCAGGGACCGCCGGCGGCGCGGTCGTCATGAACGCCGGGGGCGGCGGCTGGAGCTTCGGCGACAGGGTGCGGGAGCTCGGCCTCATCCCGCTCGACGGCGGGCCCATCGTCCGCGTCCGGGGTGCTGACGTCCCCTGGCGCTACCGGTCCGCAGGGCTCCAGGGCTTCGCCGTTGCCTGGGTCGATCTGGAGCTCGTGCCGTGCTCCGCGGCGCGGCTCCGGGACGCGGCACGCGAGCTCATGCTCAGGAAATCGAGCACGCAGCCCCTCGGGGAGGCGAGCGCGGGGTGCGCCTTCAAGAACCCCGCCGGTGCGTCGGCCGGGCGTTGGATCGACGAGCTGGGGCTCAAGGGCCTCCGCCGGGGGGGCGCCAGGGTCTCGGAGCGCCACGCGAACTTCATCGTGACCGACCGCGGCTCGGCGAGCGCCCGGGACGTCCTCGACCTCCTCGAGGATGTCCGGGGGCGCGTCGAGAGGGCCTTCGGCGTGCGGCTCGAGACCGAGATCGTGCTCGTCTAGGAGAGACCGCCATGCTCCTGCGCGCGAGATCCCGCTCCAGGTCGAAGAGGGAGGCCGGGTTCATCAGGGTCCTCCCGTCGCGGGAAGCCCTCCTCCGTGCGGGGCGCTGGTGCGTCCGGGCCGGCCTCGCGGCGCTCGCCGTCCTCGCCGTCCTCGGCTCGCTGTACGTCCGGGACCAGGTGCGGCGGGACGAGCGGTTCTTCCTCGAGGGCTGGAAGCTCGGCCTCGGCGAGCTGCCCGGCTGGGTCACGCCCGAGATCCGAGGCGAGGTCGAGGCGGTGAGCCTCGGCGAGGGCGGCGGGCGGCTGAGCCTCTTCGAGCCGGGCGTGCTGGGGCGGATCCGGCGGGCCCTCGAGGCATCTCCCTGGATCCGCGTGGTCCGCGCGATCGATGTGCGCTACCCCACTCGCGAGTCCCCGGGCGCCCTCGGGATCGAGCTCGAGCTGCGGAGGCCCGTGGCCCTGGTCGAGGTCGGAGGCCTCTACTACCTGACGGACGCCGAGGGATACCGGCTCGGGGCCCCGTACCAGGACCCGCCGACCGAGTGGTTCGGCGTGCCCGCCGTGGCGGGCGTGCCTTCGCCGGGCCGGGTCCCCGGCCCGGGGGAACGGTGGGCGTCGCGCGACGTGGAGCAGGGGCTCGAGGTGGCGCGGGTCCTCTTCGAGGGCCGGATCCTCCAGGAGTACCCCGAGCGGCCCATCCAGGCGATCGACCTGACGAACCTCCACGGCCGCGTCGCGCCGCGGGAGAGCGAGGTGGTGCTCTGGCGCGGCACGCAGAGGCTCGCCTGGGGGCGCTCCCCCATCTCCGCGGGCCCGCGCACGGCGACGGTGCCCCAGCTCGTCGCGAACCTCCGCTACGTCCTCTCTCACCCGGAGACGTTCGCGGACCTGGCGGTGATCCATCTCCACCGATCGCCGGAGGGGCTCACGGGGATCCGCGGGTGACAGGGCACCAGGCACGGCCGGAGGGGCGGGGGTCCGGGCCCACCGTCACCCTCCTCACGGACTTCGGCCTCAGGGACAGCTACGTCGCTGCGATGAAGGGGGTGCTTGCGGCCCGGGCGCCGGAGGCGCGGGTCGTGGACCTGTGCCACGAGGTGCCGCCGCAGGACATCCGCGCGGCGGGCCTCATCTGGGCGGGCGCCGTCCCGTACTTCCCTCGGGGCTGCGTGCACGTGGCGGTGGTGGACCCCGGAGTGGGGAGCCGGAGGAAGATCATCGCGGCCGAGGGCAAGGGCTCGACCTTCCTCGCGCCGGACAACGGCCTCCTCGGCTACGTCCTCCGCGGCCGTGACATCCATCGCGCCTTCGAGGTCCGCTGCCCGCGCCTGTACCTCAAGCCCGTGAGCGCGACCTTCCACGGGCGCGACGTCTTCGCGCCGGTCGCCGCGGCCCTCGCCGGAGGCCTCCCCCTCGAGGCCGTGGGCCCCCCGGCCCGGCGGCTCGTGCCCGGCGGGGTCCCCGGGCCGCGCCGCAGGCACCTCGGGGGAGCGGGCCGTCACGGGCTGGAGGTGCGGGGCGAGGTGATCCACATCGACGTCTTCGGGAACGCCGTCACGAGCCTGCGCCTCGAGCCCGGGCTCAGGATCCGGAGCCTCGAGGTCGGGCCGCTGCGCTTCCCGAGGCTCTCGAGGACCTACTCCGCGGCGGTCGAGGGCGAGCCCGTGGCGCTCGTCGGATCCTCGGGGTACATCGAGGTCGCGGTGTACCGGGGGAGCGCGGCCCGGGAGCAGGGGATACGGGTGGGGGACCCGGTGGTCGGACAGTGGGGTTGAGCGCCCCTCAAGCCTCTTCCGTGACCGGGTACAGCACGTCGAGGACCTGGCGGATCTGGTCCTCGGTCATGCTCCCGAGCTCGAGGAGGACCTGTCCCAGCAGTTTCTCCTCCCGCCCTTCGACCTTGGCGCGGGCCTGGACGGTCAGCGCCTCGTAGAGCTGCTCGGGGGTCACGAACTTCTTCTCGAGGGCGACTTCCCCGAAGAACTTGTAGCGGTCGTTCACGCGGTCCACCTTTGAAGGCTGCCCTGGCTGTCTTAGTAATCTATCGGCGCCCGGGAAGGCAAGCCTGAACCTCCCGGGGACCGGGGTCACGGGCCGGCGCGGTGCCACTCTGACAGCCCCTCGGTCCGGAACGCGCGGGATGCTGCCAGTCTGGCATATCCAGGGACCCGCAGGGGGGAATTCAAGTCATTTTGCGATCATGGTTTGTGCGTTGGCTCCGGGTTTGCACTCGGGCGGCGGGGTGCTCCCGGACGGGGGGATGCTCCCATCCAGCGTCAATCCAGGTTTCCAGGCACAGAGGAAGGGATCGAATTCGATGCCTAAGAATCCAAAGCAACTCGCCTTCGGAGACGAAGCGCGGGCGGTCCTGCGGGAGGGCGTGGTGAAGCTTGCGAGGGCTGTGAAGGCCACGTTGGGTCCGGCCGGCCGGTGCGCGGTGATCGACAGGGGCTGGGGCGAGCCCCTGGTGACCAAGGACGGGTCCTCGGTCGCCGAGGAGATCGACCTGACGAGCCCTTGCGAGAACATGGCGGCCCGGCTGGTGCGCGCCGCTGCGGAGAAGACTGCCGACGAGGCGGGCGACGGGTCCACGACGGCCACGGTGCGCGCCGAGGCCCTCTTCCTCAAGGGTCTCAAGCAGGTCACGGGGGGGGTGAACCCGATGCTCCTCGCCCGGGGCATGCGGGCCGCCGCGGAGAAGGCCCTGGCGAGCCTGAAGAAGCTATCGATCCCCGTCAAGTCGCAGGAGCAGATCCTCGCCGTGGCCACGGTCGCCAGCAACAACGACAAGGTGATCGGCAAGACGATCTCCGATGCCATGGAGAAGGTGGGCAAGGACGGCGTCATCACCATCGAGGAGGGCAAGGGGATCGACACGACGGTCGATGTCGTCGATGGGATGGAGTTCGACCGCGGCTACCTGTCGCCGCACTTCGTCACGAACGTGGAGAAGATGGTCTGCGAGCTCGAGAAGCCGTACGTCCTCGTGATGGAGGAGAAGGTCTCGAGCCTGACGAAGATCCTGCCCGTCCTGGAGAAGGTCCTCCAGACGAAGCGAGCGCTCCTGATCATCGCGGAGGACGTGGAGGGCGAAGTCCTCGCCACCCTCGTCGTGAACAAGCTCAAGGGCGTGCTGAAGTGCGCCGCCGTCAAGGCCCCCGCCTACGGCGATCGCCGCAAGGCCATGCTCCAGGACATCGCGATCCTCACGGGCGGGCGGGCGATCTTCAAGGACCTGGGCGTGGAGCCCGAGAACATAGACCTCTCGTACCTCGGCAGCGCGAAGAAGGTCCGGATAACGTCCGAGGCCACGACGATCATCGAGGGAGGGGGCTCGAAGAAGGACATCGAGGGGCGCGAGGCGGAGATCCGGAAGGAGCTCGAGAACACCACGAGCGAGTACGACCGCGAGAAGCTCCAGGAGCGGCTCGCGAAGCTCGTGGGCGGGGTCGCGGTCGTCCGCGTGGGCGCGGCGACGGAGGCCGACATGAAGGAGAAGAAGGGCCGCTACGAGTCGGCCCTGAGCGCCACGCGGGCCGCGGTCGAGGAGGGGATCCTGCCGGGGGGCGGCGTGGCCCTCTTCCGCGCGTCCCTCGAGCTGGCCAAGCTCCGGCTGCCGGACCACGAGGAGGACGCGGGCGCAAGGGTCGTGCAGGCGGCCCTCGTGGCCCCGATCCGGCAGCTCTGCCTCAACAGCGGGGTCGAGCCCGCCACCGTGACCCGGAAGGTCCGCCTCAAGAAGAACCCGCGGGTGGGATATGACCTGGTCCGCGAGAAGTTCGTCGACATGGTGAAGGAGGGGATCATCGACGCCACGAAGGTCGTGCGCATGGGCCTCGAGAACGCCGTCTCGGTCGGGACTCTCCTCCTGACCTCGGACACGCTCGTGTCCAGCGTGCCCAAGAAGGAGGAGGACGAAGAGGCGCACCACCACCACGACATGGACGAGGACATGGGGGACTTCTGAAAGGCGACTTGAAACATGGCGAAGCAGCTCCTCTACGATTTCGGCGGCCGCGAGAAGCTCACGGCCGGGATGCGGACCCTCGCGCGCACGGTCCGGGCCACCCTGGGTCCGACGGGCAAGAACGTGGTCATCGAGAAGAAGTACGGGAAGCCCGTCTCCACGAAGGACGGCGTCTCGGTGGCTCGCGAGATCGAGCTCCCGGACCCCTTCGAGAACATGGGGGCCAAGATCCTCAGCGAGGTGTCCTCGAGGACCAACGACAAGGTGGGGGACGGCACGACGACGGCCGTGGTTCTGGCCGACAGCATGATCGCCGAGGGCCGCAAGTACGTCGCGGGCGGGGTGCAGCCGACGGACCTCCGGCGAGGGATCGAGAAGTCCGTGGAGAAGGTGGTGGAGTCCCTGCGCCGGCAGTCCATCCCCGTGAAGGACTACAAGGCCGTCCGCCACGTCGCCTACATCGCCTCCAACAGCGATGACTCGCTGGCCGACATGATCGCCGAGGCCATGGAGAAGGTCGGCAAGGACGGCGTCATCACCATCGAGGAGTCGAAGAGCACGAAGACTCACCTCGACCTCGTCAAGGGGCTGCAGTTCGACAAGGGCTACATCTCGCCCTACTTCATCACGAACCCGACGACCCTCGCGTGCGAGTACGAGGATCCGTACCTCCTCTTCTACGAGAAGAAGCTGAGCAACCTGCGCGAGTTCATCCCCGTCCTCGAGAAGGTCGCGGTCAGCGGGAAGCCGCTCGTCATCATCGCCGAGGACGTGGAGGGCGAGCTCCTCGCCGGCCTCGTCATCAACAAACTCCAGGGCATCCTGAAGGTCGTGGCGGTGAAGGCCCCCGGCTTCGGCGACCGGCGCAAGAACCTGCTCGAGGACATGGCGATCCTCACGGGCGGGCAGCTCATCTCCGAGGACCTCGGGCTCAAGCTCGACGGGATCGACC
>JACQVW010000529.1 GCA_016209535.1 Planctomycetota bacterium | reverse complement strand
TTCTCGAGCTCCTGGACCACCCCGATCCGCTTCACCTCGCCCCGGCGCACGTGGGGCTCGAGCCCGTCGTAGACGTCGAGGAGGAAGACCGTGGCCCAGCCCGGCTCCGCCTCCGCGGCAGGGGCCTCCGCGGCGGCAGCCTCGGCCTCCGGGCCGCGGGCCTCGGCGTCCGGGGGGGCGGGCAGCGTCGCCGCCAGCGCCGCGGGCGGGCCGCGCGGCCGCACGGGCTGCGGGCTGTAGAAGCCCATGCCGTCCCGCGGCGCGATGAGCTCCGCCTCGCGAGTCCCCTCGTAGTCGCGGACGATGACCGTCCCGGCGCGCGAGACCAGGAAGAGCTCCCGGTCGAGCGGGAACGGGTTCTCGTAGGGCCCTCGCACGTGGTTCCCGTCGCCTTTCTCGACGCGGCCGATGTCCACCTCGGGCGTCAAGTTGGCGATGGCCTCCTGCGCGTTGAGGCCCAGGGTCGGGTCGAGCAGACCCACCGCGCCCCGGCACGGGCCGTTGTGGGCCGTCAGCGTGCAGAGGACCTTCGCCGTCCCGGGCACGGACCGCGGCTCGATGAAGGTCGCCGGGCTCAAGACGCGGTTCCCGAAGAAGGCGCCGAGCCCGGTGCCGTCGGGCCTCAAGGTCCAGAGGCTCTGGATGGGGATCGCGGGGCGGTCCACGTACTCCCAGCGGCCGTAGATGATCCGCCCGTCGTCGAGGACCGCCGGCGTGAAGTCGTTCAGGTAGTTGGCCGAGAGGCGCCGCACGTCCCGCCCGTCGTGGTCCATCGTGTGGAGGATGCCCACGGGGCTCGTCCAGCAGTACGCGAAGGCGGGCTTCCGCGTCGAGAGGAAGGCCACGGCGCCGTCGGGCAGCCAGCAAGCGTTGAAGTTGTGCGAGTCGTCCTCGGTGAGCTGCCGGAGACCCGAGCCGTCGACCCCGATCCGGTAGACCTGGTAGGTCGCCTCGGCGTCCGCCCGCATGCTGAAGAGGACTTCCCGCGCGTCGTGGGACAGGTCGCAGTCGAGGATCTGCCCTTCGGGCGAGCCGGCGAGCCGCTGGAGGCGGCCGCCAGGCTCCAGCGAGAGGACGCAGAGGCCGCCGCCCGGGCGGAAGCCCTCGTTGTGGTAGGTGTAGACGTGCGACGGGTCGACGGGGTGCCGCTGGACGAGGAGGACCCGGTCGAAGCCGAGCGCGCCCGAGCGGAGCCTCGCGGCGAGCTCCGGCGACCAGCGCGGGTTCAAGCAGCGCGCCAGGGCCTCCTCCGAGGGGCTCTCGGAGAAGACGAGGACCTCCGAGGCCCCGGGGTTGAGCCCGCCGTGGGAGCTGAGGAACCTGAGCGTGAGGCTCCGAGCCTCGCTCGCCGGCCGGATCGGCACGCGCTGCGGGCCGTGGCGCATGGCGAAGGCCCCTTGCGCGGCGGGCGCGGGGTCATCGTCGAGCCAGACCTCGTAGTCCTTCCAGCACTCGCTGAGCATCCAGGCCGTGCGGCCGAAGTAGACGACCTCGCCGACCGCCACCGGCTCCTTCCACTCGAGGCGGAGCCAGCCCCGGCCACGGGCCTCGTCGCCCCGCACGCACCAGGCGCGGCCCTCGTCCGAGCGCCCGAGCTCCGCGGGCACCTGCCCGTCCACGGCGAAGCGCGGCTCGTAGGCCGCCGAGTAGCTCGAGGAGGCCGTGATCCGCGCCCGCGGCGCGATGTTCGCGGGCTCGCCGCACGAGCCGGAGGTCCCACGAGCCGCGCAGACCAGGAGCCCCGCGGTGAGGGCGGCGGCCCCCCGCGGAGCGATGGAGAACCTCGCCGAGACGGTCATGGCTCGCTCGCCTCCGATCTCACCCTGCCGCCGCCACGCCCAGGAGCTTCCGCGCGAGCGTGACCGCGCTGCTCGCGCTCGCGCTGTAGCCGTCGGCGCCGATCGAGTCGGCGTAGGCCTGGGTGACCGGCGCGCCGCCGATGATCACCTTGAATTTGTCCCGGCCCCCGGCGGCCACGAGGGCGTCGAGCACGGACTTCATGGAGGTCATCGTCGTCGTGAGGAGCGCCGAGAGGGCGATGATGTCGGCACCCTGCGCCTTCGCCTCGGCCACGAACCGCTCCGGGGGGACGTCGACCCCCAGGTCGGTCACCTGGAAGCCGCCCCCTTCGAGCATCGAGCCCACGAGGCTCTTCCCGATGTCGTGCATGTCCCCCTTGACGGTGCCGATCACCACGCGGCCGGTGGGCTCGATGCCGCGCTCGGCGAGGAGCGGGCGCACGAGGTTCAGCGCCCCCTTCATGGCCCGCGCGGCGACGAGGAGCTCCGGCAGGAAGTACTCCTCGCGGTCGAAGCGCCGGCCCACCTCGTTCATGGCCGGGATCATGCGCTGGTTGACGAGGACCTGGGGGTCCGTTCCTGCGGCCAGCGCCGCCTGCGTGACCGCCACGGCCGTCTTCGTGTCCCCCGTCAAGATCGCATCGTAGAGTTTTCCGAGGTCTTCCTGTGACATGGCTCTCAGTTCCGTTGGGGTTTCTGCTTTCCGTAGACGTCCGAGGCCAGCGCCTCCTCGTACATGGCGACGATGTTCTCCGGCGGGACCTCGCGCTGGAGGTTGTGCACCGCGCAGAGGACGTATCCTCCGCCCGGCGCCAGGTCCCGGAGGCGCCGGCGCACCTCTTCGCGCACCTCCTGGGGCGTGCCCCTGGGCAGGATGTGGTGCGTGTCGACCCCGCCCCAGAAGGCGATCTTCTGCCCGAACTCGCGCTTGAGCCGCGCCGTGTCCATGCCCGCCGCGCTCACCTGCACGGGGTTCAAGGCGTCGACGCCGAGCTCGATGAAGTCCCCGATCAAGCTCACGACGGACCCGCACGAGTGGTAGAGGACCTTCGCCCCGCTCCGCCGGAGGAGGCCGAAGATCCGCTCCTGGTACGGCCGTATTCGCCGCTCGTACATGCTCCGGCTCACCATGGGCCCGTTCTGGTACCCGACGTCGTCGCCGTAGAGGAGGACGTCGACGTTCCGCCCGGCCGCCTCGATCATCCGCGCCGAGATCTTCAGCCAGATGCTCGTCACCTTGTCCATGACGGCCTCGTAGAGGTCGACGTCGCCCGCGAGGTCCAGCATCCAGGCCTCGTATCCCCGGAGCCACTGGGCCTGGTGAAGCGGCCCCACGGGCAGGGTGAGGATCGTGGCGCAGTCCGTATCGCCGCGGAGGCGCGCCGCCTCCTCGGCGAGGCCCCGCGTGTATCCCGGGTCCTCCGGGTCCGGCCACGAGTGCCTCTCGACGTCCTCGAGCGTGCGCTCGCCGTCGAGGGGGTTCCCGACGTCCATGAAGTGCCCCTGCGGCTCCGGCTGCTTGCGCACCACGCCCCACTCGTCCCGGTAGCCGCCGTCGGGCAGGCGCTCCGTGGGCCGGCTGTTGGCGAGCATGGGCAGGCTGCGCGTGTCGATGTCGAAGCGCTCGAGGATCTCGTCCTCCACGCGGGCGATCATGGAGCGGAGGCTGAAGACCTCCGAGGGCGTCGTGAGGCCCAGGTGCCGCTTGAGCTTCTCGTAGGCCCCGATGTTGATCGATGTGGCCAGCGTGCCGCCGAGGTCCACGGGCACCCTGTCGGGCACCTCGTGGCTCAGGGCCGCCAGGACTCGTTCTCGGTGGGTCATCGCTCTCCTTTCCGGGGGGTCTCGCGCGTCTCGCGTGTCACAGGGCCCCTCCCAGCTTGCTCAAGAGCCCCAGGCCGCTCATCGCGCAGGTCCCCGCCATGACCGCCGCGGCGGCGACCGCCGCCGCGAGGGCCAGCCCGCGGAGCCGGTAGCGGGGAGGCAGCACCCAGTTCAAGTAGAGGCCCGCCATGGCCATGGCCGCCACGGCGAGGTTCGAGAGGAAGAAGCCGGCGATCTGGGTCAAGATCTCGAAGTCGAGGCCGACCCACACGAGCAGGCCCGCCTCGACGAGGATCGCGGCGGCGATGGCCGCGCGGATCCGCCCGTAGATCCAGGGCCGCTCGGGCCAGATCGCGCTCAGGAACTCCTGCGTCACGCGGGCGTACACCTCGGGCAGCGCGGTCAACGTGCCGAAGAGCGCGGCCAGGACCGTGCCGTAGTAGATCGGCGTGAGCCACGGCGAGATATTCTGCCACACGTGCGCCTGGTCGCGCAGCAGGCTCCAGCCCTGGAACCCGGCCTGCCGGTCGTAGAGGGCCGCCGCGCCGGAGATCATGAAGGCCGCGGTGACCACGAAGAGGACCACCGCCCCCTGCGCTATGTCCCACCGCATGGGGCTGGTGAGACGCAGGAGCCTCCGGGCCTGCTCCGGGTCCTCGGGCAGGTAGTCGATGCGGGCCGCGCGTGCAGCGCGCCGCCGGATCGCCTCGATCTCCGGGTGGCCCGTCAGGCCCCAGCCGCGGATGCCGATCCAGTTCGCGTAGGCTATGTAGCCCGTCACGCTCCCGCCGATGTACGCGAAGACCGTCGCGAGGTTCAGCCAGGGGAACCGCGTCGCGTCCGGCGGGGTCCAGGGCGGTGCGGAGTCGGGCAGCCGCCCGATCCGCAGGAAGGTGCCCTCCAGGAGCGCCGCGATGTCGGGCCAGACGATGAGTGTGCCCGCCAGGGTGCCCGCGACGAGGACGCCGCAGAGCGCGAGCTGCGCCTTCTCGAGGCGGCGGTAGGTGTGGGTCAAGCTCACGGCGAGGGCCAGCGCGATGAAGAGCGTCGTGTAGACGTTCTCGCAGCCGGACCAGCCGCACCCCGCGAGCTCGTGGATGAGGTTCCCGCAAGGCCTCGCGATGGCCACCCAGGCGAGCGGCGCGAAGAGGACCTCCACGCCGATCACGCCGAGGAGGAGCCACCCGCGAGGCCCGGGCAGGCGCACGAGCCGCTGTCCGATGGACTCGCCGCTCAGGGCCGTGTACCTGCCGAGCATGTACGTGACGAGGACGGCCTTGACGAGGCAGCTCACGAGGACGACCCACAGGAGGTCGTAGCGGGCCCAGGCCCCCGTACGCACGGCCACGATGGTCTCGCCGGCGCCGATGGAGATCGAGGCCAGGATCGCCCCCGGCCCGAAGGACTTGAAGACCCCGAGGGCCTTCTGGGCAAGCGTCCGGCCGCCGGCCGGCTCCTCGAGGAGCGGGATCACTATGGAGGCCTCGGCCGTGCGGGTGGACATGAGCTGCAAACCTCTGCTCCGGATGGACATGCGCTGCAAACCTCTGCTCCACTCGATACCTGGGGCGTGGCGGGCAGGGCTGTGATCGAGATCACTTGTTCCCCCTGCTCCGTTGACCTGGGCCTCGAGCCTGGACAGAATCTCCGCGAGGGTTACCACAGGTATCCGCGGCACCCGAGACAAGACCGCGGCGCCCCAAGACAAGAAAGGGGGAACTCGCCATGAAGACGAAGCGTCTCACCGAAGCGCAGGCCATCGTGCAGTTCCTGCTCCACCAGCACGTCGAGCGGGACGGGGCGCGCCGGCCCTTCTTCGCCGGCTGTTTCGGCATCTTCGGCCACGGCAACGTGGCCGGGATCGGCCAGGCGCTCCACCAGCATCCCGAGCTGCGCTTCTACCAGTGCCGTAACGAGCAGGCCATGGTCCACACGGCCGCGGCCTTCGCCAAGATGCACAACCGCCTGCGCACCTTCGCGTGCGCCACGTCGATCGGCCCGGGCGCGACGAACATGGTCACGGGGGCCGCGACCGCGACCATCAACCGCCTGCCGGTGCTGCTCCTGCCCGGGGACATCTTCGCCCGGCGGCTCGTGGCGCCCGTCCTCCAGCAGCTCGAGCAGCCGTCCTCGCAGGACATCTCGGTCAACGACTGTTTCGTGCCGGTCTCGCGGTACTGGGACCGTCTCAGCCGCCCGGAGCAGATCATCACGGCCCTGCCCGAGGCGATGCGGGTCCTCACCTCGCAGGCCGAGACCGGCGCCGTGACCCTGGCCTTGCCCCAGGACGTGCAGGCGGAGGCCTTCGATTACCCCGCGGAGCTCTTCGAGGATCGGGTCTGGTACGTCCCGCGGCCGGCCCCCGAGGCGACGCTGCTCGGCCGCGCGGTCGAGTGGATCCGCTCGAGCGCCCGCCCTCTCATCGTCGCCGGCGGCGGCGTCCTCTACAGCGAGGCGAGCGCGGCGCTGGCCCGCCTGGTCGAGCGGACGGGCATCCCCGTCGGCGAGACGATGGCGGGCAAGGGATCGCTCCGCTACGACGACCCGCGGTGCCTGGGCGCGATCGGCGTCACGGGCACCCGCGGCGCGAACGTGATCGCCCGCGAGGCGGACCTCGTGATCGGGATCGGCACGCGCTACAGCGACTTCACGACGGCATCCAAGACGGCGTTCCAGGACCCGAGGGTGCGGTTCATCAACGTCAACGTCGCTGAATTCGACGCCTTCAAGCACGCGGCCCTGCCCCTCGTGGCCGACGCGCGGGCCGCGATCGAGGCCCTCGACCGGGCCCTCGAGGGCTACTGCGTTGCCGACGCCTACCGCCAGAAGGCGGCCAGGCTCAACGCGGAGTGGGACGCCGAGGTGAGCCGCATCTACGGCGTCGCCGGCGAGGCGCCCCCGGTGAGCCAGGGGGCCGTCATCGGCGCCGTGAACGGCTTCGCCGGGCCGCGGGACGTGGTGCTCTGCGCCGCGGGCAGCCTCCCCGGGGACCTCCACAAGCTCTGGCGCACGCGGGACCCCAAGGGCTACCACCTCGAGTACGGCTACTCCTGCATGGGCTACGAGATCGCGGGGGGCCTCGGGGTCAAGATGGCCGACCCGGAGCGTGAGGTCTACGTCATGGTGGGCGATGGCTCCTACCTCATGATGTCCCAGGAGATCATCACGAGCGTCCAGGAAGGCTACAAGCTGACCATCGTCCTTCTCGACAACCAGGGGCACTCCAGCATCGGGGGCCTCTCCCGATCCGTGGGCTGCGATGCCTTCGGGGCGCGCTTCCGCTACCGGAACGCCGCGACGGGGCAGATCGACGGCGGGCGGCTGCCCGTGGACTTCGTCGCGAACGCGAGGAGCCTGGGCGCGCACGTGATCGCGGCCCGGGACGTGGCGGGCCTCGTGGGAGCGCTCAAGGAGGCCAAGCGGCAGACGGGGACCACGGTGATCGTGATCGAGACGGACCTCGAGAAGCGCGTTCCGGGGTACGAGTCGTGGTGGGACGTGCCCGTCGCGGAGGTCTCCGAGGTCCCCTCGGTCCGCGAGGCGCGCGCAGCCTACGAGAAGGCCCGCGAGAAGGAGAGGTACTTCCTGTGAGCGCGCCGCGGCCGCCGCCCGTCCGGATCGCCAACGCTCCCTGCTCGTGGGGCGTCCTCGAGCTCGACCTGCCCGGCGAGCCCCTCGGCTACGCCCAGGTGCTCGACGAGATGCGCGACGCGGGCTACGCTGGCACCGAGCTCGGCGACTGGGGCTTCCTCCCGACGGACCCGGAGACCTTGAGGCGCGAGCTCGCGGCGAGAGGCCTCGCGCTCGCCGGCGCCTTCGTCCCCGTGGCCTTCGCCGACGGCGGAGCCCACGCGGCCGGGGAGGAGGCCGCGCTCAGGACCGCGAGGCTCCTCGCGGCGGCCGCGGGCGCGGAGCCGTTCATCGTCCTCGCCGACCAGAACGGCGAGCACCCCGTGCGGACGCGCCTCGCGGGGCGCATCGGCCCCGAGCACGCGCTCACCGGCGCCCAGTGGGAGACCTTCGCCCTGGGAGTCGACCGCGTCGCCCGGAGCGTCCGGCGGGAGACGGGCCTCCGGTGCGTCTTCCACCACCACGCGGCGGGCTTCGTCGAGACGCCCGCCGAGGTCGAGCGCCTCCTGGAGCTCACCGACCCGGACCTCGTGGGCCTCTGCTTCGACACGGGCCACTACCGCCTCGGCGGCGGCGATCCCCTGGAGGGCTTCCGGCGGCACTTGGGCCGCATCCGCCACGTCCACTTCAAGGACTCGAGCCCGCGCGTCCACGAGGAGTCGCGGAGGAACGGCTGGGGATACTTCGACTCGCTCAAGCACGGCATCTTCTGCGAGCTCGGGAAGGGCGCGATCGATTTCGCCGCCCTGGTCGCCGAGCTCCGGGGCTCCGGGTACCGCGGGTGGATCGTCGTGGAGCAGGACGTCCTCCCCGGGATGGGCGCTCCCGGGGAGTACGCCCGCCGGAACCGGGAATTCCTCCGGAGCTGCGGGCTGTGACTGCCATGCCAGCGACACCGAACCTCACGATCGGGATCATCGGCGCGGGCAGGATCGGCGGGCTCCACGCGGAGAACTTGACCGCTCGCGTGCGCGCCGCCCGGGTCGCCGCCGTCGCGGACGTGGACCTCCCCACGGCCCAGCGGCTCGCCGCGAGGCTCGGAATCCCTCTCGCCACGCGCGACCACCACGAGGTCCTCCAGGACCCGGCCGTCCAGGCCGTCGCGATCTGCTCCGCCACCGACACGCACCTCAGGCTCATCGAGGAGGCCGTGGCCCACGGGAAGCACATCTTCTGCGAGAAGCCTCTCGGCCTGGAGGTCGACGGGATCAAGGCGGCCGTCGGCGCGGCCGAGAGGGCCGGGGTCAAGCTGCAGGTCGGCTTCAACCGCCGCTTCGACCCGAGCTTCGCCAGGGCCAGGGAGATCGTCGCTGCGGGCAAGGTCGGCGATGTCCACCTCGTCCGGATCACGAGCCGGGACCCCGCGCCGCCGCCCCCGGAGTACGTCCGGGCCTCGGGCGGGCTCCTCCTCGACATGGCCGTCCACGACTTCGACATGGTCCGCTTCCTCACGGGCCGCGAGGCCGAGGAGGTCTACGCGACCGGCAGGGCCCTCTTCGATCCAGGGATTGCGGCCGCCGGCGACGTGGACACCTGCGTGACGACCCTCAAGCTCGAGGGCGGAGCTCTCGCCACGATCGACAACAGCCGGAAGGCCGTCTACGGCTACGACCAGCGCATCGAGGTGTTCGGCTCGGCGGGCATGGTCGCCGTGGGGAACCCCGGGGCCGACAGCCACGTCTTCCTGGACGCCGAGGGCGCGCGCTCGGCGAAGCCGCTCCACTTCTTCCTCGAGCGGTACCGGGAGTCCTACGTGGCGGAGATGCAGGCCTTCGTGGACTGCGTCCTCCGCGACGAGCCTCCCCCGGTCACCGGCGAGGACGGCCTCGTCTCGGTGCTCCTGGGCAAGGCCGCGACGCAGTCGCTGAAGGAGGGAAGGCCCGTGAGGGTGGGGGTGGGGTGAGGGCCCTCGGGGCCTGCTCGTGGACCTCGGGGCTCGCCCATGGAAGGCCCTGAGGCGGCTCGCGCGCGGCAGGCGACTTTCATGGCCCCCGCGGAGGGTCGCCGGGGGTCCGGTTTCCCGCCGGCGCGGCAGGAGCTGCGGCAGGAAAGGCATTCCGGCTCCATCGCCGAGTCCAACGCGGCGAAGTCGGACTAGATGCCCCAGACGACCACTTTTCTGCCGCCGCGATCCTCGACCCTGCGGTAGATCTTCTCCGACCAGGCCTTCTTGGGGTCGGGATCGAAGATGACGAGGTGGGCCTCGGAGGCGCCGCCCGAGCGGTCCTGGTACTCCAGCGTCTGCGCCAGACCCTGTTCGAGCGTCTTCGCCGCGCTCGAGCGGAGGATCTTGAGCTCGATCACGACCTTCTGCACGCCGCCGGGTCCGCCCCTTTCGCCCTTCCATGGCCAGATCGCAAGCAGATCCGTGCGCCGACGCCCAAGGCCGTACTCGCGCTCGATCCTGCCGCCGTGGTTAATGATGCGCTGCAGGTAGGTCTGGAGTATGAGCTGGGGGCCCGCCTCCTTGTAGTCGTAGCGTTCGAGCCAGATCTCCCCGTTCTCCCGGAAGAACTCCTGGAAGCTTTCCAGGAGCTTCTGGAAGTCGAGGCGCCCGTCGGGGGCGATGAACCAGGTCGACTTGATGAGGCTTTCGAGGTTGAGCTGCTGGATCCACGTGAGCTCTCGGGGCACGACCTCGCGGTAGATGGGGTTCGAGATCTCCAGGCCGTCGGGACCGCGGCGGGCAATGCCCAGGTCGATCACGTACTCGAGGTCGTCCGGGGAAACGGTGCGGTCGAGCTCTTCACCCCGGAGCATCGGCTCGACGACCCGGCGGACGCGATCTTCCCGAAGCTTGTCCGAAAGCTGGTCGAGATGGATGGCGCGCCGTTCGATGAGGGCCTCTTTGGCGGCGAGGATCAGGGCGGGCGAGACGGGGTGCGCCCGGTCGCGGCCTTCCTCGCGTTCGAAGCAGATCTCGTAGGCAAGCGCGTTGACGAGCCAGGGCTGGCCGCGGGTGAGCTCCCAGGCGAGGGCGAGCGCCTCGGGCTCGAAGACCTGGCCCGTCTCCTCGGTGTGCTGGCGGTAGAGCCTCGCGACCTCGTCTCGGGTGAAGTCGCCCAGACGCAGCGACTTGGCGGTGATGTTGAACGCGCTGCCGCCCGTGATGACCTCCTTCGTGCCGTTGATCCGCAGCCGGTAGTCCCGGATGTCGCGGACGCCGCAGAGGATGACGCTCTGGGGGAACCTGGCGGGCCTGTCGTCATAGCCCGACCGAAGATGCCGGAGGAGCATGATCAGGGTATCGCCCACGAGGCTGTCGACCTCGTCCAGGAGCAGCACCAGAGGGCGCCGGAGCGCCTCGCACCACCTGGAGAGGAACACCGAGAGCGAAGGCACCTCTCCTGCACCCAGGTGCATCGCATCCTTAGCCTGGCCCGCAGTGGAGTCGCCAAGGGGGCCCGCACGCTTCGCGATCTCCTGGATGATCAAGGAAAGCCCGTTCGCATAGTCGTCGCGCGTCCCCTGGGAGACCTCCATGTTCGCGTAGACGCAGAACAGCTTCCCCTCGGCGTTCAGGTGGTCCCGCAGAGCGAGGAGGCAAGTGGTCTTCCCGGTCTGTCTTGGCG
>JACQVW010000066.1 GCA_016209535.1 Planctomycetota bacterium | reverse complement strand
GCCATGCGCCGCGCGAGCCCCAGCGCCTCGCCCGGGGCCGCGGCCGCCAGGCCTTCCCTCGCCGCCTCGAGCCACGCCGCACGGCGAGCCTGGAGGGGCTCGAGGGGAGGCGGCGGCTCGGCGCCATGGGGCGCCTCGGGCCGCTCGCGCTCGAGCTCCGCCTCGAGGCGGAAGCACTCCCCCGCCTTGAGCCAGGCTTCGAGCGCCGCCTCGAGGGGTGAGCCCGGCGAAGGGGCCTCGCGGGCGCCGGTGAGGCGCTCGTGCCTGCGGCGGAGCAGGCTCGAGCGCTGGGCCGCCGCGACCTCGAGGACCTCGCGGGCCTCCGGCGCGAGGGCGGGATCCCAGCGCGCGACCTCGCGGGCCGACCGCTCCGTCCAGTCGAGCTCCTCCTCGACGAAGCCGAGGGGGTCCTGCGGCGCGGAGCCCGCCAGGGAGGCCGAGACCTCC
Source organism: Planctomycetota bacterium (assembly GCA_016209535.1). Lineage (GTDB taxonomy): Bacteria > Planctomycetota > UBA8108 > UBA8108 > SXIK01 > JACQVW01. The sequence goes on along the minus strand of JACQVW010000066.1, from coordinate 19,280 downwards.
GCGAGCCACCGCAGGCGAGGGCCGAGCTCGAGGGCCTCGAGGCACGCGGCGCACGGCGCGGCGCGGCCTTCTTCTAGGCCGGCCACGCGCCGCTCGGCGGACCGCGCCTCCTCCTCGAGCCGCGCCGCGGCTTCGGCGGGCGTCGAGGCGCGCAGCGCGGCCGCCTCGCGCTCGCGCGCCGCTGCCAGCCCCAGGACCCGCTCCTCGAGAGACATGGGGGCAGGATATCCGATGGACGCGGACCGCGACGAGGCGGTAGGGAGACGGGCACCGAGAGCCTGCGACGAGCCTGCGCCCTGCCCGCTCGCTGGTTTCGCGGTACAATCCACCTGAAAGTCTTGTGAACTGTATCGACGCTATGGAAGCAAGGCCGCGAGTAACTTACCTGGATCTACGCTCACCTTGCGAACCTTCACACACAACGCAAACTGAAGGTCGTGAATCGGCTCCACGGGTGGCGTGTACCTCATTTGGTTTCTCCCGAGACGATTCCTCGTGTGGCATTGGGTCAAGTTGTTCGGAGAAAGGAAGACGATGAAGACGATAACGCCTGGGCAGACTGAGACCAGCGAAGTCGAGCGGTGCCGACAGGTACGTCGTGGCCTCGAACGGAGTCATGCCGGCCTCGATGGCCTCTGCGAGTGGCTGAGAAGACTTGAGGCAGAAAGGCAACGCCCGCGTCGACGGCCTCGAAAGATCCGGAGACTATCCGCGCGCCCCCGGGGAAAAGCTGAAGCAGCAATGCGGCGGCCAGGATGATGGGCAGAGATCCACGGAATTCCTGACACGCACCCTATCGGCGGCCGCCGGCCTTCCAGGGTTTCCCCTCGATGCCTGCTGCGTACCACGGCCAATGAGGATCGCGATCAGATTCGCCGTCTCGACGCGGTCGACGTGGAGCCTGGGGGCCTCACAGGAGCGCTTCGAGTTCGAGCGGCGCCCATGAGCGTGGGGCGAGCCCAACATGCTGCGGTCCTCCTCCCGGGTGGCGAGGTCCTGATGGCCGGCGGGGACAGGTAGCGGTTCGCCGCCCCAGCCAGGGCCTGTTCCGCCGGCGGGCCGGCCCGTACAATCGACCGATGAGGGTCGAAGTAGGGCGGTTGTTCGGGATGCCGCTTCGAGGTGACTCCACGAATAGGGTTCGTCGCAGCAAGCCGTACGTGCCGGGTCTCCGCCTCCGGCTCGCCGGGGTCGCGTCGTTGGCGGCTCTCGGCTGGGCCACGCTCCGCGGCCACGAGGTCGGGCCGACGTTCTCCGCCTCCGGGGAAGGAGGCGCGTTCACCCGAGGCGACGCGAACCAGAACGGCGAGGTGGACTTGAGCGACGCGATCTTCACGCTCGACTACCTCTCCCTCGGGGGGGTCGAGCCGTGGTGCATGGACGCCCTCGATGCCGACGACGACGGGGAGATGATCCTCACGGACGCGATCGCGGTGCTCGGGCACCTCTTCCTCGGCCAAGCCGCGCCGCCAGCGCCCTTCCCCGGGGCCGGCCCCGACCCGACATCCGACGGGCTCCTCTGCGACAACGGGCTCTTCGCCCGCCTCCGGCGGGAGGTCTTCGCGCCGAGCTGCGCCTCGTCCTCCTGCCATTCGGCCCAGGTTGCGAAGGGCGGCCTCGTCCTCGAGGGGATGCGAGCGTACGCGTCGCTGGTCCAGGCCCCCGCCGACAACTCGTCGGCGGGGAGCGCCGAGCTTTTGCGTGTGAAGCCGGGCCGCCCCTGGGAAAGCTTCCTCTACCTGAAGCTGACGGGCCAGCTCGCGAGCGACGGGGGCGACCCCATGCCGGACGTCGGCGCGCCGCTCTCGACGCGGAAGCTCGAGCTCGTGCGCGACTGGATCGAGCACGGCGCGCTGCCCTCGACGCACCTCGACATCAACCTGCCCCCGCCGGCCCGCGGGCAGAAGCTCGCGTTTCCCCCTTCGACGTGGCGCCCGGAGGCGACATCATCCGGAACTTCTACTTCGTGCTGTCCAACGCCACCAACACCTGGGTCGACCGGATCGAGTTCTTCTACCCGCCCGGGAGCCACCACCTCAACTTCTTCAGCTCCGACACCCTCTCGAGGCCCCACGGCTCCTACGAGGACTCCTTCGACGTGATCACCTTCGTGAGCTGGAGCCTGAGGGCGTCGAGCCAGGTCGGCCGGCTGGACTGGAGGCTGCACCCGGGCGTCGGGATCAAGTTCAAGGCGCACCAGCAGGTCCTGGCGCAGTCGCACTTCGTCAACACCGGCCCGCAGATCTCCCCCATCGGCGGCGTCGCGGTCATCAACCTGCACGAGTCGGCGCCGGGCGTCGAGCCCGTGCCCCTGGGGAGCATGTTCCTCCAGAACAAGAGCGTCCTCCTCCCGCCTCGCTCCGAGACCTCGTGGGACTACGGGATCACGCTGGATCATTTCGGACACGGCGTGCCCGTCAAGGCCGCCGCGGTCACGGGGCACTTCCACTGGCGCGGAAAGACCTTCGAGATCCGGCGCTGGGACAGCCTCAACAAGTAGGAGGACGGCACGCCGCAGGACGGCGAGTTCGACCGCATGGGCCTCGAGAACAGGATCTACTACAGCGGCAACTGGAACGAGCCGCCCTTCGTCATCTTCGGCGATGACGGGCCCGAGCTGCCGGCCGGCTGGGGGGTGGTCTTCCGGGCCACGTACGTCAACGACACGGACATGGTGATCCCCTTCGGCACCCACACGCCGATCGAGAAACACTCGATCCTGTTCCTTTACTTCTACCCGGGCCCCGCGGACGGCGAGACGCTGGCCTGGCCGGGGCAGTGACGGGGCGGGGGCGTCCCGAGCCCCAGGGGCCTGTTGACCCGGCCATCGGGCTCACCGAGAATGATCACGAGGGCCACGGCCGAAACGTGCAACTCGAGAATCCTGGGGGCAGACTGAAGCATTTCGGGCGCCCTTGTCGCCCATCCTCCTGGGAGGGTGGAGCGGCCGCGTCCGCCCGGTCCCCGCGTGACGACCGTTAGGGTTCTCCTGCACCCCAGGGAGGTGATCCATGCCCCATCCTAAGTACAGCGCCGGCAACGAGCCTGAGCTGCGCCACGCGCCGGTCACGGTGAAGTACGTGCCCGCGAGGCGGTGAGGACCCATGGCGAGGGACCCAACGAGAGCGGAGGAGCTGCGGCCGGCCTGGGCCGCCCCGCTCCTCGGCCTCGCCGTGTCCCTCGGGCCATGGCCCCTGTGTCTCCCTGCCACCTTGAAGGTGCCGGGGGATCACGCCTCGATCCAGGAGGCCATCGACGCCGCCGAGGACGGCGACACGGTCATCGTCGCCCCCGGCGAGTACCGGATCTCGGAGCCGATCCTCTTCAGGGCCAAGCGCATCGCCGTGACGTCGGAGGCGGGGCCCGAGGAGACCGTCATCCGCATGTCCGACCCTCGCGACCCGGCCTGGGCCAACGTGTTGGCCTTCTACGCCGAGGAGCACGACTCGGTGCTCGACGGCTTCACGCTCACCGGCGGTGCCGGCTCCTGGTCGAGGTGGGGCGGCGTCCCGCGCGGCGGCGGGGGCGTCCTCTGCAGCGATGGGGCCTCGCCCACGCTCTCTCGCCTGATCATCGCCGGGAACTCCGATGGGGTCCTCTGCCTCGAGGTGTCGAGCCCCGTGATCCGGGGCTGCACCATCGCCCGGAACCGAGCCGGGGGCATCACATGCTTCGCCGCCGCCCCCTTGATCGAGGACTGCGTGATCGCCGACAACTCCAACGTCGTGGATGGGACCGCCGAGCTCCTCTCGTCAGGGATCTACTGCCAGGAGGGGAGCTCGCCCACGATCGCGCGCTGCGTGGTCTCAGGCAATGCGGGGGGAGGTATCTTTTGCGTCATCGATTCGAGCCCGGCGATCAGCGACTGCGTGATCACCCGCAACCGGCTCGGGGGCCTCTGGTGCCTCCTCTCGGCGTCCCCCGTGGTCATCCGCTCCACGATCTCGGGGAACATCATGCCGAGGACGGGAGGCACGGAGCCCGACGGCTGGGGCGGCGGCGTCGTCTGCGTCGAGTCGTCGCCCTCCTTCTCCGAGTGCGAGATCTTGGGGAACGTCGGGGGCGCCGGCGGCGTCTACTGCGACGGATCCTCCCCGACCTTCAGCGCTTGCGCCATCGCCGGCAACGCGGCGGCGGCAAGCGGGGGAGGGCTCTACCTATTTCGCTCCTCGCCGTCCCTCGTCAACTGCCTCCTCCTCGCGAACTCGGCCCGGGAGACCGGGGGAGGCCTCCACTGCGAGAAGGCCTCATCGCCGTCTCTCGTCAACTGCACGGTCGCTGGCAACGCCGCTCCGCGCGGCGCGGGGGTCCACAGCCTGGCCTCCTCCCCGCGCCTTGCGAACTGCGTCGTATGGGGTAACGTTGCCGGGGCTTTCGAGGCCGACGCGGGCTCGGGGCCCGAGGTCCGACATTCCTGCATCGAGGGCCCCGAGGTCGTCCCAGGGGACGGGAACATCTCGGCGGACCCTCTCTTCATCTCCCCAGGCCGGTTCGATTTCGCCCGCACCGTAGCGGTCGCGATCGATGGGCGGGCGCACGTCCTGCCCAACTTCGTCCTCGAGGCCGGCGACTACCGCCTCGCCGCGGGCTCACCGGCCCAGGACTCGGGAAGCGCGTCGGAGTCTCCGCCCCTGGACCTCGACGGCCGCGAGCGGCCCTGCGGCCCGGGGGTCGACATGGGAGCCTACGAGTCCTGTGAGGAGGCTCCCGGCGGGCCGCGCTTCCTTCGCGGCGAGGCCAACGGCGACGGGTCGCGGAACATCGCCGACGCCGTCTCGATCCTCGGGCACCTCTTCCAGGGCGCCGAAGCGCCGCCCTGCATGAAGGCCGCGGACGTGGACGACTCGGGCAGGCTCGACATCGGCGACGCCGTGCGCCTCCTGGCCTACCTGTTCCTCGGCGGCCCGAGGCCGGCGGAGCCCTTCGGCGCGTGCGGCACGGACCCGATCGCCGACGAGCTGGGCTGTGAGAGGTCCCCCCCATGCGGCTGAGGACGGCGCGACGATCCACCGCTTGCAGGTCCCACCGTAGGCCATGCTGGGCTCGCCAGGAGTGAAGCATTTTGGCCGGAGATCTCGCCTATGAGGTTGGGATGGGTGCCTTGAACGGAAAGGATCAAGCGGATGTGCTTCTCGCGCGGGCCCGAGCCGGGGACCCGGCTGCGCTCGGCCGCCTCCTCGAGCTCTACCGCAATTACCTCCGCGTCCTGGCGAGCGCCCAGCTCGGGGCCGACCTCCGGCTGCGCCTCGACCCCTCGGACCTCGTCCAGGAGACCTTCCTCGAGGCGTACCGAGACTTCCGCCGGTTCCAAGGCACAAGCGAGCGTGAGCTGGTGGCCTGGCTGCGGCAGATCCTGGTCCGCAACCTGGCCGACCAGGCCAAGCACCACCGGGCGAAGGGACGCGACCCCCGGCGCGAGGAGTCGCTCGAAGCGATGCTCGAGCGCTCGAGCATCCAGGTCCACCAGGCCCTGGCGCGCGGGATCTCGAGCCCCAGCGTGCAGGCGGCGAGGCGCGAGAAGGCCGTGGTGCTGGCCGACGCCCTCGCCCGCCTCTCCGACGACTACCGGGAGGTGATCGTCCTCAGGAACCTCCAGCACTTGAAGTTCGACGAGATCGCAGTGAGGATGGGCCGCTCCTCGAGCGCCGTGAGGACCTTGTGGGCGCGCGCCCTGGTGAAGCTTCGCCATGTCCTGGGAGGGCCAGCATGAAGCCGCCGAAGGAACGTACTGAGGCAGCCGGGAGCCGTTCGGCGCGGGATGACGCCGAGCTGGCGCAGGTCCTGGAGGCGTACCTGGCCGACGTCGAGGCCGGTCGGCCAGTGGAGCAGGAGCGGTTGATCTCGGAGCACCCCGCCATCGCGGAGTGCCTGAGGGCCGCGTTCGTGAGCCTCCAGTTCATCGGGGACGCTTCGGACTCGCTCTCCAGCTCGGCCAAGGAGGTCGCCGAATCGTCCGGGAGCCCCGTCAGCCTCGGGATCCAGCTCGGGGACTACCGGATCCTGCGCGAGATCGGCCGCGGAGGCATGGGCATCGTTTACGAGGCCGAACAGGTGTCGCTGGGGCGCAGGGTCGCCCTGAAAGTGCTTCCCTTCGCGGCTGTGCTTGACCCCAAGCACATCCAGCGGTTCAAGAACGAGGCCCACGCCGCGGCGCAGCTCCATCACACGAACATCGTGCCCGTGTTTTACGTGGGCTGCGAGCGCGGGGTGTACTACTACGCCATGCAGTACATCGAGGGGAGGAGCCTGGCGGCGGCCATCGAGGAGCTGCGGAAGCTCGCAAAGCTGGCAGGCGGGGCATCCGGCGCCGCCGGTTCCCTCCCCGGCCTCGGCGCGGGCTCCTCCGACCTGTCGCCGAGGAGCCGCGAGCGTTTCCGCTCCATCGCGGGCCTTGGGCTTCAGGCGGCGCAGGGGCTCGCGCACGCCCACGAGCTCGGCGTGGTCCATCGCGACATCAAGCCCGCGAACCTGCTCATCGACACACGCGGCAACGTCTGGATCACCGACTTCGGCCTCGCCCGCATGCAGGGCGACGCGAACCTGACCCTCTCGGGCGACATCCTCGGGACCCTGCGCTACATGAGCCCCGAGCAGGCGCTCGGGAAGCGTGCGCCCGTCGACCACCGCACCGACATTTACTCCCTCGGGGTCACCCTCTACGAGCTGCTCACCCTGGAGCCCGCGGTGAAGGGCCGTGACCGGGAGGAGGTTCTCCGGCGGATCGCCTTCGAGGATCCGGCTCCGCCGCGACGGCTCAACCGCTGGATCCCCGTGGAGCTCGAGACCGTCGTCCTCAAGGCCATGGCCAAGAGCCCCGAGGCGCGCTACGCCGCAGCGCGGGAGCTCGCCGACGACCTCACGCGCTTCCTCGAGGGCAAGCCGGTCCAGGCGCGGCGCCCGGGGCCGATCGAGCTCGCGGCGAGGTGGGCGGGCCGGCACCGGACGCTCGTCGTCGCAGCGTGCGCTATCGCCGTCATCCTCATCTCCGGCCTCCTCGCAGGCACTCTCCTCATCTGGAAGGAGCAGCGCCAGACGGGGCGCCAGCGGGAGAAGGCGGAGCGGAACTTCGGGCTCGCCCGCGAGGTCGTGGAGGAGATGCTGACCCGCGTCGCCGACGAGCGCCTCCTCGACGTCCCGCTCATGGAGGACGTGCGGAGGGATCTCCTCGAGGAGGCCCTCGGCTTCTACAAGCGGCTCCTCGAGGAGGAGGAGGGGGGCTCCGTCGTGCGCCAGGAGGCGTCGCGCGCTCACCTGAGGGTCGGAGACATCCGGAGGCTGCTTGGCCGGCCCGACGAGGCGGAGATCGCCTACCGGCGGGCGGTCGAGCTCCTCGCCGGCCCGGGCGACGCAGGGCGGGGCGCCTCCGATCGTCGGGACTTGGCCCGCGCCCACGAAGGTCTCGGGCGCGTGCTCGCAGACAGGGGACGGCACGGCGAGGCTGAGACCTCCTTCGCCGAGGCCATCCGCATCGGGGAGGGCGTTCTCCGGGGGGCGCCCGACGACCGCGGCGCCTGGAAGGACCTCGCGGAGGGCCTGCAGTGCCTCGCGGATGCCCAGGGGAAGAGGGGCAAGGACAGGGAGGCCGAGGAGGCCTGCAGGCGCGCCTTGGAGATCCAGGACAGGCTCGTCCAAGCCAAGGGCGGGGAACAGACCCGCCTCGCGCTGGCGTCGAGCCTTGCGCGGCTCGCGCGCATCCTCGAGGGGAAGGGCGACGTCGAGGGGGCGGAGCAAACCTACAGGAATGCGCTTGAGCTCCTCGAGAAGCTCCAGCCGGGGCTCGCGGCGGGGCCCGAGGCGCGGGCGGAGCTCGCTTCCGCTCACCAGAAGCTGGGAGTCCTCCTCCTCAACACGGGCAGGCAGGCCGAGGGGGAGAAGGAGATCCGCGCCGGCCTCGAGCTCCGCGATCGACTGGTAAAGGACTTCCCCATGGTGCCCGACCACCGTCACCACCTGGCGCTGAGTCATGCCTTCCTCGCATTGGCTCTCGACGAGGCAGGCCGCGGCAAGGATGCGGACTCGGCGTACCGCCGCGCGCTTGAGCTGCACCGCGAAGTCGTCCGGGAGTTCCCCGCGATCCCGCGGTACCGCTCTGCGATGGGGGGGACCCTCCACAACTTCGGCAATCGGCTCAGCAATGAGGGCGGGCGCGAAGAGGCCGAGCGGGCGTACCGGGAGGCCGTGGAGCTGGCCGAGAGGCTGGTCGAGGAGGCGCCCGGCGTGCCCGACCACGCTGACCAGCTCGCTCTGCACGTCGCGAACCTGGGGAAGGACCTCCACATGTGCGGCAAGCGGTCTGACGCCCGCCCGCTCTACGAGCGCGCCCTGGCCATCTGGAGCGGGCTCAACCAGCGCCACCCGGAGGTCCTCCAGCACCTTGTCCACCTGGCGAACGTCAGGAACTGCCTTGGGGTCCTCGCCGCCGACGAGGGGCGCGACGCTGAGGCGGAGGAGGTCCTGCGGCGGGCCGTCGAGCTCCAGGAGGAAGCGGTGCGGCGTGCTCCCTTCCTCCCCGCATCCCGGGAGATCCTCGCCCTCAACCACGTCAACTTGGGCGAGCTGCTCTGCAAGGCCGGTCGCGTCGAGGAGGGCGAGGGGTCCTTCGAGCGCGCGTTGGCCTCCGCGCGCTCTCTCGCGGCCGAGTTCCCCGCCGTTCCCCGGTACCGCGTGAGCCTCGTCCAAGTTCTCGAGAGGGTGGCCCGGAACCGGCGGGACTCTGGCAGGTCCGCCGAGGCGCTTGCTGCCATGCAGGAGGCCGTGGAGGTTTGGAGGGAGCTCTCAAGGATCTCCACCGACCCCAATCACCCGCACAAGCTGGGTCACGCCCACGAGCAGCTCGGGTGGCACCTCAAGGGTGCCGGCCGCCCGGAGGAGGCGGTGGAGGCCTTCCGGGAGGCTGCGGCGGTGCACCGCGCATGCTGCGATCGCTTCCCGAAGGAGCCTCACATCCGCGCGGATCTCGCCCGCGACCACATGGCGCTGGCCCTCGTCCTCGAGGAGGCCCGACGCTTCGAGGAGGCCGAGCGCGCCTACCGCCAGGTCATCGAGCTTGCCGCGGAGGCGCTGCCAGGCGAGGAGCCGGGAGCCGGCTTCGTCGACCACCCAGTCTTCCGCAAGGAGATCACGAGGGCCTACAACGACCTCGGCACCCTCGTCCAGGAAATGGGCAAGATCGATGAGGCGGAGAGGGTCTACCGCCAGGGGCTCGTGCTTGCGGAGAAGGTGGCCGCCGAGCCCGGCGCCGGGGTCGAGGACGTCTTCGCCCTTTCGAACTGCCACGGCAACATCGCCAACATCCTCGGCAGCACGGGCCTGCTCGAGGAGGCGGAGGAGGCGTTCCGGCGCTGCCTGGCCCTCCGCGAGAAGGCGGCGGCCGAGACTCCGGGCGAGCCCCGATACCGGAAAGGGCTTGCGCAGACCCTGGTCCGGCTCGCGAGGGTGCTCGCGCGAAAGGCGAAGGTCCAGGAGGCCGAGGGGTGCTACCGCAAGGCGATCGCGGTCTACATCAAGCTCGCAGAGGAGGCGCCAAGCGACCCAGGACACTACGTGGAGCTCGCAGACTGCCAGGACCGCCTTGGCGACCTCCTCGTCTCGGCGGGGCACCCCGCCGATGCGGACGAGCCCTATCGAAAGGCGGTAAGCGTCCGCGAGAAGCTCGCGGCGGAGGCCCCGGGGGACGCGAGACGCAGCGAGTCGCTCGCCTTCAGCCTGGCCGAGCTTGCCGGCGTCCTCGCCGCGACCGGCCGCACCGAGGAGGCGGAAGGGCTCCTGCGCCGGACCTCCGAGCTCTTCTCGAGGCTGGTCGCGGAGGCCCCCGCGGCACCCCAGCACCGGGAGAACCTCGCCCTGAGCTGGGGCCGGCTGGGGAAGCTCCTCGCCCAGACAGGCCGCGCCGGGGAGGCCGAGATGTCCCTCCGCCAGGCCCTCAAGCTCGAGGAGCGCCTCGCCGCCGAGGCCCCGCTGGAGGCCCGCTACCGCCAGCACGTCGCCGACACGCACTCGAACCTCGCGGGCCTCCTCCAGCGCACCGGCCGCTTCGCCGAGGTCATCGACGCCTACCGCAAGTCGCTCGCGATCGAGGAGGAGCTGGCCGGCGCGTCGCCGGAGGATCCCCGGCGCTGGCTGTCCCTCGCCTCGGCCCGGAACTCGCTCGCCTGGGCCCTCGCCGCCTGCCCCGAGCCCGCTCTGCGAGCCCCCGTGCAGGCGGTGGAGCTGGCTAGGAAGGCCATCGGTCTCACGCCGGAGGTGGCCGGCATCTGGAACACGCTCGGGGTCGCCCTCTACCGGTCCGGCGATTGGAAGGAGGCCGCGGCCGCCCTCGAGAAGTCCATGGAGCTCTCCGGAGGCGGCGACCCCAACGACTGGCTCTTCCTCGCCATGGCGCACTGGCAGGTCGGCAGGAAGGACGAGGCGCGGAAGTGGTTCTCCAAGGCGGTCGTCGCCCTCGAGAAGGCGGGGGAGGTGGATGAGGAGATGCGGCGTTTCCGCGCGGAGGCGGAGGGAGTGCTGGGGCTAAAGGACGGGAAGGACTAGGCGGTCAAAGGAGCTCAAATGACCCGCAAGCGATCTCTGTCGTGCTTCCTCGTGCTTTCTTTCCTCTGCCCCAGCGGGGCCGCCCTGGGGCAGGCCGCGTCCTTCCAGCGCGGCGACGCGAACGCCGACGGCACGCGGAACCTCACCGATGCCGTGTTCACGCTCCTCGCTCTCTTCCAAGGCGGGCCCCAACCGGGCTGCCTTGATGCGGCCGACTCCAACGACGATGGGGCCCTGAACCTCACCGACGCGGTCTATACCTTGACCTTCCTCTTCCGCGGAGGGCCGGCGCCGCCGGAGCCGTTCGCCGAGTGCGGGCGGGACGGGACCGAGGACGGCCTCAACTGTTCGCACTTTCCGCCGTGCGAGGCGGAGGAAATGGGCGTGCGCGAGGGCTGGGTCGCCCGCTCCCCCTCAAGGGCAGTGGCACTCGGAGGCGGCAGATTCCGTAGCGGCGCCCTCGCACTCGATCCTCTCGGCAACGTCTATCTGGCAGGGTCATCGTACTTCCCTGAGACCCACTACGACTACGTGATCGTGAAATACGGCCGGGACGGCGAGGTTCTCTGGAGCGCGCGCTACAACAACGGGGCGGCGAATGGGTTCGACGGCGATATCATCAAGACGTGCATTGCCGTGGATGCCAGGGGCGACCTCCACCTCACGGGCACGTCGTTCGGCAGCGAAGAGACGTACCGTGACGTCGCCACCGTGAAATACGGCGCTGGCGGCGAGCTGCTGTGGGCCGCCCGGTACCACGGGCAGTCGAGCGAGACCGACGAGGGCCGCGCCATCGGAGTGGATGTGGATGGCAACGTCTACGTCGCCGCGACGTCTTTGAATGAGGGGACGGGATCCAACTGGGATTGGGTGATCCTGAAGTATGACAGGGATGGAAGGGAGCTGTGGGCTAGCTCGTACTCGAGCTCCGGCCGCCACCAGGACATCCCCATGGCGCTGGCCGTCGGCGAATCCGGCGACGTCTATGTGACCGGGGAGGAAGGTGAAGATGGGGGAGGCGTTCATTACGTTACGATCAGGTACGATCGCCACACGGGCGCTGAGCACTGGGTCTCGCGCTCGCAATTCAGCGCGTTAGGGGGCGGGGGCGGAGCCGTGGCCCTCGGCGTAGAGCCTGGTGGGAATGTCTTCGTCACCGGAAATACGTGCTGCCGCCCCGGAGAACGGGAGCGGGGATGGTTGACGCTGAAGTACGGGCCCGGCGGAGACGAGCTTTGGGCCGCACGGCATCGACCCCCCGCAGCTCCAGAAGGTCAACCCCTGACGGGGGCCTACTTTGCCGTGGACCTTGCCCTCGACGGCGCCGCCCAAAACCTTTACGTGGCGGGCTACGCGACAGGTGGCGATATCGGATACGACTACTTGACGGTCAAGTACGGCGCCGAAGGCAACCCACTCTGGGCGATCCGATACGACGGTTCCTCTTATGATGAACTCCGCGACCTTGCGGTAGACGGGGAAGGCAGCGCCTACGTGACCGGCTTGTCCGCTAGCCGCGAGCAAAGGCGAGGAGGCAGCGGGGACTGGGCGACGGTGAAGTACTCGCCCGACGGGAGGGAGCTCTGGGCCGCACGGTACGGCGAGCCGTCCTCGTGGAGTGATAACGGGCCGTTCGCCATCGTCGCCGACGACGAAGGGAATGCCTATGTCGCGGGCATCTTCCGGGACGAGGAGCAGAACTTCCAGGACTTCCACTACGTCCTCGTGAAGTACGTACCGGTGAGACAGTAGGAGAGCACGGGATGGACACTCGGCGTTTCTCGACCTGCCTGCACTTGAGCGCGCTCCTCTTACTCCTCTCCGCGCCGCGCCCGATAGCCGGCCAGGTGAGCCCCTTCCTCCGGGCCGACGCCAACGCTGACGGCCAGCGGAACCTCACCGACGCCGTCTTCACCCTCCTTGCCCTCTTCCAGGGAGGGCCTCAGCCGACCTGCCTCGACGCGGCCGACTCCAACGACGATGGCGCCTTGAACCTCACCGACCCCGTGTACACCTTGACGTTCCTCTTCAGGGGAGGTCCGCCCCCGCCCTCGCCCGCCCAATGTGGGGGAGACCCGACGGAGGACGGGCTGAGATGTGAAGAGTTCCCCATCTGTGAGCCCCCGGTCTCGATGGCCTGGGCCCGCACCTTCAGCACCGAGGGAAACCTGGACGACAGGGCGTCCGCCCTGGCAGTGGACAGCGAGGGCAACCTCGCCATCACGGGGGTCATCGGTCTGGGTACCGGCACGAGCGACCTTGGAACCGTGAAGTACTCGGCCGACGGAAAGGAGCTGTGGGCCCTGGCCTTCGACGGGCCGGCTGCAGATCTCGACGAAGGCGCCGCCATCGCCATTGACGCTGCCGGCGACCTATACGTGGCCGGCAGGACCTTCAGGAACGGTGCGCGGTCCGCCGACTTCGCCACCGTCAAGTACGCGGGGGATGGGTCCCGGCGCTGGGTGGCGTACTACCCCAACGGCGGTCCGTCGGACGTCGCCGTCGACCGCGCCGGGAACGTCTACGTCACGGGGGGGGCGTTCGAGACGGAAGATGCCGCATCCTCGGTCTACAGGACCGTGAAGTACGATCCTCGGGGGCAGCTCCTCTGGGCGGCGCGGTACGGCGGCCCGGCCCGAGCCACCGCGTTGGCCCTCGGTGCCGACGGGGCCGTCTACGTGACGGGGGGCTCGTGGGCTTCCGTCGACTCCAGCGTGGACCTAGCCACCGTCAAGTACGACGCGACCGGATCGGAACTCTGGAGCGCGCGCTACGATGGTCCAGACCAGCTCGATGACATGGCCTTCGCTCTGGTCGTGGACGCTTCCGGGTGCGCTTACGTGACAGGAGGTTCCAGATCCACCACAACTGACCTGGACTATGTGACGCTGAAGTACGGCCCGACCGGATGGGTGGCGAGGTTTGATGGCCCCGCAAACGCTCAGGATCAGGCCGTGGGCCTCGTCGTGGACGCATCGGGCAACGTGTACGTCACCGGGACATCGATGGGCCGCGGCACCGGTCAGGACTACGCGACGGTCAAGTACAACCCGGCAGGCGAGGAGGTCTGGGTGGCGCGATATGACCCCGGCGCTGGGTTCAGCAACGATGCTGCGACCGCTATCGCGCTCGACTCGAAGGATTATATCTACGTCACCGGCGTCTCCGGCGCGGACGCGACGACGATGAAGTACGATCCCGAGGGCAACGCCGTCTGGGTTTCCAGGTACCCTTCTGCGAGCGCCGTGGACATGGCCGTGGACTCGGCTGGGCAGGTCTATCTGGCCGGATGGACCGTCGCTCCGACCGGAAACGACTATCTCGCCGTGAAGTACCGTCAGGCGGGGCGATAGATGGGAAGCCCTCGATGATGAAGGCAGCGAAACCCGAGACGAATTGCATCCGCTTGAACAGCACTGGTTCGCGGCGAGGCATGGCCGCATAGCACTCTATCCTGGGAAGGAACCATCGTGATGCCAGAGCGTGTCATCCTCGCAGCGGCGGCAGTGCTTCTCGCCGTCAATGTCCGGGCCGCGGATAGCCTGTTCCTCCGCGCCGACGCCAACGCTGACGGCCAGCGGAACCTCACCGACGCCGTGACCACCCTCCACTTCCTCTTCGCCGGGAAGGCCGACGCGGTGCCCTGCCAGGACGCGGCCGACGCGGACGACAACGGCGCGGTCGACGTTTCCGACGCCGTGTACAGCCTCAACCACCTCTTCCGCGGCGGACCCCAGCCGCCGGAGCCGTTCGGGGAGTGTGGGGCCGACCCGGCGGGGGACGGGCTGGGGTGCGCTTCGTTCGGGGCCTGCCCCCAGAGGGACACAGGCGTCCGCGAGGCCTGGGTCTCGCGGTATGGCGGCGTCCAGAAGGGCGATGGGCTCACCCAGGGCGGGCTGGCCCTCGACGATGCGGGCGGCGTTTACGTCGCCGGGAGCTCCTACAGCCCCGAGTCCGGCTACGATTACGTGACGCGGAAGCTTGACCCGGATGCCCGCCAGCTCTGGGAAGCCCGGTACAACGGACCGGGGAACGGCCGCGACGAGTCTCTGGCGATCGCGAGCGACGGCGCGGGCGGCATCTACGTGAGCGGAGTGTCCTTCGGGGGTGGGCAGCTCCTGGAGGACATCGCCACCGTGAAGTACGACGCGAGCGGAACGGAGGTCTGGGTGGCGCGCTTCACGGGCGCTGGCCTGGCAAGCAGCGAGCTCTTTCGCGCAGGCCTGGCCGTGGACGCCGCCGGCAGCGTTTACCTCGCGGCGAGCTCCTCAGCAGCTTGGGTTGTCAAGTACAGCCGAGATGGCGAGGAGCTTTGGGTCACATCCGACGGCGTCCCGCGAGAAGTTCGCGACCTGGTCGCTGACAGGGCCGGCAACTGCTGGGTCACGGGCAACTCGGACGACATCCCCTACGGGTATCGCACCGTGAAGTACGATCCCGAGAGCAGGATGCTCTGGGCCCAGACGTACAGGAGCGACGGGTGGGATCAAAGCCAGGTTCAAGCAATCGGTTTGGACGCCGCAGGCAATGTCTGCGTCACGGGGAGGTCCTTCCAAAGGGTGGAGCCCACCGGCGCTGGTTTCGCTACGGTGAAGTACGGGCCAGCAGGCGAGGAGCTTTGGGTCGCGCGCCACGATCCGGGGAACCAGGCCGGCAACACTGGGACGGCGATCGGGTTCGATGTCGCCGGCAACGTGTACGTCACGGGGCACATCGCCCCCCTGGCGACGGAGCCTGACCACTACACGACGTTCCAGTACGGTCCCGACGGGAAGGAGCGCTGGCTCGCGCGATACAGCGGGGGCGAGGGCTTCGGTGACTTCGCGTACGCCCTCGGCGTCGATGGCTCGGGGAGCGTCATCGTGACGGGTGCTTCCGCTCCTCCCGGAGGCATTCACGCGAAGGAAGACTACGCCACGGTGAAGTATGCCCCGGACGGCAGGGAGCTGTGGGTCGCGCGGTACGACGGACCCGGGGGCGGATTGGACAGGCCCTACGCCATCGCCCTCGACGAGGCCGGCGCCGTGTACGTCCTGGGGTCCTCCCAGAACGAGGAAGGCGCGTTCGACTACGCCCTCATCAAGTACATCCCGGTGAAGGGGTAGGCATAGAGCGCGGCGCTATTCACTCGAACAATACGGCCGGCGGGCGATCGCCGTCAACGAGGCGCCCACCGGCCTGGCATCGCTCCGGCGCCTGGTCCGCGGGCCGGTGGCGATGCCTCTTGTCCATGCTACCGCGGAACCCGGAAGGGAGACGAGAGCGACGTTGTTTCCAAAGGGCGTTCGCAGAGGCGTGCAGCATGTCCTGGCGGTCCTGGCGGTCGCGGGCTTGGCAGGCATCCTCGGAAGCGGCGTTAGCCTCGCCGACAAGCCTCCCGGAGGCGGAACCCCGCCGCCGGGCAGGATCCACTTCGCCACCTACACCCGCGTCTTGACCCCCATCGGCTGGACGGAGCTCTTCAGTGGCTCGTGGAGCATGAAGTCGGACGGCACGGACAAGCTCGCGGACCGCCGCGGCGATCCGACGCAAGGGCTCCACGGGAGCCTGGCGCAGCGCTGGTTCCTCGAGACGCTGCCGGTCGAGGGCGCCTACTGGCCCAACGGCCTCCAGGCCCACGAGCTCTTCGCGACGAGCGCCGACGGCGCGATCCAGCGCCGCCTCACGGATGACCCGAGCGTTGAGATCGTCCCCCATTA
Source organism: Planctomycetota bacterium (assembly GCA_016209535.1). Lineage (GTDB taxonomy): Bacteria > Planctomycetota > UBA8108 > UBA8108 > SXIK01 > JACQVW01. Next base: position 3,051 of record JACQVW010000066.1, on the reverse strand, counting down.
CCGCCAGCAGTGGTCCTGGGCCAAGGACGACTCCTCCGTCTCCTACGCCGCGGTCACCTGGACGCCCACGGGGCCCGGCGAGGGGAACTTCGCCGACGCTCGAGGCCAGGAGTGGCTCGTCGATGCGGCGCTCTTCCGCGCCGCCGTGGACTGGAGCACGGGGGTCCCCCTCGCTGCGGCACCAGCGGCGTTGCTCGACCTGGAAATCCACTTCGACTCGGTGAGCGACGGCGACAATTTCCACCCGCGGCCGACCCTCGCGGCGCTGGACTGGTCCGCAGCGGGAGACCAGGTCGTCTACGAGTGGGTGACGAACCGCACCCCGGGGGCCCCCGAGAGCCACGAGCTGCGTGTCACGAGCTTCGATGCATCGGGAATCCCCGCCGGCACGACGTCCCTCGGCTTCGGCCGCGCGCCCGCCTGGTCGCCCGCCGCGAGCCGCATCGCCTACTTCCACACGAACTCGGACCTTGCCCCCAACTGGGTCATCTGGACCGTGAGCCCCGAGGGGACGGGCTTCTTCCAGGTCACGAGCACGGCCCAGAACTACGACCGCAACCCCGAGTGGTCGCCCGACGGGGCCCAGATCGCTTTCGAGCGGGGGCGCCAGACCACGCAGAAGGGCACGACCACGTACATCTGGGACGTCCTGCGAGTCCCTGCGGCCGGGGGCTCGCCCGTGGATCTCACGAAGGACATCGCGGACAACGCCTACGCGGGCGCGTGGCGATAGTGCGGGGATCGCCTTTCGGCGCCAGGGCAAGAATGCAGTTGCACAGAAGAGTACTCTGTGATACAGAGTACTTTTATGGAGCCCCCTCCCCGAGCCAGGAGGCTCTGGCATCCCCGCTCCCTGCGTGACCCGCCGCGGCTCGACCCTGACCTGCGGCCAGGACCGCCCACGCCGCGCCTCGCGCTCCTCATCAACCCCTTCTACCGCAAGGACCCGCACGCGAGCTTCGGCAAGCACGTGCTCACGCCGACCCTGGCCTTGACCAGCGTCGCCGCGAGCACGCCGCCCGGCTGGACGGTCTCGTGCTGGGACGAGAACCTCCTCCAGGGCCCGCCGCCGTGGCTGCCGTTCCCCGAGGTCGTGGGCATCACGGTGCACCTCACCTTCGCGAAGCGGGCCTTCGAGCTGGCCCGCTGGTACCGCGAGCGGGGCGCCAAGGTGGTGCTCGGCGGGCTCCATGTCCTGTCGTGTCCCGAGGAGTGCGCTCCCCACGCCGATGCCCTCGCGGTGGGCGAGGGGGTCCAGCTCTGGGGCCGCATCCTGCGCGACGTCGAGGCGGGCGCGCTCCAGCCGCGCTACGAGGGGAGCTACCTCGCCCCCTACCGCGACGATCCGGCCCCGCGGCGCGACCTGCTGCCGCGAGGGCAGTTCCTCACCACGACGAGTCTCATCGCGACCCGAGGCTGCCACAACCGCTGCGCGTTCTGCTACCTCGCCACCGAGGGGCTGCACATGCCCTACATGCTCCGCGACCCCGAGCAAGTCGCGCGGGAGATGGAGGAGGACGGCCAGCCCTACGCGGTCTTCACCGACAACAACCTCGGCTCCCGCCCCGAGTACTTGCGCCGGCTCTGCCGGGCCCTCCGGCCTCTGGAGAAGATCTGGAGCGCCGCGGTGTCCATCGACGTCACCGACGACCCCGCCCTGGTCCGCGAGATGGCCTTGGCCGGGTGCACGGGGGTATTCGTGGGCTTCGAGTCGCTCTCGCCCGAGAACATCGCCGGCTCCGGGAAGCGCAGCCCGCGCCCCGAGGACTACGCCCGGCGCGTCGCGCTTCTCCACTCGAACGGCATCCAGGTCAACGGCAGCTTCGTCCTCGGCTTCGACGGCGACGGGCCCGAGGTCTTCGAGCGGACGGTCGCCTGGATCGAGGCGAACCGCCTCGAGTGCGCGACGTTCCACATCCTCACGCCGTACCCCGGGACGCCGCTCTTCGAGCAGATGGAGCGCGAGGGGCGGCTCCTCCACAGGGACTGGTCGCTCTACGACACCGCCCACGTGGTGTTCCGGCCGCGGCGCATGGCGCCGGAGGAGCTCGCCCGGGGCTACGCCGGGTGCTACGAGCGCCTCTTCTCCCACCGTTCGATCTGGCGGAGGCGGCCGGAGGACCCCGCGGCGGTGCTCCCCTACCTCGGCATGTCCTACCTCTACAAGCGCTCGAACCGGCTCTGGTACTGGCTCATCCGCCTCGGGCTCACGCACGCGGTGTGGCGGCCCCTCGTCGAGTGGACTCGCCTCAGGCACCTGCGCTTCCGGCGCAGGCTCGTGGCGCGCCCTGGCGAGGCCCGGCGGAGGGCTCCGGCCGTCGTCAGCGCTGGGGTGTGAGCCCCCCGAGCTCACTCGTCCGCCGCCGGCTCGAGGAGCAGCGTCGACCGCCGCGCGGCGCCCAGGTTCTTCGCCGCGAAGGCCTCGAGGTCCTGCGCCTTGAGGCCGCGGAGCGCCTTCGCCAGCTCGGCGCGCGCGAGGCCCGTCGAGATCTCCTGGTGGGCGATGGTCAAGACCGCCTGGGCCTCGAGCACGTCGGCCATCGGCTGGCCCGCGAGCTGCTTCCGCAGGAGCTGGAAGTCCGGGAGGGCGCCGGCCTGCTGAGCCATCTGGCGCAGGAAGGCATCGGCGCTCGGGACCGTCGAGGAGGGCTCGAGGACGCGGTCGATGGCGGAGCGGATGGCCGCCCGGACCTTCGCGACGTCGGCGCCCGCCGGGAGCGACGCGCTGACGGCGAGGAAGCGGCCCGCCGGCGACAGGAGGTCGGCGGTCGCCAGGGCCCTCGCGCCCGCGCCGGAGAGCGCCGCCTCGCCCTGGAGGCGCGCCGTGAGGAGCATCGCCAGGGCCCAGGCCGCGGCGCGGTCGGCGGGGGTCTCGTGAGGGATGGGATACCACTCGACGTGGTGCCGCGCGTCGAGGTCCCAGGCGGCCTTCACGTCGCGCGGCTTGGCCCCTTCCCGGGCCCGCGCCGGGCGACGGGCGACGCGTGCCTCGCGCCTCTCGAGCGCGCCCAGCTCGGCCTCCAGGGCCTTCCGGACCTCGTCGGCCGGGAT
>JACQVW010000528.1 GCA_016209535.1 Planctomycetota bacterium | reverse complement strand
CCCTCCCCCTCCCGCGCCCGCCGCGACCTGCGTGATCTCCGGAGCCTCGCCTTCCCCGGAGACCCCGAAGTCGCTGAGCTGGTGGAGCCTCCGGTCGCTCGTGAGCGCGAAGAGGTCCCCGTTGACGCTCGAGAGCTCGACTCCGCGAAGCGCCGGTATGCCTCCCGGCTGCTCGAAGACGCTCAGGAAGATCTTCTCCACCGAGCCCGCGCCGTCGAGCGGCACGCCGAGGACGAGCCGCGGCAGCACCTCGCCCTCGAGGCCCGTGGCGATCCAGAGCCTCTCCTCGCCGCCCCCCGGCAGGTACGTGAGCCCTCCCAGGGTGAGCCGCGCGGTGCCCGCGAGCGGGTTCGCCACCTCGCTCGCCGGGCCCGCGCCCCCGAAGCGGAAGAAGATGATGCAGTCGTTCTGCGGGCCGCGCGCGATCGTGAAGAGCGTCGGTTCGCCCCCCGGCTCTCCGTACTCGAGCTTCTCGAAGAAGGCGCCGCCCGCGGCGAAGGGCACCTCGAACGGTCCGGCAGCGAGCGCTCCCAGCGTCGTGATCTCCACGTACCGCCCTGCGGAGCCGTCCAGGATCACGAGGCTCCCCTCGCCGGCCCCGCCGGCCCCCCGACCGTCCGCGCCGCGGCCCTCCGCGCCGCCAGCGCCCCCGGCCCCTCCCGGCGGGCGGAAGGCGATGCCAGCGAGCACCTTCAGGTCGCCGCCGAAGGGCGGCGGCACGGCGAATCGCTCGAGGGGGACGAGCTCCTTGTCGAGGACGAGCACCTCGTTCCGGCGGCCGTCGAGGACGTACCGCCTCCCGCCGGCCTCGTCCACCGCCAGGTCCACGGCCTCGAGGTCGTCAAGCTCCCCGACCCTCACCGCCGCCCCGGGGCCCACCTGCACGGCCGTCGAGGACTCCGGCGAGGAACGCTCCGCCAGGAACGACGTCATCGACACCCTCGCCGGGCCGGGCCGCACCGCCTCGAGGACTGCCGAGGTCGCCTCGCCGGGCCCACCGGCCAGCGCCACGACTCCGTCCACCCTCACCTCGTGGCCCGTGTACGCCGCGGCGTTCACCCAGGAGACGCCGACCTTGTTCTCGATCCCGCCGGGCCCGAGCCGCACCGAGAGGACGCTCGCGGCGAGACGCCTCACCGGGGGCACGCTCCGCTCCGCCGGGGGATCGGCCGCGTCCAGGGGATCCGAGGCGTTCTTGACCTCCACCAGGTTCGGGATCTCGTCCTCGTCGTTGTCCTCCTCGGGGAGGAGCAGGCGCAGCGTCGCGAGGCCCGTGCGGTCTCCGTGGAGCGTGGAGGACGGCCCCGCGTCGACAACGTCGTGGCCATCCTCCCGCAGATCGATCCGGACGAGCCGCCCGCCCCCTTCCCCCTTCAAGACGGTCCAGAGGCTGCCGGCGCCGTCCACGGAGACGTCCGCCGGCTCGGCTTCGAGGGCGACCCGGCGCTTCTCGATGCCCCTGAGGTGGAACGCGACGAGGGCGCGCTCGCCCGCGTCGCTCGCCCAGATCGTCCCGCGGCCGTCCGCGGCGAGACCCGCGGGCCTCCCGGAGGGGATCCGCGCCGCGGCCGGGCGCACGAGGGCGCCGTCGGGGGCCACGCGGCTCAGCGCGTCCAGGCCCTCGTAGGCCACCCAGATGCCGCCCTCCTCGTCGATCGCGAGCTCTCGCGGCTCGCCGCGGCCCGGGCCGAGGGGGACGTCCCGCAGGACCCGGCCGTCGCGCGCGATCCGCAGGAGCCGTCCCGGTTCGCCCGCCACGGCCACCCAGGCGTTCCTCTCGCGGTCGGCGGCGATCCCGTGCGGCTCGCCGCCCACGGGGACCGTCGTCTCGAGAGCGTCGAATCGCAGGATCGCCACGTGCCCGGGGTAGGAGACCCAGGCCCAGCCCTCGCCGCCGTTCGCGACGCGCCGCGGCTCGGCGTCGAGCGCGATCTCGGGCCCGAAGGGCTGGCCGTCGGTCCCGTAGTGGCGCACGACGTTCGACCCCTCCGCGAGGCCCCACCGCCAGCCGAGCTCGGTCACCGCGACCGCCTTGAGGCCCGGGGGCGTGTCCGCGGGGGAGATCGACGCGGCGAGCTCGTCGGTCAGGACCGCCGCGCCGCCCCCGAGGCTCCTCACCTCCACCTCGCCGCCCCCGCCGCCTTGCTCGCCGCTGTCGTCGCCGCCCTCGCCTTCTCCTCCGCCGCCCTGGAGTGCGCCGCCGGCCCCCGCCGGCTCCGCCTCGCAGAGCTCGAGGCGCAGCGCGTCGCCGTAGCGGCCCGTGAGCCGGTAGCCCACGCGGAAGAGCTCCTGCCCCTGGGCCGCGGGCAGGCCCTCGCCGCTCCAGCGGGCCTCGAAGGCGACGCCGTCGCCCGCGGCCCGCGCGACGAGCGAGTGCTCCAGCCCCGCGACCCCCGCCAGGGCCGCGCCAAGCTGCCGCGCGTCCTGGCCCAGGTAAGCGGGGTCGAGGACCGCGAGCGCCGGGTCGTGGCACAAGGTGCCGCGGAGCGTGCGCACGCCGCGGGCCCCCGCATCGAGCAGCACCGAGGCGACGAGCGTGCCGCCGGGCGGCACCCGCCCGCCCGCGATCCGGTAGCCGAGGAGGGTCGGGTCGTGCTTCACGTGGACCTCGCCCGCAAGGTTCTTCATGGGCACGTAGGCCACGAGGCTCCCGCCCACGGGGAAGGCCACGACGGGCCGCCGGTCACTCGACGTGACGACCTCGACGCGGCTCGACGCGCCTGCGGCGCCCACGGGCCTGTAGTCCACGAGCGCGAGCGGGACCCCCTGGGTCGGGCCCAGGGTCCTCGCGGCGTCGAGGACGACCGTGTGGGTGAAGCCGTCCGGGAGCTGCTCGAAGTTCGACGAGACGGGCCTCAGGGCGACGAGCGCCGGCGAGGTCTCGAGCCGCTCGACCGACAGCAACTTCGGGTCGTGCCGGACGGTGTACTCGATGCCCCGGATGCCGCGCACGGGCGCTTCCAGCGAGACGGCGATCGAGGCCGGCTCGAAGACCTGCACATCCGCCGAGGAGATCGAGAAGGCGACCTTCGAGTCGGCGATGGTGAGGGAGCCGTGGGTGAGCCGAGGCGTCTTGGTTGTGGGAGGCTCGCAGTCGAAGAACGGGAGATAGAGGTCCTGGTAACGGTTCACGGCCACGATGCGACCACCCACGACGGCGGACTGGAATCGGAGCGGGAACGGTCCGCCGGCCACCTTCGCCGTCAGGCCTCCCGGCACGGGGATGCCTTTCCTCGCCAGGCAGAACTTGAGGAGGGAGATAGGCTGGCAGAGGCTCCCCGTCGAGGTGCCGCACTGGCCGAAGTCGAGGAAGTGGATGAAGTATCCTTCCTCGTATCTTCTCGTCTCGGTCACCGGGGAGCCTTCGAACTTCATCCAGTCGACGAGCCCCTTGGCCCGGTGGTCCTCCACGGAGGGCTCCTCCACGACCTCGAAGAGCGCAGGATCAAAGGCTACGGATGTCTCGAAGGCGCGTAGGGACCGGTCGGACGAGAAGGGTTGGAACAACCAGACCTTCACATCCAAAGGGTCCGGGCTGGCGACAGACACGTCCTTGAGGAGGTAACCCGCGACCACGCCGGTGGTCGTGATGTTGACGGCCCCGGCTTGCACCTCGGGGAGAACCGTCTCCTCCCCGAAACGAAGCGCGGTGACGGTGTCCTCGGTGTTCGAGCATGGGTCGAAGAAGGAGAGCCCGCACTCGACGTCCCGCCCGACCTGGCAGGGGCGAATGGCGCTCGATGCCCCACCGTACGAAATGTGGAGCACTGGCAGGTCCGTGACCCTCGGGAGAGGGCGTTCGAGCTGCACGGAAACTCGGATGCCCGCGTTCCCAAGGCAACTCCCAAGGCCGATTGGACAGAGGTCATTATAAGCGAGGCTAGCGGATGGCTCCCCCACGAGCGTCGGGTCCTCCTCTCCCTCGCACGTCACCACGATCACACCTTGCTCGGGTGGGCCTGGGCCGAAGGGGAGGAGCTCGGGAGTGGCATCTACGGAGCTCACGCTGGTGCCACCGATGCCACCGGAATGACAGAGCACAACGGTGAAGCCCGTGAGCCCCTCGCGGTCCGTGGTCAGGTAGATCGGCACCCAGGCGCCTCCCGAGGTGCTGCTCACGACGCCCACCCTGATCTTGTTCCTTGCGCCTGCATCGAGGAGCCGGACCGTCGGCTCTGCTCCCCGGCCCTCCCGCACCACGTACGTCTCCACTGGCGGCTCGCCCGCCGCGCAGAACTTGAGCGACTTGCCCGTCCCGCCGGGCCTCAGGGAATACTGGAGCGCGAGGACCTCGTGGCTGCCGATGGGGAAGACCGTCCGCCCTTCGAAGTCCAGGACGGCCGTCATCGTCGCGAAGCCCTGCCCCGAGGAGGCCCCGGTCCTCACCGCCAGGTACTCCGCCCCCCGGCCTCCCGTGATCGAGAGGACGCCGCTCCCCACCAGCGCGTCCTCGAGGAGCACGTCCCCGGTGGAGTGGCACACCGCGAACGAGAGGCCCTGGACCCCCGCCTGGATCGCGTCGAGGAAGACCCGAGCCCTGATCGCCTCCCCCTCGCGGCCGGCGGAGAGGCTCAAGACGTCGCTGGACGTGGCCTGGGCGTGGAGGCGGCCCTGCCCGGCGAGCGCGAGGACGCTCGCGACGGTGACGCGAATCGAGCTTGTCCGCAGCATCGGTGCCCCGTCGTTCAGGACCCTGGAGAAGTGACCCGGAATGCTTGCCTTCGACCGAGCCATCACGTTAGCGCCTTCGATGGAGCCCGTCAACGATCGAGAGACCTTCCATACCATCCTGAGCGGAAGCGGCCTGCGCGCGTGACCGGGATTCCTTCTCGGCGGAGCGTACAGCTCCCTTACGGGCCCGCGCGCATGGCTTGCGCGCAGCCACCGGGAGCGCCCGGGCCTGCGGTGAGGTCAGGCCCTGAGCGCACACGCGCCCTTCACCGAGCTGGCTTCCGGCGGTCCTCGACCTTCGTCTCCGCCTCGATCACGTTGTCCTTGAGCACGACGCGGCCGGCCTCCTCCTCGATCAACACGCCGACCACCTGCTTCCGCTGGCCTTCGCCCCGGGTGTCGCGGATCACGTTGCCCTTGAGCTCGAGGTCCCTCGTCGCGCCGCGCACGCGGATGCCGGGAGCTTCCTTCTCCACGCCGTTCGACTCGATGACGTTCTCCTCGAGCCGATTCCGGTGGCCGGCCATCGCCGCCGTCTCGCTGCGGAGGCAGATGCCGGCCTCGCCGTTCGAGCGGACCTGGTTCCGCCGGAAGATGTTGTCCGAGTCCTTGTGGCCGATCGAGATCCCGAAGCGCCCGTTGCCTTCCAGCACGTTCTCCTGGAAGACGCCGTGGCGCACGCGCCAGCAGAGGAAGAGGCCGTCCTCGCCGTTCCGGCGCGCCACGCACCTCTCGACTTGCGGGCGCTGCGAGCCGCTGCCGGGGTGGATGCCGAGGGACGCGTTGTCCTCGCTGACGCAGTCGCGGACCGTCACGTCGTTCGACTGCTGGAAGCTGATGCCATCGCCGTTGAAGCTCCGCACCACGCAGTCTTCGATGAAGGTGCCGTGGGCGCGGTAGAGGAATATGCCGGCGCCGCGGCAGCCGTTGAGGTGCGGATTGTGCTCCCTGTCGCCGTCGACGGTCAGTCCCGCGACGCGGCAGCCCTCGAGGTCGTAGCCGCTGATGACGGGGAACACGGTCGCGGCCATCGCTCCGTTCCCGACCATGCAGTCGGCGTTGAGCGGCTTGTCGATGGAGAAGGTGTTGCCGTTCCGGCCCGTAATGCGCGCGACCGTCGTGTGGAAGCCGCCGGAGCCCTTGTCCCAGACCGCCACGCTGCAGCCGACCTCGAAGCCCGTGGGGTCCTTCACGGTCACCTGCTCCTCGCCGTAGTCCCCGTCGCGCACGAGCGGCGAGGAGACGGCGGCGGCCTTGCGCAGGATCGTCTTCCCCTTCACGCCGAGCACCGTCACGTGCGGCCGCAAGTGCAGCGAATCGCGCATAGCGTAGGTGCCGGGCCCGATCTCGACCGTCCCGCCGCCGAGGGCCGCCACGTAGTCCACGGCCGCCTGCAAGGCGCGGTCGTCGGCGCCGATGAGGTCGGCGCGCTCCTGGCCGACCGCGATGCGCGGGCGCTCCTTCATCGCGGAGTGCATCCGCCTCGGGAGCTGGCGCTCGTCGGGCGGCGGGGCGAAGTCGTCTTCCGCCGCGAGGCGGTGGGCGGGGATGCTAGCGGCGAGGCCGAGACAGGCGAGGAAAGGGGGCGCGAGGAGTCGTTTCATGGCTGGAGATGGGTTGGAATGGGTTGAGGGTTGAGCTCGAGGCCGCGGGCAGGATAGCAGGGGGCGCTCGGTCGGGCCAGGGCGGGTCGCCTCGTCCTCGGCCTGCTGGAGACCTCGAACGCTTGACCAAACGGGGTCTTGGGCGACAATTCCTGGCATGTTGAAGCGGTTTGAACGCATCACCGTTGATCTGGCCCAGCTCGGAGGCATTCCGTGCATTCGCAGGCTGCGGATCCCCGTGGCGACGGTCGTCGGCCTGGTGGCCGAGGGGAAGACCGAGCGCGAGATCTTGGCCGACTATCCGGACCTCGAGGTCGATGACATCCGGCAAGCACTCAGCTACGCGGCCGAAGCGGTCCGCGAACGGCAGCTTCCGATCGAGACCGGGTAGGTGCGCTTTCTCGTCGACAACAGTCTCTCTCCGCGCATGGCCCGGGGCCTCTGCACCGCGGGGCATGATGCCGTGCATGTTCGAGACCTCGGGCTCGCCAGCGCTGACGATGATCCCATCCTTGACAAGGCCGCTCAAGAAGACCGTGTCCTCCTTGCCCAGGACGTCGACTTCGGAACGATCCTGGCGATCCTCGGCGCGTCCAAGCCGTCGGTCGTGGTCTTCCGATGCCGGTTCAAGTCGCCCGATCGATTGCTTCCCCTGCTGTTGCGGCATCTGCCTTCGGTCAAGGTAGATCTCGATGCCGGCAGCATCGTTGTGATCGAGGACGCCCGGATCCGGGTACGCCGTCTCCCCATCTGAGCGGAGAGTCCCGTGATCCCGCCCGAAGGCGAGATGAAAGCAGCCAGGCGGCGGCCGAGGTGCGTGGGGCTGAGCTGCACGAACCGCTCCCTCACAAGCTCACCGCCACCCCCGCCGCCCGCGCCCTCGCGGCGATCTCCTGGTGGGCGCGGTTCTCGAGCAGGAACCGGCGCCTCGCCGCCTCGCCGTCGATCCCCTCCGCCCGCTGCCTCAGGACCGCCACGGCCCGCGTGTGCAGCTCCCGGGAGCGCTCGGGCTCGACGAGGACCGCGAGGTCCGAGAGGAGGCGCGGGAGCTCCGCGTAGCGCTCGCTCGCGATCGCGAGGGCCTTCTCGAGGCGGGCCCGCCGCTCGGCCGGCTCGTCGCTCGAGAGCCCGCGGAGGTGCTCGAGGAGGCAGGCGGCGTCCGGCTCGGAGGCGAGGGACGGCGCCCTCGCGGCCTCCTCGAGCAAGGCCCGGGCTCGACCGCGGTCTCCCAGCTCGACGAGCCCCTGCGCGCAGAGGAGCCGCTGGTAGACATCGACGCCTTCGGGCGAGAGGGCCAGGGCTTCCTCGAGGCTCCTGCGCGCGCCCTCGGCGTCCCCGCGGGCCCTGGCCAGTCGGGCCCCCTGCACGACGGCCGTGACCAGCTCCAGGCGACTGCCCAGGGACCGCGCCAGGTCGCGTGCGCGCTCCAGCTCACGCGACGCTTCCTCGTGCTCTCCGAGCAGGCAGTGTACCTCGGCCTTCCTCGAGCGCGCGGCCGCCTCGCCGGCGCGGCGCCCCACGCGCTCCATCAGGGCCAGGGACAGCTCGAGCCCCCGCAGGGCCTCCGAGTAGCGGTGCTCCACGAGAGAGACCTCGCCGAGGTTGTAGTAGAGGACGCTCAACTGGACGCGGTTCCCCGTCTCCTGGCAGAGGCGCATCGCCCGCTCGTAGTACCGCGCTGCCTGCGCCGGGTCGCTCCGGAAGAGGACATTGCCGAGCCCCGAGAGGGCGTAGATGAGGTAGTTCTTGAGGCCCCGGGCCTCGAAGATCGGGATCGCGCGCCGGTAGGCGCGCTCGGCCTCCTCGTACTGGCCCTGGTCGCAGAAGGTGTTGCCGATGTTGACGCAGGAGTTCGCCACCTCCGTGTCGGCGCCGGCCTTCTCGCGCAGGCCCATCGCGAGGAGGTGGTCCCGCAGCGCCTCCTCGAGCTGGCCCCGCAGCCGCTTCACCGCGGCCAGCCCGGTCAAGGCGCTCGCGGCCTGGAGCTGGTTGTCGGGCAGGTCCGCCCGCAGCGCCGAGCGGAAGATCTGCTCGGCCTCCTCGAGCCGCCCCCGGTGGACGAGGATCGAGCCTCTAGCGAGCTCCACGGACATCCCCAGGGCGCCGCTCGCGCCCTCCTCGGTCCGCCGCGCGGCCTCGAGGGACGCCATGGAGTCGTCGAGGCGGCCGAGGATACCGTAGGCCTTGCCGAGGCGGAGGTGGAGGAGCGCGAGGTCGGGGCCATCGATCTCGACCCCTCCCTCCACGAGAGCGCGGGCCCGCTCAAGCTGGGGGAGGGCCGAGGCGTAGAGCTGCTGCTCCAGGAGGCGCCCCCCGCCCCGGAGGAGGAGCACGAGGCCTTCCTGGCGGCGGTCCGCCGAGATCAGGTGGTGGGCGTGCACGAGGGCGTGCTCCTCCAGCTCGCGGGGCGTGTAGACGGACGCCATGGCCCCCGCGATCTTCCCGTGGAGGCGGGCGGCCCTCCAGCGGCTCCTCCCCACGAGCTTCCTGTACAGCCGGTGGAGGACCACGGAGTGCGCGAACTGGTAGAGCGCCGGGTCCTTCGAGGGCTTGACGATCTCCTGCTCCTCGAGGAACGGGAGCGTCTCGTCCAGGGCGCCCGAGTCCCCGAGCAGCTTCTCGAGGAGGCGGAGGTCGAAGGGGTCGCCGATGGCCGCCGCCATCTGGCATACCTCCAGCGCCTTCACGGGGAGCCCGGCCAGCCGCTGGTCGAGCACCGACTCGATCTCCTCCGGCACGAAGTCATCGAACCGCTCCGGCGTGAGGGCGAGCGACGGCTGCCAGCGTGCGCCCTCTCCGTCGATGGCGCGGCCGGCGGCGCCGGGCTCGCAGGCGAGGCGCTTGAGGACCCACTCCGCGAAGAGCGGGTTCCCTCCCGTCTTGCGCCGGAGCCTCTCGTAGATCCAGGGAACGTCGCGGCGGAAGGCGTTCCCAGGGAAGAAGGAGTCGAGGAGGGAGTCGAGGTCCGCGGCTTCCAGGGGCCGCAGGTCGAGGGTGACCGCGGGCACCTTGTCCGCCTGGAGGTCGCGGACGGCCGTCTCGAGGGCACTCACCGTCTCGGCCTCCTCCGCCGCGAGGCCGAAGGGCTGCACGGCAGCGAGGACCTTGAGCTGCGCCTTCCTCTGGTGCGCGAGGCTCAGGAGCCCGAGGAGCAGGCTCACCGTCTCCGCGTCGGCCCACTGCAGGTCGTCCAGGACGACGAGGATCGGGCGTTCCCCCGCGGTGCGGTGGAGCAGGCGGAGCCAGTAGTAGGGCAGCATGGACTTCTGCTCGGCGGAGATGGAGCCCGCGTGCAGGAACGCCGTGAAGTACTCCGCGATGTAGCCCTCGCCGCTCAGCCGGTCCTGGAGCAGCGCCTCGAGGAGGTCGAAGCCTCCGGGACGGTCCGCCTCGGCCTCGGCCTGGTGCAGGAGGGCGAGGGCGACCTGCCGGAAGGGCTGCAGGGGCGAGCGGAACGTCTTCCTGCCCCGCCCGAAGAGGATCGCCGCGCCGCGGCGCGCGGCATCGATGGCGGCCTCGGCCGCGAGGCGGCTCTTGCCGACGCCGGACTCCCCTCGCACGAGCAGGAGTCCGCTGCCCGGCGCGTCGAACCACTGCGCGATCCTCCGCGTCTCCTTCGCCCTGCCGGCGAAGCGCAGCGTGGCGGGAGGCAGGACCGCGGCCTCCAGCGTCCCGAGCGACCGCTGGCCGAGGGCGCAGGCCTCAACGGCGATGCGCAGCGCGCCGGGCGCGAGCGCGTGGAGCTGGAAGCAGATCGGCGCCGGTCCCGGCGCCGGCCCTTCGTAGACCGCACCCGGCCCGAGGAAGCAGGCTCCGCCCCCGGGCTCGCACCGCGCCTCGAGCCGGAGCGGAGCGCCCTCGGGAAGACCGTGCACCTCGGCGCGCAGGAGGACGCCCTCCTCCGCCCGCATCGGCTCGGGGACGATGCAGAGTCTCGGCTCCGGGAGCGGCGCCGCCTCGGGCGAGACCTCGGGCAGCGCCTCCGCGATGCGCTTGAGCTCGCGGTACGCGGCGTCGGCGCTCTCCCAGCGCTCGGCGCGGTCTTTCCTCAGGCACCTCTCGATGAAGCGCGCGAGAGGCTGCGGGATTTCGACGCCCAGGGACGCGAGGCTCCTGGGCTCGGCGCTCCGGTGCAGGCGCGCGTAGTCGTCGCGCCTCGGAGGGTCCTCGAACGGCAGCGCGCCGCCGAGCATCTGGAAGCCCATGACGCCGAGCGAGTAGATGTCCGAGCGGCCGTCGAGGGGCTCGGCGGGCTCGCTCGTGTAGATGTGGCGGCACTGCTCGGGCGATGCGTACTCGGGGGTGCAGGCGCTGCAGCGCGGCGTGCTCCTGGCCTCGAGGGCAGGGGCCGAGGGATGCACGCTTGCGGCCTCTCGAGCGACCGTCTCCGCGGCGACCGTCTCCCGGAGGACGGTCGCGGTCCGCGTGTCCTCGGGTCCGCCGATGTACTGCCCGATCCCGAAGTCGATGACCTTCACGCGCTCCCCGTCGCCGAAGGGCCTCCCGGGTAGCAGGACCACGTTCTTCGGCTTCAAGTCGAGGTGGAGGACGCACCCGCCGCCCTCGAGGCAATGGGCAGAGCGCAGGGCGTCGAGGACCTGGAGCAGGATGCGCGCCGCCCGGCGAGGCGGCAGTCGCCCCTCGCGCGCCATCGTCGCCTCGAGGTCCTCCCCCCCGAGCAGCTCCATGACGAAGTAGTACGAGCCGTCCTCCCGCTCATCGAAGAACTTCCAGTCGACGATGTTCGGGTGGCTGAGCTTGGCGATGCGCCGGGCCTCCTCCTTGAGGGAGAGGCCGCCTCGCGACCGGCGCGCCCCCTCGGGGCTCACGTGCTTGATGGCGACGAGCCTGTCGAGCGACTCGTCGCGGGCCTCGTAGACCGCGCCGAAGCCGCCCCTCCCGATCCGGCGCAAGATGCGGTACTTGCCCCCGAGGAGCTCGCCCGGAGCGAGCCCGCCCGCCTCGGCCTCGCCCGCGACCGCAGCCGCGGCTCCGAGGGCGCGCGAGAAGAGCGAGTCGAGGCCCTCGGGCACCGTGGCCGTGAGGGGGCCTTTGGCGAGGCAGCCCCTCAGGACCCGCTCGACGTCGCTCGCCGGCGGGAGCCTCTCCAGCTCTCCCGCGGGGAGCGCGATGCGGGACCCTCGAGCCGGCGCGTCCGTGTCGTAGAGGTGCGCGCAGTCCTCGGAGAGCGCATCGAGAGCGCGCTGCACGCGGGCGGCGATGAGCTCTCGGAGGATCTCGCCCTCGGCCTTCCCCTCGCCCTGGCGCCGGACCGCGTCCTCCTCGGGGCTCAAGCGGGTGTCGTAGAGGACCTCGCGGAGGGCCATGCGGAAGAAGGGGGTCTCGCGGATCCTCTCCTCCCCGAGGCCGAGCTGGCGCTCGATGTGGCCGAGGAGCAGGTCCTCGAGGGGCGTCAGGGAGATGGGAGCCATGGTGCGTGCCGCGGGGGAGCCACCAATATACAGCAGAAGACGCCACCGCAGAGCCGCATGGCGCCCTGACCGTAGACCGTGCGGTCGAAATCGCCTCCCCGTCAGTTCTTCCCTGGCCCGGTGCCGGGCGGAGGAAGGGGCTGAAAGTCAGGCCCCGCGAGCTTGCCCGGCAGCTCATCGCGCGAGCTGGTGCCGAGGATCTGGTGGGCCTGTCGGAGGTGTGCCTGCACCGTGCGTGGACTCAACCTCAGCCCTTCCGCGATGGTCTTGTTGGTCAGCCCGCAAGCCGCGACGCAGGCCACCTCCCACGGTCGCCGCTTGCGGCGGGCCCACTCCGGGCGGGCGAAGGCACTGAGGACACAGGCCCAGCCATCGAACGCTCGGCGTGCCATCTCACCCGGGCGCACCCTTGAAGAAAGCGCGCGGTCAGCGCCGCAGGGGGCAGGGTGGAGGCATGCGTGCTCGAGGAGCTTCGCCAATAGGCTCTCCGCGCGTGCCTGGATATCCCGTAGGCGCTCCGGGCCTGCCGGCCCCGGGCTCGCCGCGGCGTCCGTGGCCGCGCGCACGGCCACGGAGCCCGTCGCCAAGCGAGAGGAAAAGCCGCCGGCCCAGGTGAAACCCATCGAGGAAGTCCTCGCCGAGGAAGGCGGGGACCCCGGGGCGGTCTACTGCATGAGCCGCGTGCGTGAGGCGCTCCGCGAGGGGAACCCCGCCTTCGCGCGCGAGCTCCTGCGGCAAATGAAGGAACAACACCCCAGCTCGGTCCTGATCGAGGAAGCAGAGGCCCGCTTCGCGAGGGGAAGGTGAGCGTCATGGACGCCAAAAAACCCTTGATGCAAGCCAGCCGCCGCGGAGACTGGGTGTCTATCTCAGCAGGTGACCCCCCGGCCCGAGGCCGTGCAGCCGGCCGAAGCCAGGAGCAGCCTTCTGATGTTGCACCGGGAAGACCCGCCGCTTACCGTGGAGCAATTACGTGAACGAATCCGAACGAAAGCCAGCTAACAACGGCATCAGCGGACGGCGCTTCGCGCCGCCGCTGATGCCGAGCGTTAGCGGGACAACGATGGCGAGCACACAGCAAGTATGACCAACGCACGAAAGAATGGGCTTCGGGAGGCTGCCTCCGGCGGGGCCGAGTCGCTGCTGCTGGCAGTCGATGACGTCCGCAAGGAGGCCTCGGCGTGTCTGGATCCCCGGCGTCGTGCCCAGATGGGGCAATTCCTGACCCCCAGCCCGATCGCCACCTTCATGGCCAGCATGTTCGACTGCAGGAAGTCCGAGCTTCGCATCCTTGACCCTGGTGCTGGAACCGGCTCTCTGGGTGCAGCCTTGGTAGTCGCGGTGTGCCAGCGCCCCAAGCGCCCAGCCCGCATCGCTCTCACGGCCTACGAGATCGATCCCCTACTCGTCGGCTACCTGCGAAAGACACTGGAGCGTTGCCGAGTTGCCTGCGAGGAGATCGGAGTTTCGTTTCAGGCGCGCCTTGTGGACGATGACTTCCTGGAGGCAGGTCCAAGCACTATCGCCGGCGATCTCTTCGCACGTGGTGAGCAGGAGCGCTTTGACTGCGCCATTCTGAACCCACCCTACCGGAAGATTCGCACGGAATCTCGGGAACGGTCGCTGCTTCGCTCGATCGGACTGGAGACGACCAATCTGTACACAGGATTCGTGGCCGTTGCCGCGCGACTATTGGTGCCTGACGGAGAGATGGTAGCGATTACCCCGAGGAGCTTCTGCAACGGTCCCTATTTCGAGCCATTTCGCCGATACTTCTTGCGGGAGATGCGTTTCCGCCGAGTCCACGTATTCGACGCCCGCGACACCGCCTTCGCGGACGACAAGATCTTGCAAGAGAACGTGGTCTTTCATGCCGTGAAGAACACGGAGGTAAACCCGGCCGTCATCGTCTCGGCGAGTGCGGCACCTGGTGGCGCTGACCTGCGCATGCGAACGATCAAGCACGACGAACTCAT
>JACQVW010000518.1 GCA_016209535.1 Planctomycetota bacterium | reverse complement strand
GCTCCTGTGCTCCTGTGCTCCTGTGCTCCTGTGCTCCTGTGCTCCGCGCCGTGCTTGCCGTTTCTCCGTGGGAGCTGCCATGCATATCCCTCCTCCCTCCGTCGCCGACCGTGCCTCCCGGCCTCCCGCCACCGGGCCCCGGCACAACTTTTTTTCAGGATTCATGAGACGCTACCCGAGAAACGGCGCCATCTCAATAGGAAGCCCATCGCGGCGCGCCTGGAGAGGGGCGGCCGCGAGGGCAACAAGGCGAACCCCATCGCCGAGGAGTCGGCCCATGAAGCTTGTGATCGTGACCTTGGTCGCGTGTGTTGCATGCCTCACCACGCTGCTCCTCCCGGAGACCGCGCCGGAGCCCGCGGTCCACGACGTCGGGCCGTTCAAGGTCGGCTTCCAGCGCGGCCTGGAGCGGGCGAGCTTCACGGGAAGGCCCCTCGTGAAGGTCTTCGTCTCCGAGCCGGACCGGGAGGCCCTGGACCGCGTGAACTTGGTCCTCGAGGACGCGAAGGTCCAGGGGCTCATGGACGCCTTCACGGGCGTGATCGTGCCCGTGCCTGACGAGCCGGTCCTGACGGAGGACGAGCTCAAGGCCCGTGAGGAGACGCGGGAGGCGAGGATCCAGGCCGCGATCGAGCGCGGGGAGACCCTGCCCGACGAGCCCCGTATCCCGCGCTTCTCGAGGGCAGAGCTGCCGGCCGTCGTGATCCAGAGCCTCTCGGGCCCATTCCTCGCGGTCTTGACAGGGGAGTCCCTGACCACGGACGCGCTCATAGCGGCGCTCGAGAAGGCGGCCGGGGAGGCCGCGCCCGCGAAGAGCCCGCTCCTCGAGGCGTGCGACCAGAACCCCGGGGTCTTCAAGGACCTGGTCGAGCGGGGGGACATCGACACGGTGCGCATCGCCCGGGACGCCCTGGCCGAGATCGCGCCCTGGAGCCCGGCGCACGCGGCGGCCGAGAGCGCGATCGCGGGCAAGTAGGACGACAACAAGTAGGTCAAGGCGTCGGGGGAGCCAACACAGAGCCGTCGTGGGGTCGGGTGTGGGCGAAGGGGGAGAGCCTATGTCCTGGAAGCGGATCACGTCGTGCGGCAAGAGCGTCCTGGTCGCCTTGAGTCTCCTGGGCTTGTCGCGTTGGGCCCTGGCCCAGTACGCGCCGGCCTTCGAGGAGCACGAGGAGGCGTACCACCGCGGCAGGACCCATCGCCCGAAGTATCTGGACGCCGCGGGCATGCTGGTGAGGCCGCCGCAGCTCGGGCCCACGACGAGCGGTGCGGACATCCTCCATGAGAAGGACGACGCGCTCTCGGCTCCCGGGGCGGGCGCAGGCTCGGGCGACGCCTGGATCCTTGTCGGGGCATGCGGAGGATCCGAGGGCGGCGGTGACGCGGAACCCGAGGGGGCCAACGCGAGCCAGGACGGCGAGCCGAGGCTCGGCACTCCGGAGGGTGCCGGCGGACCAGGAACTTGCCCCGGCGGCCTCGCCTGGAACGCGAGCCCGAGCTTCAAGACGAACCCGCTGTCCGCGGATCTGAACCTCGAGAACCCGAGCAACCTGGAGACCGATGCGGGAAACGGCTGGTTCCTCGACCGGCCGCGGATCCCCTTCCACGACACGGCGCAGGGCGGGCGGAACATCCACGTGCGCTGGAACGCCCACATCTACCGGAAGTATTACAACGGGACGACTCCCTTCGATCCCGCGGCCGGCTGGAAGGGATCGAAGCACAGCTCCGACGAGGTCATCTACCAGTACCCTTACCCGGGCGGCGACTACACGCTCTTCGACGGCACGGGCAAGGCCTACCTCTTCGACGCGACGACGACGATCCTCAAGGAGGTCCGCGCCCCAGGGGGCGAGAGGTTGGTGATCGCGACGAGCGGGCAGTTCACAACGTCGGTCGAGAAGCGGGATGCGAGCGGCACCCTGCTCCTCCGGTGGGCCTACTCCTACGAGCCGGCGAATCCTCGCCTTGTCTCGAAGATCGAGGTCACCTACAACGCCCTCACGACCCCTTTCCGCACGATCACCCTCAAGCACAAGCTCGCCCCCGACGGGCCCGAGCAGGACGCGAGCCGGTGGGACCTCGTGGGCATCGAGGACAGGTGGACGCCGACGGGGACCGAGGAGGAAGGCGGCAAGACCCTCAACTGGGCGTTCCGGTACTACACCGCACCTTGGAGCTCTCAGCTCCCCGGGCACCCCTACCAGCTCCGCGCGGTGATCGGGCCGTACTCCTCCAGGCGGTTCCAGGCCGCGAACCCCACCCTCAACATCCACAACGAGCCGTGGGCGACGGTGTCCGCCTACGTGGACAAGCGGTACGAGTACTACGCCGACGCGGCCGAGCCCAACCCCGACAACCGGACGCGGGTGAGCAAGGTCATCCTCCGCGGCACTTGCGGTGGCTGCGGCGGGAGCGGGGCCGACGGCGAGCACCTCTACGAGTACCACTTCAACTCGAGCCCGCCGCCGGCCGAGGATCTGAACGTGTGGCGCTACATGGTGAAGGTGACCTTGCCCCTCGGCCTGGGGGCCACGGAGGCGCCGGAGAAGCTCATCTGGCACAACTCCTACGGACAGAAGATCGCCGAGCGCTTCACCCAGTCCAACGCTCCGCCCCTGGGGCCCAGCGGGAAGCGGACGTGGTGCTGGACCTGGACCTACGACACCCTTGCGCGGGCCACGGAGATTCGTTCTCCCGAGGCCGTGGCGTCGATCGGCATCAACCCCGACTACTCGCCCAGCATCTCCCTCCAGAGCGGCCTGGCGACCCGGTACCTCTACACCGAGTGGACCGACCCAGGACCCGTGACCTACCGGTCCCTTGAGGTCCAGGCCTGGGACGGGGGCGCGACGGCTGTGCCTCTCTCCAAGGTCAAGTGGCAGCTCCGCACGAGCGGGAGCGAGAAGGCCTACTTCCTCGTGGAGTCCACGGTGTACCCCGAGGGCGGCCCGGGCATCTCGACCACGTACGCGAACTGGTTCTACTCCGACAAGCCGCTCGCCTTGTGGGTCCGGAAGACGACCCACCCGGCCCTTGACAGCTACGGCGGCGAGCCGCCGCGCCCCGCGGTCGAGGAGTGGGAGCACTTCCGGAAGGACTGCCTGAGGAACTGGCACGAGGACGGCGAGGGATACGTGCACCACACGGTCTACGACCCCGCGACGCGCCTCCCGACGAAGACCTGGGGGGACATCGACACCACGAGCCCGCCCGCCGGGGCCGAGCCGGTGCCGATGCTCACGGGGCAGTGGGACTTCCACCGCAACGCGACCGCGCCCCCCATCAACGCGGCGACCGCCTTCGAGCACGACGGGCTCGCGCGACGGACGGCGCAGACCGGGCCCGATGGCCGCCGCGAGGAGTGGGTCTACGAGAGCCTGAGCGGCGGCGAGCAGGTGACGCTCTACTACACATCGAAGCCCGCGGGCGCCGCGCCGGAGGGGCCGACCCACATCGCGGTGACCGACCCGACCCTGCACGACAAGCCCGTGGCAAGCGGGCTCGCGTACCTGACCCAGGGGCGCGACTCGAACGTGCGCGACGACTGGGACGCCTCGCTCGCCAACCTGGGCCAGGTCGCCGAGACTGCCAAGTGGAAGTTCTACTTGCGGGGCGAGACGAGCTACACGGACGCGGGCGCCGTCCAGGTCGTCAAGGAGCTGGTGGACCCGGAGAACCCGGGATCGCCCTACAACGACACGACCTACCTTTACGACTCCCTGGGCCGCCCCAGCGAGGTCGAGAACCCGGTCGGGACGAGGACCTTCTATGCCCGCGACGACCTGGGCCGCGTCTGGCAGACGAGCGTCGGGACCTCGGGCGCCAACGCCCGGGTGGTGGAGACGCGCGTCTACGATGCTCCGGACGGAGGCACCGTCCACGGTGTCGGGAACGGCAAGGTGACCCGCGTGGATCGCGAGACCGGCGTTCCGAATGACCCGCCCCGGAAGACCTGGCTCTTCCACGACTGGCGGGACCGGGTGACGACGGAGATCGTGCTCGCGAGCGCCGGGCCGCCGCCCCGCTACCGCGTGACGAAGAGCACCTACGACGAGATCGGCCAGGAGACGGTCACGGAGGTCTTCGACTCGACGAGCGTCGACCCCGAAGCCCCCGCGCCCGACATCGCGCCGGACCCGAGCGAGCTCAAGTCGCACGTGGAGAGCGATTACGACGAGTGGCAAGACCGCCTCGAGACCCGGGTCTACGAGGTGAGCGGGCCCACGCTCGACCCCGCGAAGCACATCCCCGAGCGCCTCTGGCGCGACAAGCGCGGCATCCTGGTCAAGCACCGCGCGAACGGGACCGTCTACTCGAAGATCGAGGTCGACGGCCTCGGGAGGGCATTCCGCCACACCACGAGCGTGGACCCTGACGGCGAGACCGGGTGGGCCCTGGACCTCACCGATGACATCGTCGTCGAGGAGGTGCACCTGGACTTGACTCCCGCGGGGCACCGGCGCTTCGTGAAGTCGTACTCTCGCCTCCCCTCGGCCCCCGACACGGCCAGGGGTCTCCTGAGCAGCCTGAGCTCGAGCTACTCCCGCCTCTCTGCCACCCTCTACTGGCGGGACACCCTCGACCGCGAGACGCACGAGGCGGACTACGGGAAGAGCCCGCCCGCCTGGCAGCCGACGCCGCCGACCTACTCCGACCCGCTTGCGCTCCTCCAGTTGACGGCATACGATCCCGAGTCGGGCTGGGCGCGAGACGTGACAAGCCCGGCGCAGCACGTGACCCATTACGACTATGACGGCCTGGGGCGGGTGACCCAGGTCACCGAGAACCACGACCCCCTGGCGGTCGCCCTCGACAAGAACCGTGTCCGTCAGCTCCAGTACGACGCCATGGGCCGCGTGACCCAGATGACCGCGGTCAACCTGGTCCTCGGGGGCTCAGGCCTGGTCTCCAAGCCCCAGCACACCGCCTACGAGTTCGGGGTCACCGAGGGGACGGACTCCTCGACGATCACGTCCGCGGATCCCCTCTACCGGATCCGCCACCCCGACCCCCTCACGGGGAACCCGAGCGCGAGCCCCTCCGACCAGGAGACCTTCGGTTACAACCGCCAGGGCGAGCTCGTCTGGCGGAAGGACCAGAACGGCACGCAGCACAGCATCACGCGCGACGTCGAAGGGCGGGTCACCGATGACTCCCTGAGCGCGATCGGCGCCGGCGTGGACAGCTTCGTGGTCTCGATCCGGTCCACCTTCGATGGCCTCGGCCGGCTCCTCACCGTGGCGAGCTACGGCGCGGGCTCGATCGGCCGGAACCTTGTCCTCTTCCAGCACGGGCCCTACGGCGAGGTCACGAAGATCATCCAGGACCCGACGGGCCTCTCCTCGAGCGCTCCCTTCGTCCTCTACAGCTTCCAGCGCCCTGTTCAGCCGGCCACGCCCAGCTTCCGGCTCGCCTCCACGACCTTCCCCGACGGCACCCTCTACACAGAGAGCTACTCGGGCACGGTGCCGAACCTTCTCAACAGGCCGGCCGGGAAGACGAAGGCCGGCTCGCCAGTCTTCACCGAGCGCTACGAGGGGCTGCGCCGGGTGGTCGAGCGCACCCTCGGCGGATCGGGCTCCGTCTACTACCGCACGCCGGATGACTACGGGCGGGTCGAGACGATCCGTCTCTACGGGGGCGCCTTCGGCACGTACCCGAGCAACATGGTCGAATACGGCTACTGCTACAACAAAGACTCCCAGGCGGTCTTCCGGGAGGAGAAGGCGAACACCTACTGCGGGACGTGCCCGAGCGCCCAGTACCCCTTTGACGAGAGGTACACCTACGATGGCCTCGGGCGCCTCCTCCTCTGGGAGCGCGGCTGCCGCGGGACCGGCTCGCCCACCTGCCAGCTCACGAGCGGGTGCGTGGCGGAGACTCGGTCCTGGACCCTTGACCAGTCGAACAACTGGACCGCGGCCGTCAACTACCAGAACGAGCTCGACGGGTACCCCTACGACTCGAACGGGAACTTCAAGGCCAACGGAGGCGGGTACGTCTACGACGGCTGGAACCGCCTGGTGAGCATCACGCAGTCCGGCTACAATTACGGCACGTTCCGCTACAATGGTCTGGGCCAGCTCGTCTCGCAGCAGACAGCGTTCTCCTACTACAACCACTCGAACGACCAGTATTACTATGATCTGGACGGCCGCCTCATCGAGGAGCGC
>JACQVW010000526.1 GCA_016209535.1 Planctomycetota bacterium | reverse complement strand
TGCGCGCCTCGCCCATTGCCTCCTTCGGCTCGCGCGCTATACTGTCACCTACCCTCGAGCGCGCTGGTAAGTGAAGAGAGTCGCCGGTCGCTGGAAAAGAAGAGAAGCGGAGGGTCCTTGGTATGGTTGCGCCGTCAGAGGAGGCGGCCCGGGGAGCATCGCATCCCGGGCCATCGCGGGGGCTCACGTCGAGCCGGTTCGTCGTCCTGTTGGTGTTCTTCGGGGCCCTGAACGCCCTGGGCCTCTGGTGGATCGGCCAGGCGGCGCGCGGCGGCCGGAAGGAGGAGGTGCCGCCGGGTCGGCCTCGCGTCCTCGCGTTCTGGCCGCGGGGCGAGGCCTCGCCGCGGCAGGCGGTCCACGTGACCTTCTCGCGCGCCGTGGCCCCCGAGGACCCGGCCAGGCGCCCGGACCCCTCGAGGCTCATCCGCCTCGAGCCCCCTCTCCCGGGCCGGGCGCGCTGGGGAGCGGCAGACCAGCTCGTCTTTGAGCCCGATCGCCCGCTCCCGCGCGCCCGGGAGCTCGAGATCGTCCTCTCCCCGGAGATCGGCCTCCCGGGCCTCCCGCTCGAGGGCCCGACCCGCTCCTCCTTCGCCACGGAGCCGCTCCTCCTCCTCGACGCCGCCCAGGCCGGGCTCGGGCGCGACCTCCAGGCCACGCTCCGCCTGGCCTTCAACGACGACGTGAAGCCAGGGCTCCTCGAGCCGCACTTGAAGCTCCTCGACGCCCGGGGGGTCGAGGTCCCCTTCGTGGTCCACGAGGGCTCGAGCGCGCGCTCGGTCGAGCTCCGGTGCCAGGCCGCGTCGGGGAGCCTCACCGTCGTCTTCGGACCCGCGCCGCCCGGGCGCGGCGGGCTCGAAGGGGTGGCCAGGGAACGGCGCCGCGAGGTCCAGCTCTCCCACGTGCTCCGGTTGACCGGAGCCCAGGGCACGCGGGTCTCGCTCGGGAGACCGAGCCTCGAGATCCACTTCACGAACCCCGTCTCGGTCGAGCAGAGCTCGCCGCCGGGCGGGGCGGCCTCGCCCCGGCAGGGCCCGGCGAGGCTCGAGGACTACTTCTCGGTGGAGCCGCCGGTGGCCCTCCAGGCGTCGATCCAGTGGTCGAAGGTCGTCCTCGACGGCGACTTCCAGCCGGGCTCCCGGTACCGGCTCACCGTGAGGCGCGGCCTCCGCGGGGCCGAGGACACGGTGCTCCTCGAGGACGCCTCGCGCGACGTGTACTTCCCGGACCGGGAGCCGGCGATCGCCTTCCCCGGCGAAGGGACCTTCCTCTCGAGCCGCGGCAACCTCGGCCTACTCCTCCAGACGGTGAACGTCGCCTCGGTGGACGTGCGGAGCTTCCGGGTGCACCCCAACAACATCGTGCACGCCCTCTCGATCGGCTGGCCCCGCTCGAGCTTCACGCGGGCCTTCCCGGCCCGGCGCTACGACCTCCCGCCCGGCGAGAACCAGGTGCGGGAGCTCGTCTTGGACCTCCGGGACCTCTTCGGCTCCGACCCGCGCGGGGTCTGGTACGTCGAGGCCTCCGCCGCCGGGGGGGGGGACGGCGATGCGGGGGAGGCCGAGGACGCGGAGAAGCTCGTCACGGTGAGCGACGTCGGGATCACGGCGAAGGAGTCGCCGCACGGCCAGATGGTCGTCTGGACCGTCTCGCTCAGGACGGGCGACCCGCTCGCGGGAGTGGCGGTCTCCCTCCGGAGCCCGTCGAACCAGCTCATCGCCGAGGCGACGACGGGCGAGAACGGCCTGGCGGCCTTCGAGGGGCTCTCGGGCCTCGACGGCGCTCCGTACGTGGTCCTTGCCGAGAAAGGCGGGGACCTCGCGTACCTCGACCTCGAGCGGCGTCGCGTCTCGAGGGCCGACTTCGACGTGTCGGGGAGGCCCTACCTCCTCTCGGGTCATGAGGCCTTCGCGTACACGGACCGCGGCGTCTACCGGCCCGGCGATGTGGCGCGCTTCCGCGCGATCCTGCGGGGCCCGCACGGCGCCTTGCCCGGCCGGTTCCCCGTGGAGGTCGAGACCCTGCGACCGAACGGCAAGCGGCTCCGCTCCGAGGTGGCGACCCTCGGCCCCGAAGGGACGGTCGAGGCGGCGGTCCCCATCTCGGCGACCGCCTCGACGGGCCTCTACCGGACGCGGATCAAGCTCCCCGGCGAGCCCGCGGGCGGTGGCGGGGAGCTGGGCTCCGCGGCCTTCCGGGTCGAGGAGTACATGCCGCGGCGGCTGCGCGTCGAGGCGTCGCTGGTCGATCGAGACGGCGCCGAGGGGAGCCCGCGGCGCCTCGCGTCCGGCGAGACGGCGGAGGTCCTGGTGCGGGCGCGGTACCTTTTCGGCGCGCCGGCCGAGGGCTCGCGGGTCGAGGCCTCCTGGACCCTGGCGCCGGAGCCCTTCCGGCCCCACGGCTGGAAGGGGTTCCGATTCGGCGACCTCTCGCCGGGGCCGGCGAGGACGCCGCCGGAGCGGGCCGAGACGGTGGTCGACGCGTCGGGCGAGGCGAGGGTCCCGCTCGCCGTGCCACGGGTCGAGTCGGGCTCGGCCTTGCGCCTGCGCTTCACGGTGGAGGTCAGCGACGTGGGCGGCCGCCCCGTCCCCGCCGAGCTGAGCCTCGCCGTCGACCCGGCGCCGCACTACCTCGGGATGCAGCGCGAGCAGCCGGAGGGTCCCGTCGCCGGCGCGCCGGCGCGCTTCGAGTGCGTGGCCGTGCGGCCCGACGGCTCCCTGGCGGGCCTCGAGGCGGCCGAGCTCACCGTCTGGAGCGTGCGCTGGTCGAGCGTCCTCAAGCGGACCGAGGACGGCCGCTACCGCTACGAGTCCCACGACGAGCTCCAGGAGGTCGCGAAGCGCCGCGTGGTGCTCACGGGGGGCCGCGGGGCCTTCGAGCTCGCATTCCCTGCGGGCGGCGCGTACCGGCTCCGCCTCCGCGACCCGGCGAGCCTGGCGGCGGCCGAGGTCGCCGTGGACGTGCGCGGTCCCGGCGCGGGGTCCATCGCGTCCTCCGAGCGGCCAGAGCGCCTCGAGATCGCCTTCGCGAAGGATACCTACCGGCCCGGCGAGAACGCGCGGGTCGTCGTCCGCGCCCCCTTCGCGGGCGCGCTCCTCCTGACGACGGAGGGAGCCGGGGTCGAGACAGCCCGGGTCTTCCGCGTGGGCGAGGGCGTCTTCGAGACGGACGTCCCCGTGCCGCGGGAGGCGCCGGGGTCCTTCTATGCCGCCGCGACCCTCGTTCGCGGCGTGGACCCCGACGCCCCGCCGGCGGCGCACCGGGCCTACGGGCTCGCGCCGGTGCCCGTCGACCTCGGGGACCTGCGCCTCGTGGTCACCGTCGCCGCCCCCGACGAGGTCCGGCCCGCCGGGCGCCTTCCGCTCCGCGTGCAGGTCGCGCGCGAGGACGGCGAGCCCGCCGCCGGCGCCGAGGTGTCGGTGGCCGTCGTGGACGAGGGGATCCTCGCCTTGACGCGCCGCCGGACCCCCGATCCCTTCGAGTTCTTCCACGGCCGGCGCGCGCACGCCGTGGAGGTCGCGGACAGCTTCGTCTCCCTCCTCGACGAGGTGCCGCTCGAGCGCCAGCGCTCGAGACCGGGGGGCGACGCCGGGCCCCAGGCCTCGGCGGAGGAGAGCCGGCTGAGCCCCGTCGCCTCCCGCCGCGTCAAGTCCACGGCGCTCTGGCTCGGGCCCTTCACGACCGGCGAGGACGGCTGCGCAGCGGTCGAGGTCGAGCTCCCGCCGTTCACGGGCGAGCTCTGCTGCTACGCCGTCGCGTCGGCCGGAAATCGCTTCGGATCGGGCGACCGGCGCGTGCCCGTCAGGGGGCCCCTCAACGTGGAGCTGAGCCTGCCCCGCTTCGTCGCGCCGGGCGACTCGTTCCAGGTGCCCGTCATGGTGTTCAACCGCGCCTCGGCCCCGGGATCGGCGGCCTTCTCGTGGACCCTGGACGGCCTCGACGAGGGGCCGCGGCCGCCGGGCGAAGACCTCGCCTTCGCCGTCTTGCGCCAGCTTTCGCTCGAGGTGCCCGCGGGCGGCTTCGCGCGCATCGCGTTCCCGCTGCGGGCGGCCCAGCGGATCGGGAACGCGAGCGCCCGCCTCACGGCGGTCCTCGGCACCGAGAGCTTCGGTGAGACCGTGGATCTGCCCGTGCGTCCGGCCGCGCCCCGCGTCGAGCGCACGGAGGCCGGCTCCGTGACGGCGGAGCGTCCCCTCGAGATCTCCTTCGCGCGCGAGTATGTGCCCGGGACGGCGCGGCACCGCCTCGTCCTCGGAGGGCTCCCGTCGATCGAGCTCGCGGGATCGCTCAAGTACCTCCTCGTGTACCCGTACGGCTGCGTCGAGCAGACGACGTCATCCGCCTTCCCCATCCTCTACTTGAAAGACCTCGCGTCGGCCGTGGGCGCGGGCGGCGCGGGGGAGGGCGATCCGGGAGACGTGTTCGACGCCGCCGGCGACATGGTGCTGGCCGGGATCCAGCGCCTCCTCGACATGCAGTGCTCCTCGGGCGCCCTGTCCTGGTGGCCGGGAGCGCGGTACCCCTACGCCTGGGGCAGCGTCTACGGCGCTCACTTCCTCGTCGAGGCCCGCGAGGCGGGGCACCCCGTGCCCGAAGAGGAGCTCGTGGCACTCCTCCGCTACATCGCCGAGGACGTCGTGCGCGGGTCTCGCGGGCCGGAGCCGTGGCGGGCGCTCGAGCGTGCCTACGCGCTCTACGTCCTCGCCCTGGCGCGCCGGCCCGACCTCGGGGCCATGGACCGGCTTCGCGAGGAGCTCCTCGCCCCCGGCGTGCCCGTGGATCGCGCGCCCGCCTCGGCGAGGTTCCTGCTGGCCGGCGCGTACATCCTCGCGCGGCGCGGCGCGGCCGGCGGGGCGGTGCTTCCCGGCGGCGCGGCCCCCGCCGGTGCTCAGGGCGCGCTGGCCGAGCCGGCCCGCGCCCTCATCGGCGACGTCCTGCCGCCGCTCGACCCGGCCCGCGACACGGGGGGCGCGCTGCGCTCGCCCGCCCGCGAAGATGCGATCCTGCTCTCGACGCTCCTCGAGGCGGACCCGGCGAGCCGCCTCGTCCCGGAGCTTGTCGAACGGCTCCGGGGCCACCGCGTGGCCGGGAGGTGGGGGACGACCCAGGAGAACGCCTTCGCCCTCCTCGCCCTCGGGAAGTATGCCCGGATGAAGGCGGGCGCCGTCGAGGACTTCCGCGCCGAGGTCCGCCAGGGAGACGAGGTCCTCGCGGTCACCGGCCCCGGCGACGTCCGGACGATCCTCGGCGGAGACCTGGCGGCACCGCTCCGCGTGAGCCTCGAGGGCCGGGGGGCCCTCTACTACTCGTGGGTCGAGGAGGGCGTTCCGGCGAGCGGCGAGGTCGAGGAGGCCGACCGCGGCCTCGTGGTCCGCCGCCGCCACCTCGACCGGGACCTGAAGCCTCTCGACCCCGAGGCGGTGCCCTTCGGCGCCACGGTGATCGTGGAGATCACCCTCGAGGCGGCGGGCCCCGTCGACAACGTGGCCGTGACGGACCTGCTCCCGGCTGGGCTCGAGGTCGAGAACCCTCACCTCGGCGGGGCCGAGGCCCCGGCCCGCTCGGGGGATCTCCTCGTCCCCGACCACGTGAGCCTCCGCGACGACCGCGTCCTCGTCTTCGCGAGCCTCAAGGACACCTCGAGGCGCGCGTTCCTCTACGCGGCGCGCGCCGTGACGCGCGGCGAGTTCCGGCTCCCGCCCGTCGAGGCCGAGGCGATGTACGACCCGAGGGTGCGGAGCGTCTCGGGCGCAGGGAGGCTCGTCGTCCGATGACCGGGGCGCTCGCCAAGGCTCTCCGGGGCCTGCGGCGAGGCGCGAGGCTCCGGCACGCGGCCGCGGTGGCCCTCGGCTTCTCCGCGGGCTGCCTCGTGGGCCTCGGGGTCCTGTGGCTCGCGTCGCCCTACGCCGCCTCGCGGCTCGATGCCTATCCCGCGGGGCTGCGGGTCGCCGACCGCGAAGGGGGCATCCTCCGCGTCTACCCGAGCGCGCGGGGCGAGCTCCGCCTGCCTGTGAAGCTCGAGGACCTTAGCCCGTGGCTGCCGAAGGCCGTCGTCGCCATCGAGGACCGGCGCTTCCGGTCGCACCTCGGCGTGGACCCCTTCGCGGTCGCCCGGGCCATCGTCCAGAACGTCCGCCGGGGCCGCATCTGCTCGGGGGCCTCGACCATCACGCAGCAGCTCGTCCGCATCCTCGACGAGCGGCCGCGCACGGTGGGGACGAAGCTCGTCGAGGCCTTCCGCGCGCTCCAGCTCGAGGCGCAGCGCTCGAAGGACGCGCTCCTGGAGGCGTACTTGAACCTCGTGCCCATGGGCGGCAACCTCCGCGGCGTCGAGGCGGCCGCCATGCGATACTTCGGGAAGCCGGCCCGGGACCTGGACCTCGCCGAGGCGGCGCTCCTCGCGGGCTTGCCGCAGTCGCCGGCGCGGCTCCGGCCCGACGTGCACCCGGAGCGCGCCTTCGCGCGACGTCGCGTGGTGCTGGAGGCCATGGCGCGCGAGGGCATGATCTCGCGGGAGGAGCTCGAGGCCGCGGACGCGCGCCGCGAGCCCGTGCGCCTCCACCCGTGGCCCTTCGCAGCGCCCCACCTGGCCGACGCGGCGCGGGCGGCCGCGCGCGGGTCGGGGAGCGCGCCGGGCGCCGGCCTGGTGCGAACCACGCTCGACCGCGAGGCGCAGGCGGCGGCCGAGCGGGCTCTCGGGGCGTTCTTCGCCGCGGATCCCCCGGGAAGGGAGCGCCTGAGCGGCGCCGTGGTGGCGATCGAGGCCGGGACGGGCGCCGTGCGGGCCATGGTGGGCTCGCCCGGCTTCTTCGACGTGGCGCGGAAGGGCACCCTGAACGCGGCGCTCCGGCCGCGCTCGCCCGGCTCGGCCTTGAAGCCCTTCGCCTACGCGGTGGCCTTCGAGAAGGGCCTCGCCACCCCGGAGACGGTCCTGCTCGACACGCCGCTCGCGTACTCGGCCTTCCTGCCCCAGAACTTCGACCGGCTCTTCCTGGGGCCCGTGACGGCGCGCGAGGCCCTGTCGCTCTCCCTGAACGTGCCCGCCGTGCGGCTCCAGGAGCGGATCGGGACGGCGAGCCTCCTCGAGACGCTGCGGGCCTTGGGCCTCCGCACGCTCTCGCGGCCCGCGGCGCGTTACGGTCTCACGTTGATCGTGGGAGGCTGCGAGGTGACGCTCGCCGATCTGACCGGCGCCTACGCGGCGCTCCTGCGCCACGGGGCGGCCCGGCCCTGGACGCTGCTCGAGGCGGAGGCGCGGGAGGACGGCGGGCTCGCGGCGCGCGTCCTCTCGCCGGGCGCCTGCCGCCTCGTCCTAGAGGCGCTCTCGGGCGAGGAGCACCTGTGCCGGGCCGTGCCCGGGATCGGCCCGAGGGCCGGCGCGCTCCTCGGCTACAAGACGGGCACGTCCTTCGGCCTCCGCGACGCGTGGTGCGTGGCCTTCACGCGCGAGCACGCCGTGGGCGTCTGGATCGGGGACCCGGCGGGCAAGCCGCACCCGGACCTCGTGGGCCTTCGGGCGGCGGCCCCCGTGGCTCTCGAGGTGGCCCAGGCCCTCTCGCGGCTCGGTGGAGCGGCCGCGCCGCCCTGGCCGCCGGACGCCGAGGTCCTGGGGACGCGAAGGGTGTGCTCGCGGACGGGCCTCCCGGCGGGGCGGCACTGCCCCGAGACCCTCGAGGGGAGGTTCCCGCTGGGCGCGCCCGCGCCGAGCCCTTGCGACGTCCACCGAGAGGTCCTCGTCGACGCCCTCTCGGGGCTCGAGCTGTGCCGCTCCTGCGCCCGCGGCAGGGAGACCGAGCGGCGCGTGGTGGAGGCCTGGCCCGCGGACGCGGAGGCCTGGCTGCGGCGGCACGGCGGCGGCCTCGAGCGCTCTCCGCACGCGCCGTGGTGTCGCGAGGCGCCGGAGGCGGGCCGCGTGAAGATCCTCACCCCGGCCGAGGGCAGCGAGTACCGGCTCGAGGAGCGGTCCCTGGGCGAGGAGAAGGTCTTCCTCTCGGCCGCCGCGTCGCGCCAGGCCGCGAGGCTCCATTGGTTCGTGGACGGCGACCTGGTCGCCACGGCCTCCCCCGTCGAGCGAGTCCCCTGGCCCCTGGAGCGGGGAGCGCACTGGATCCGGTGCGTGGACGACCGCGGTCTGGGGGCGGTGGTGAGGATCCGGGTGAGGTGAGGATCCGGGTGAGGTGAGGATCCGGGTGAGGTGAGGATCCGGGTGAGGTGAGGATCCGGGTCCGGTGAGGGGGGAGGCGCGTCGCGCGGCCGCTTCCGGCTATCGAGCCTCCGAGGGGAAGGGTTTGCGAGGGCTGGCCTTGGACTTCGCTACCAGCGCCTGGAACTTCGGGTTGGCTTGCAGCAACTCGTCCACCAGGCTGTCCTCTTCCCCAGGATCCAGAGGCTGGATCGCGAGCAGGCGTTGGTCGGGCAACTCGACGACCAGAGTCTGGCCAGACTCGGCACACTCACTCAGGGTGTTCTTCAGATCCGCTTCCAGGCGGCTGAACGGGATGGTCTTGATGGCCATGGAACTCCTCTCCTTCAACGATCAGCTTGTTTCCAACTTTCCGCCCCACGATGAGCACGACGACCTCGTGTCCCTCGACATTGTACAGGGCACGCAAATCCCCGGCACGGAGCTCATACTCGGCCAGCGGATTGGGGCGCAGCCGCTTGATCGCTTTCGTCGGCGTCGTGGGTTGGTGCTGAAGCCGGCTCGAGATGGCCGCTTCCAGGATTCGCCGGGCACGAGGCGGCAGAGACCGAAACTGCCGGTCGCCTTCCTCCGTGATGGTGATCTTCCAAGACATGCCATCGGTCGCTGGATCACGATCAAGTCTCGTCCAGCAAGGGGTGGCAGTCAAGAGGGGAGGAAGGCGAGGGACTCAGCCTGCGAGCGCCTCTCGGTGGCCACCGCCCTCACGCCCCCCGCGCCGCCGCCCCGGCGCGCTGCGCGGCGCACACGAGGAAGGTGCGGCCCACGGAGAGGGGCACCCAGTGGAGCCTCTCGGCCCCTACCTGCTCGAGGAGCTTCAGGGTCAAGAGCAGGCCCGAGTGGAACACGGCCGCGCGCTCGGGCTTGAGCTCCAGCGGCGGGCCCTCGGCCCGGACCCGGCGCTCGAGCTCCTCGACCTCCCGGCGCGGCGCGGTGGCCTTCCCCAGCGTCTTCGTGATGGCCCGGACGGTGCCGCCGGAGGCGTAGAGGTCCTCGGACCTCACCAGCGAGGTCCGCTGGAGCTCGCTCTCGATGCGGGCGATGCGCCCCGCGACCCCATCGCCGGCCACGTGCTCGAGCCGGATGGCGCCGAGGGGCAAGCTGTTCCAGAGCATGTCCCCCGCCCTCGAGAGGAAGACGAGCTCGACGCTCCCGCCCCCGATGTCGGCCACCAGGGCGGGCAGCCTGGTCGAGCTCGCGAGGTAGCCCAGCCCGAGGAGGAGGGCCTCCTCCCGCGCGGACAGGACGTGGGCGCCGTGGTCCAGACGGTCCTGGAGGCGGCGCAGGAGGTCGTCGCGGTTCCTCGCGTCTCGGACCGCGCCGGTGCCGATCGCGATGCTCCCGTCGCGGCTCGTCTCCTGGACGAGGCCGGCGACCTGGTGCAGGGTCGACGCCGAGATCCTCCCCGTCGCATACACCTCGTGCCCCAAGGCGTAAGCGTGCTTCCGCGTGTGGAGCCCACCCCACGAGAGGCTGTGGATCTTCAGGCTGTGGGTTCCGAGCTCGAAGACGACCCGGGGCCTGGGAGCGCGATGGATCGTGAAGGAGCTCGAGTCCGCAATGGTGCTCAGGTTCATGGGCATGGGACCTCCGGTCTCGGTGGAGCTGAGACGGTCGATCGGGCCCGTCCCGGCGACGCGCCCGCCACCTGGATGGAGCCTCCAGGGCCAGCCCGTGTGACCGGCTTGGGTCCCTGTTCAGGACTCTGCTGGGGGCCCTACGCAGGGGGCCCCGCTGAGAGGCCTGCTCGAAGGCCTGCTCAGAGCCCGCCCGCCCCGTACGCCTCGCGGAGGAGCCTCAACGCCGTCTCCGCGAGCCTCTCGCCCGAGCCGGGGGCGCAGCGGGCGCTCACGGGCTCGTAGTTGCCCTCGGCGTGGGCGCGGCGCGTCGGAATGTAGCCGATGGAGCCGTTCGCGAGCTCGGCGATGATTGTCCTCCGGAAGGGCGACCCGTGCTTCACCGCCAGCCCCAGCTCGACGAAGACCTCGCCGGGCAGGCCGACCCACGCGATGTCCCTCCCCAGGGCGATCACCTGCACCTCGGCCTCGAGGGGCTTCCCCTCCCGGCCGGCCACGTCGAGGACCTTGTAGGCCTCCACGACCTCGAGGAACGCCGGCTCCGGGGCTTTTCCGGCCCTCCGGCGCTCGAGGATGGCCTC
>JACQVW010000517.1 GCA_016209535.1 Planctomycetota bacterium | reverse complement strand
GATTGAACCCGACGGCCCCCCGAGCGTCAATCGTCCAGCGCCGCGGGCGCCGCGAACCCGGCCTGGAACGCCTCCCGGAACGTCGCGTACCGCCCCGCCGCGATGGCCTCGCGCGCCCCGGCGAGCAGGCGCTGGAGGAAGGTGAGGTTGTGGATCGTCCCGAGCATGCCCGCGAGCATCTCGCCGCGGGTGTAGAGGTGCCGCAGGTAGGCTCGCGTGAAGCGCCGGCACGCGTAGCAAGGGCAGGAGTCCTCGAGGGGCTTGAAGTCCCTCGCGTGGGCGAGGTTGCGCATGTTGAGGACGCCGGCGCCGGTGAAGAGCGCCCCGTTCCTGGCGTTCCGCGTCGGGAGCACGCAGTCGAAGAGGTCCACGCCGGCCGCGACCATGTCGAGCAGGTCGAGCGGCCCGCCCACGCCCATGACGTAGCGCGGTCGGTCGCCGGGCAGGAGGGGCGCGGTTGCGCCAACCGCCGCGCGCACGGACTCGGGCGTCTCTCCCACCGAGACGCCCCCGATGGCGTAGCCCGGGAAGCCGAGGGCCGTCACCTGCGCCGCCGAGAGGCGCCGGAGGTCCTCGTAGACGCCCCCCTGGACGATCCCGAAGAGCGCCTGGTCCTCGCGCCGGTGCGCGGCGGCGCTCCGCTCGGCCCAGCACGCCGTGCGCTGCTCGGCACGCTCGACCTGGGTGCGGTCCGCCGTCGCGGGCGGGCACTCGTCCAGGGCCATGACCACGTCGGCGCCGAGCGCGTTCTGAATCTCGATCGAGCGCTCCGGCGTGAGCCGGACGAGGCCGCCGTCCAAGTGGGAGCGGAACTCGACGCCCTCGTCCGTGACCTCCCTCAAGCTCGCGAGGCTGAAGACCTGGAAGCCCCCCGAATCGGTCAAGATCGGGCCTTCCCAGGCCATGAAGCGGTGGAGGCCGCCCGCCTCGCGCACGACGTCCTGCCCTGGCCGGAGCGCCAGGTGGTAGGTGTTGGCGAGGACCATCTGCGCCCCCGTCTCGGCGAGGTCGCGGGGCAGGATCGCCTTCACGGCGCCCTGGGTCCCCACGGGCATGAACGCGGGCGTGTCCACGGAGCCGTGAGGCAGGCGGAGGAGCCCGGCGCGGGCCGCGGTCGCCGCGTCCCGGGCGGTCACGCTGAACCGGAGCGAGCCTTCGCCGAGCATGGAGTTGTGATTCTAATGCTCCGAGAGCCCCCTTCAGTATGCCTTCTCGAGGGCGCTGCCGGGGAAGTAGGCCGCGAGGATCTCGCGATGGCCGAGGCTCTCGCCCTTCCGCGCGGCTCCCATCTGGCAGAGCCCGACGCCGTGGCCCCAGCCGCGGCCTTCGAAGAGGAGGTCGTCGCCGTCCGGGCGGACCTCGAAGGCCGTGCTCGGCAGCCGCACGACCCCGGCGCGATCGAGAGCGGCGCGGAGCCTCGCGGCGAGCGCCTCGAAGGCGCCGCCCGAGTGCCGCACCCTCACGTAGAGGGCATGGCCTGCGGAGCCGCGCTCGGAGACCTCGAGGGCCCCGAGGGCCCCGAGGGCCGCCCCCCGCTCCGCCGCCCAGGGGCGCAGCGCCTCCTCGAGCCGCCCGCGCGGCACGCGGGCCTCCCAGCGCGAGAGCCGGGCCCCCTCGCAGGCGCCGCAGGCGGCCCCCTCGAGGGGCTCGATCGCGGGCTCGCCGAAGACGCTCGCGGCGCTCGCCGTGGCCCCCCCGCAGGTCGAGTGGAAGTAGGCCCGGAAGAGCCTCCCCTGGTACGTGAGCACGTCTCCCGCGGTGGCGCGGACCGCCTCGAGCACGCGGGGGTGCTCGGCCTCCGCGCCCCCGTAAACCTGGAAGGAGGGGTCCGCCGAGAAGGACTTCCGCCCCCCGCGCTCTCCGGCGAGGAGGAGGGCGAAGAGCGCGTAGGTGCGGGCCGCCACGGCCTGGGCCTTGAGGGCCTCGAGCGGCGTCACGGAGGCCGCCATCTCGGACCCCACGACACCGGCGAGGTACTCCTCGAGACGGAGGCGGTTCGCGATGCGCAGGCGCCCGCCGCGCGCGGCGAGCACGATCGACCCGCGGTAGCGCCTCGGCCCCGGCCCCCCCTCCCAGGCGAGGCCCAGCGGGGGGGGGGCCTGCCCGGCCAGCGGCGGGGAACGGAGCTCGACGGGCCCCTCGAGCCGCAGCGCTCCGATCCGCACCGCGTCCCCCTCGGCCTCGAGGGGGACCTCACAGCCCGGCCCGCCGGGCGCCCCCTCGACGATGCTCGCCGCGGCCCCGCCGGCTCCCGCGGCCTCGACGGGCCCCTGCGCGACGAGGACCGCCGAGGCGACGTCGGCGATCCGCACCTCGACCTCGGGCCCGAGAGGCGGCACCTGCAGCTCGTGGCGGCCGGCCCCGTCCACTCCGGGGCCGCACCCCGCCGCGGCGGCCGCGGCGGCCGTCGCCAAGAGCACCAGGCGCAGGTCCTGCCGCTCGAGCCGGCGCCGCCGCACCGGGGTCCGGACCACCCGGATCATCAGAACGCGAACCTTCCCGCGGGGCGATAGAGCTGGAAGGCACGGGCGCTCGGACGCCGGCCCCGCGGCGTCTTCAGGAGCATGCCGCGCTGGATCAGGTACGGCTCGTGGACGTCCTCGATCGTGCGCTCCTCCTCGCCCACGGAGACCGCGATCGTCTTGACGCCCACGGGCTCGTCGCTCTCGAGGAGGATCTCGAGGATCTTGCGGTCGGTCCTGTCGAGGCCGTTCGAGTCGATCCCGAGCCGGTCGAGCCCCTCTTCGATCACCCCCCTCCCGAGCTCGAGAGGACCCTGGGCCCGCTCGAGCCTGCCGCCGGCCGCGGCCTTGCACTGGGCGAGATCGCGGACGCGCCGCAGGAAGCGGTTCGCATACCGGGGCGTGCCGCGGCACCGCTCCGCGAGGAAGAGGCCCTCGTCGCCGGAGATCGTGCAGCCGAGGAGCCTCGCCGAGCGCCGGATGATCTCGAGGATGTCCGAGGCGGGGTAGGGCTCGAGCTTCTCCACGATCCCGAAGCGGCTGCGGAAGGGCGCCGAGAGGAGCCCTTCGCGCGTCGTGGCCCCCACGAGTGTGAAGGGCTCGACCGAGACGCGGACGCTCTGGGCGTCGACCCCGCCGCTCAGGACGATGTCGACCTTGAAGTCCTCCATGGCCGAGTAGAGGAGCTCCTCGGCGACGGTGGACATCCGGTGGATCTCGTCGATGAAGAGGACGTCGCCTCGCTTCAGCCGCGCGAGGATGGCCACGATG
>JACQVW010000556.1 GCA_016209535.1 Planctomycetota bacterium | reverse complement strand
GATCAGGGCCACATGCGCGTCCACCCGACGAAGGACCCGGCGCGCTCGATCGATCTGAAGCGCCTGACCGATCACGTGCAGCTGCGCGGCATCGGGCTGCCGATCCTGATCCGCTTCCGCGACATCCTGCGGCATCGCCTGGGCGAGATCCACGCGGCGTTCCAGAGCGCCATCACGACGCACAGCTACAACGGCCGGTACTCCTGCGTCTACCCGATCAAGGTGAACCAGCAGCGGCAGGTCGTGGAGGAGTTCCTCGACTTCGGGAAGCCGTTCCGCTTCGGCCTCGAGTGCGGCTCGAAGCCCGAGCTGATCGCGGTCCTCGCCCTCACCCACCGCAGCGACACCCCGATCATCTGCAACGGCTTCAAGGACGACGACTACCTGGAGATGGTCGTCTTCGCCCAGAAGATCGGCAAGACCGTGATCCCCGTCGTCGAGAAGTTCAACGAGCTCGAGCTCATCCTGCGCTACGGCGAGAAGATCGGCGTGAGGCCCGTCTTCGGCGTCCGGGCGAAGCTCTCCGCGAGGGGCGCCGGCCGCTGGAAGCTCTCGGGCGGCGACCGCTCGAAGTTCGGGCTCACGATCACGGAGCTCCTCAAGATCCTCCAGCTTCTCAAGGCCGAGGGGAAGGAGGACTGCCTCAAGCTGCTCCATTTCCACCTCGGGAGCCAGATCACCAACATCCTGAACATCAAGAACGCCATCAACGAGGCGGCCAGGATCTACGTGGAGCTGACGCGGGCCGGCGCCGGCCTCGAGTACATCGACGTCGGAGGCGGGCTGGGGATCGACTACGACGGCTCCCAGACGAACTTCGAGTCCTCGGTGAACTACACGCTCCAGGAGTACGCCAACGACGTCGTCTTCCGCATGAAGACGGTCTGCGACGAGGCGGGGGTGAAGCACCCGACGATCATGTCCGAGTCGGGGCGCGCCACCGTCGCCTACCACAGCGTGCTCGTCTTCAACGTGCTGGGCGTCTCGAAGTTCCACTTCGAGGAGCCTCCCGAGGAGATCCCCGAGGACTACCCGCAGCCCATCCACGACCTCCATGCCCTCTGCCGGGACATCTCGAAGAAGAACCTCCTCGAGAGCTACCACGACGCGGTGCAGGCCTACGAGGAGCTCATCAACCTCTTCAACCTGGGCTACCTGAGCCTGGAGCAGCGGAGCCTGTCGGAGAAGCTCTACTACTACGCGGCGCAGAAGATCCTGCGCATCGTGCGCAACATGGACTTCGTGCCCGAGGAGCTCGAGGGGCTCGACACGATGCTCTCGGACACCTACTTCTGCAACTTCTCCGTCTTCCAGTCCCTGCCCGATAGCTGGGCCATCCAGCAGCTCTTCCCCATCATGCCGATCCACAGGCTCCGGGAGGAGCCGAGGCGCCGCGGCATCCTCGCCGACATCACCTGCGACTCGGACGGCAAGGTGGACCGCTTCATCGACCTCCGCGACGTGAAGAAGACCCTGGAGCTCCACGAGATCGAGCACGAAGGCCACGGGGGAGCCGAGGGCGAGTACTACCTCGCCGCGTTCATCGTCGGCGCGTACCAGGAGATCCTCGGCGACCTCCACAACCTCTTCGGCGACACGAACTCGGTCCACGTCTCCCTCGACGAGAGCGGCAACATCAACGTGGACACCGTCGTCAAGGGCGACACGGTGCAGGAGGTGCTCTCGTACGTGCAGTACTCGGCGAGCGAGCTCATCGCGCAGATGCGGAAGGACGTGGAGACGGCCCTGCGGGAGAAGAGGATCACCCTCGAGGAGTCGGCGCGCTTCCTCAAGTTCTACGAGCAGGGGACGGGCTCCTACACCTACCTGATCACGCGTCCCACCCCCGCGCCCCTGCCCCTCGTGATCCCGGCCCAGGCCGCACAGGCCTCCCAGGCCTCCCAGGCCGCGGGCTCCAACGGGCACCACGCCCCCCCCACTCCGCCCGCCCCTCAGCCCGCCGCGGTGGGAGGGAGCCTCGTCGCCTCGCGGGGCGTCACGGACGAAGGGCCTCGCTGAGCGCGAACCTCCGCCCGCACCCCGAACCGCCGCGCTGGCGGGGGTGGCGGGCGCAGTCGCAGGCCGCGGCGGGGACGGTGCCCGCGAGGAGCCCCGCCGCCAGGACGAGGGGCAGGCCCACGACGTTGTAGTAGCAGCCGCGGATCTCGGCGACGAGCCCGGCCGCGCCGGACTGTATGCCGTAAGCGCCGGCCTTGCCCTCGGGGTCGCCCGTCGCGACGTAGCGGTCGATGTCCTCCGGCGAGAGCGGGCGGAACGCGACCTCCGTGCTCTCCGAGTCGACCCGCACCGCCTTCCCGCGCTCCGCGACGGCGACGCCCGTGACCACGCGGTGAGCCCTCCCTTGGAGGAGGGAGAGCATCCGGCGCGCGTCCTCCCCGTCGCGGGGCTTCCCCAGGATCGTCTCGCAGCTCCCCTCTCCGAGTGCGACCACCGTGTCGGCGCCGAGGACGACCCACCGGCCCGCCTCGCCTCCCCGCGTCGCGCCGAGCCGCGCGAGGACGGCCTCGGCCTTGAGCCCGGCGAGCGTCCGCGCGACGTGCTCCGGCGCGCCGCGGACCGCCTCCTCGTCGACTCCCTCGGCGGGGATGACCTCGAAAGGCGCCCCGAGCCGCGCGAGGATCTCGCGGCGGCGAGGCGAGGCGGAGGCGAGGACGAGGGTCGTGTGCGCCGTGGGCATCCTGGGCATCGTGGGGTCGCTCGACCGGAGATCATACATTGACCTCCGTCCAGGCGCGGGCACCATATCTCCATGACCGCGCCCGGCGTGCCTCAGGAGTTCGATCCCGCCTGGGTCCTCTTCCAGGGGAGCGGTGTCCTCGCCGTGAACAAGCCGGCGGGGATCCCGGTCCACCGCGGCACGTCCCACGAGCTGGGCCTCGCCGAGATGGTCGACGACTGGGTGCGCATGAACCCCGGCGTCCTCGAGATCAAGCCCGGCCGGCCCGTCCACCCCGTCCACCGGCTCGACCGCGAGGCGAGTGGCGTCCTCCTGCTCGGCCTCACGCTCCCTGCCGCGCGGGCCCTCAGCGACGCCTTCGCGGGCCGCGGCGTGAGGAAGCTCTACCTCGCCGTGGTGGCGGGCCCCGTCGAGGCCCTGGGGCACCTGAAGGGGAAGGTGCGCTCGAAGCTCCGAGGCACCTACCGCCAGATGCCCGCCGAGCTCACGTTCCGGCGCCTCGCGGGCGACGAGCGCTTGAGCCTCGTCGAGGTCACGCCCCTCGGCGGCCGCACGCATCAGATCCGCGCCCTCTTCACCCGCGCCGGGCGCCCCCTCGCCGGGGATCTCCGCTACGGGAAGCCCAAGCCCTCGCGCCAGTTCCTCGAGAAGTTCGAAGTCCCCTTCTTCCTCCTCCACGCCCGGGAGCTCACGCTCCCGGCAGGCATCCTCGGCGCCGAGCGGCGGATCGAGGCGCCGCTCCCGGCCGCGTTCCTCGGCGTCCTCGAGAAGAAGGGTTGGACGATCCCGGAGCTCCAGGAGACCGCATGACACGGACCGCCTCGATCGCTGCTCTGGCGCTCGTCCTCGCCGGCCCCCTCGAGACGGACCGGCACGCGCGCGTCGCGGAGAAGCTCGCCTCGGCCATCAACGCCGACGACCAGGAGGCCATCCAGGCGCTCTTCGCCCCGCCGATGCAGGATGCGCTGCCCGCCGAGAAGGCCGGCCCATTCTTCCGCGGGATCCTCCGGGAGCACGGGAAGATCGCGAAGGTCGGCGCCCCGCGGGGCGAGGGCGCCGCGGGGCGGATGCCCTTGATCTTCGAGCGCGGCAAGCTCGACCTCCGCCTCGTCCTCGACGACGCGGACCGGATCACGGGCCTCGAGGTGGTGCCGCCGGAGAAGGACGGGCCCGTGCCCGAACGAAGCTCGGTCCCGATGCGCCTCCCCTTCGAAGGGGAGTGGCTCGTCTTCTGGGGCGGCGCCACGGAGGAGGAGAACTACCACGTGAAGACCCGGAGCCAACGCCGAGCCCTCGACCTCGTGATCGCCGACGAGAAGGGTAAGTCCCACCGGGGCGATGGCAAGCGCAACGAGGACTACTACGGCTACTCCAAGGAGATCCTCGCGCCGGCCGACGGCACCGTGGTCACGGTCATCGACGGCGTCCCCGAAAACGAGCCCGGCTCCATGAACCCTTTCTCGGCCGTGGGGAACTGCGTGATCCTGAGGCACGCGGAGCGCGAGCACAGCGTGCTCGCCCACCTCCAGCCGGGCTCCATCAAGGTGAAGGCGGGCCAGAAGGTGAAGCGGGGCCAGGTCCTCGGCCGCTGCGGGAACAGCGGCAACTCGAGCGAGCCGCACCTCCACTTCCACCTGCAGGACGCGGCGGTCCTGCAAGACGGCACGGGCTTCGCGCCCTTCTTCCAGGCGGTGCAGGTCACGCGCGACGGCAAGACCGGGCTCAAGGTGGAGCACTCGCCGCGGAGGGGGGAGAGGGTGCGGGCGGTGAGGTAGCGGGGCGGGGGCGGAGTTACCATGCTCCGTGCTCGGGGCACGTGCTCCGGGCGCGGCCGGTCCCGGGCGTCGCGCTCGGGTCTCGAATCCATAGGATCGCTTCGCAGGGGCGGAGAAGGAGTCGCCGTGTCTTCCCCGTCCACCCGCAAGCTGTCCCTCGCCTTGACCTGCGTCCTCCTGGCAGCGGCCGCCCCCTCTCGAGGGGAGGAGCCGCGAGCCAGCCCCGAGAGTGCTCCGGAGCGCCGGCCGGATCGCCCACCCGCGCCGCGTCCGGACTTCTCCGCCCTGCCGGTCGCCGACGTGACGGTGGACCTCACCGCCGACCTGGGCCCCTTCGAGCCCTGGCGCCATGCGATCGGGCATGGAGGGATCAACGCCGCTCCGCTCCCCGACCGCGTCGTCGCGGGGATCTCGAGGCTCCGGCCCCGCCGGATCCGCGTCTTCATCCAGGAGTTCTTCCGTGTTTACCCCGAGCGCGACAGGCTCGACTGGAGCCGGCTCGATCCCTACATGGACGCCCTGGCCAGGACGGGCGCCACCGTCGTCGCGGCCATCACGATCAAGCCCAAGCCGCTCTATCCCGCCGTCGACCAGCGCGTCTGGCGGCCGAACGACGTGGCCGAGTGGCAGCGAGTGGTCGCCGCGCTCGCCCGGCGGTACTCCGTCGAGAAGCGCATCGTCTCCCACTGGGAGATCGGCAACG
>JACQVW010000555.1 GCA_016209535.1 Planctomycetota bacterium | reverse complement strand
GACGATGACGGCGACGATGACGGCGACGATGACGGCGACGATGACGGCGACGATGACGGCGACGATGACGGCGGCCCCGCCGAGGCGCGCGTCGAGCTCGTCTGTCCCTCGTGCGGCTTCCTTCGCGGGGGTGACCTCGTGGTCCTCACGGGCGGGTTCTTCCCGGCGGGCGTTCTCGTCCGTTTCGGCGAGGCGCCGGGCATCGACTCGAAGGTCATCGAGGACGGGAGCGCGATCGAGGTGCGGACGCCACCCGCGAGCCGGCCCGGACCCGTCGACGTGACCGTGGAGGTGGGCGACACGGCGATCATCGTCCGGGGGGCCTTCACGTACTTGCTCGGGCCCCTCGCGTTCGACCTGGACGGGGCCCGGGACGTCCCCCTGGAGCGGATCGGCACGGCCCTCGCGGACCTGGGCGGCGGGCGCGCCATCGTGGGGATGCGCTCGGGCCGCCTGCAGCTCCTCGAAGCGCCGCCGGGCGAGCCCCTGCGCCTCGGCGAGATCCTCGACACGGAGGTCAACCGCCGCTTCTTCCGGAAGCGGCCGGGCGCGGCGCGCGTCGGCCGCGCCGGCGAGGCGGGAGCGATCATCGAAGGGGGCGCGCAAGTCTTCGTCTCCCGAGCGCTCGAGGGCGGGCGGCTCGAGGCGATCCTCCTTCCCTTCGAGGGCGAGGCCGTGGACGTCGCGTTCCTCGATCCGGGCGACGGCGGCGGGGCGAGGGTCTTCGTCGCCGACCGCGCGGGCCGGCGCGTCGTCGGATACGCTCGCGTCGCGGCGGCGGGGGGCGGCGGCTACGAGCCCATCGAGGTGATCGGCACGGCGGGCGCCCCTTGCGCCCTCGCCGCCGCGCAGCTCGACCGGGACGCGGCGCCGGAGCTGGTCGTCGGCTGCTTCCCTGGTCCCGCCCTCACGGTCCTCGAGGCCGGGCCGGGCGGGCTCGCCGCGACGCACCACGAGCTCGCCGGTGCGGACGGGATCGTCCTCCTCGCCCCGGGCGACTTCGCGCTCGAGGGCCGCGACGCGCTCGCGGCGATCCTCCTCGAGGGCGCGGGCTCGGACCCCGAGGGAGGATCCCGCTCGGTGCGGTTCATCGTCTCCCGCGCCTCGCCCGGGCCCGGCGAGACGCGCTTCGAGCTGAGGGTCGGGCCTCGATACGACCTCCAGGCGGGAGGGAACGGGCTCCAGGCCTCGGACCTCGACCTCGACGGGGACCAGGACTTGGTGACGTTCGATGCGTCGAGCGGCGACGGGATCGTGCTCGAGAACACGGCGATCGACGGCCCCGAGAGCCCCGAGGCCTGCGCGGCCGTCCTCGACACGGGCGACCGGTCCGCTGGGCGGGCCTTCGGGCTGCGCGTCCGGCGCGTGTCCCAGTTCCCGAGCCCCGGCATCCACGACCTCGTCCCCGCCGACTTGACCGCGGACGGCCTCCCGGAGCTCCTCGGCAGCCACGCGAGGGACCTCCAGGGGCTGCGCATCGTGCCGAACGCGACGGGCCGGTGATAAGATACGGCCCTGTGAACCCGGCCGATCAGCTCTCGGTGGTCCTTGCGGTCAAGGACGAGGCGCGCCAGATCCGCGAGTGCCTCGAGCAGGTCCGCTTCGCGCGCCAGGTGGTCGTCGTCGACATGGGGAGCACGGACGGCACGGCCGAGATCGCCCGGTCCATCGCCGACGAGGTCCTCGTCCACGACGGCGGCCCCCACCGCCTCATCCACGTCAACAAGAACGTGGGCTTCGACGCTGCTCGGGGCCCGTGGGTTTTGAGCCTCGACGCCGACGAGCGCCTCACGCCGGCCCTCCGGGACGAGATCCTCGCCGCGATCGCCTCGAGCCCGCCCGAGGTCGCGGCCTACGCGCTCCCCTTCACCCACTACTTCTTCGGGAAGTACCTCCGCCACGGCGGCTTCCGGGGGAGCCTCGTGCGCCTCTTCCGCAAGGGGAAGCTCCGCTATCCCGAGGACAGGGCCCACTCGACGCCCGCCGTCGCCGGGGAGGTGCGCGAGCTGAAGGGCCTCGTCGTCCACTTCAACCACCGCTCCATCGCCGAGTTCGTCAGGAAGATGAACCTCTACACGAGCTCCGACGCCGAGCTCCTCGTGGAGCACGGCCGCGGCGGCCTCAGGAACCGCCCGCTCCCCCGGAGCCT
The DNA here is from genome assembly GCA_016209535.1 of Planctomycetota bacterium. Classification (GTDB taxonomy): domain Bacteria; phylum Planctomycetota; class UBA8108; order UBA8108; family SXIK01; genus JACQVW01. The sequence continues at coordinate 4,433 of JACQVW010000555.1, read as the reverse complement.
CATCTGGGCCATGGTCCGGGAGCCTCTCGGCGTCTTCTGGAACCGCTACGTGCGCCACGCAGGGTTCCTCGACGGCGCGCACGGCCTCGTCGCCGCTGCGCTCCTGGCTTTCTACCAGTTCGTCGAGCGCGCGAAGGTCTGGGAGCTGAGGCACGCCGCTCCGTCCTGCGCGGCGGCCTCCCGTGCGGCGCCGTCCGGTGCGGAGGGCGCGCGGTGAGCCAGCCCGCGCTGCCCGCTCTGCCCGTGTCGCCGCCGGTCCGCGGCGTCCCCGGGCAGCGGCTCGCCACGGAGAGCCGCTTCGCCTTCTACCGTAGCTTGTGCCGGCCGTACTGGAAGGCCTTCGCGGGGATGATGGTGCTGGTGGCGGGATACGGAGCGCTCGAGTCGGGGCGCCTCCTCATCGTGGGCGTGGCTCTCGACGCGATGCAGCTCCGCTTCACGGGCGAGGCGGGCAAGTTCCTCACGCGAGCGGCCGAAATGTGGGGAAGCCTGGGCGGGGCGCCAGCGGCGCAGCTCCTCCAGTCCTTGCAACAGGACCGGGGGTTCTTCCTGAGCTTCCTCACGGTCGCCCTGGGGGTCTTCGCGCCCTTCTCCTTCCTCATGGCGGCGGCGTTCTACGGCAAGGAGTACTTCGCGCAGTTGTTGATCGTGCGGATGGAGGTCGACGTCCGCACCGCGCTTTTCGGGCACCTCACGCGCCAGTCCGTCGCCTATTTCAACCGCCAGCGTTCCGGGGACGTGATCTCCCGTCTCACCAACGACGTCAACGCGGTGCGCCAGTCCTTCAAGCTGTTCTTCGAGACGGTGGTGCAGGAGCCGATCAAGATCCTGTTCGCCCTCGGGCTAGCCTGGATCGCCACGTGGGAGATGTTCGTCCTCATCGTGCCCTTCTACGGGCTGCTCATGCTGCCGGTCTTCCGATCGGGCAAGAAGGTCATCAAGCACGGCAAGGGGCGCCTCGAGAAGCTCAGCCTGGTCACCGACGCGATCCAGCAGCTCTTCACCGGCATCCGCATCGTCAAGGCCTTCGGCATGGAGGATCGTGAGGTCGAGGAGTTCCGGGAGAGGAACCGGGAGTTCACGCGCTCGACCATGAAGATGAACCGGGCCAAGATCAAGGGGCGCTCGCTGCAGGAGCTGCTCTACAACCTCGGCACGGCGGCGGCGATCCTGATCGGCCTGGGCTTCATGGCCCGCTTCGGCCTCACCTGGTCCGAGTTCTTCCTGTTCATGGGCGCCATGGTCCAGATCTACAACCCCCTCAAGGCCCTCTCGAACGCCTGGAACCAGCTCCAGGAGTCGCGCGCCGGCGCGGACCGGCTGCTCGAGATCCTCCGCGAGAAGCCCCTCATCGCCGACCAGCACGGCTCCCTCGACTTCCCCGGAGTCCGCGCCGAGGTCCGCTTCGACGGCGTCGGCTTCTCCTACGCCGACCTGGACCCGAGCCTCGTCCGCGGCGAGGATGGGACCCTGCCCCTGCCCGTGCTGCACGACGTGTCCTTCGCGATGCGCGCCGGCGAGGTCGTCGCCCTCGTGGGGCCCTCGGGCTCAGGGAAATCGACGATCGCCGACCTGCTCGCCCGCTTCTACGACCCCCAGAAGGGCGCGGTGCTCGTCGACGGCGTGGACATCCGAGGCTACCGCTTCGCCTCGTTCATCCGGAGCGTGGCGATCGTCTCCCAGGACCCGTTCCTCTTCAACACCACGATCCGCGAGAACATCCGCTACGGCCGCGAGGACGCCACGGACGCCGAGGTCGAGGAGGCCGCGAAGGTCGCCTTCGCCCACGAGTTCATCCTCGAGCAGCCCGAGGGCTACGAGACGGTGATCGGCGAGCGCGGCGTCAAGCTCTCCGGAGGGCAGCGGCAGCGGCTCACCATCGCCAGGGCCGTCCTCAAGGACGCGCCGATCCTGATCCTCGACGAGGCCACCTCGAGCCTCGACAGCCACTCCGAGAAGGAGGTGCAGCGGGCCATCGACAACCTCATGAGGGCGCGTACGACCCTCATCATCGCCCACCGATTGTCCACGGTGGCCCACGCGGATAGAATCCTCGTCGTGGAGGATGGCCGGATCGCGGAGAGCGGCCGCCACGAGGAGCTCCTCGCGATCCGGGGAAGGTACTGGAGGCTATGGCGCTCGCAAGACACCGGGGCGTGAGACCGTGAGGCTCTGACGAGATAGTGACGACATGGTGACGACACGGTGATGACATGGTGATGGCCCTCGACGAGCGGGAGGTGGACGCGTACTCCTCCCTCGTGGGCACGTTCCGAGGGCGTCGCGTCGGCGTCCTCGGCGACCTCGTGGCCGACGGGTACGTCTACGGGGTCCCCGTGAGGCTCTCGCGGGAGGCCCCCGTGATGATCCTCAAGCACGAGCGGGAGGAGTTCTTCCCCGGGGGCGCCGCGAACACCGTCTCGAACCTCCTCGCCCTCGGCTCGGGAGTCGTCGTCTTCGGCATGGTGGGGAGCGATGCGGCTGGCCAGAGGATCGTGGAACACCTGGAGGGCATGGGCGCCGACGTCTCGGGCATCGTCGTCTCCGCCGGCTGGCGGACGATCGCGAAGAGCCGCATCCTGGCCGGCGACTACCACACGAAGAAGCAGCAGGTCCTCCGGATCGACCAGGAGCCGGGGCGAGGCCCCACGGCCGAGGAGCGCGCCGGCTTCGAGGAGAGGGTGAAGGAGGCCCTCGATCGGGTGGACGCGTGGGTCGTCTCGGACTACGGCTATCAGATCGCGACGGGCCCCGGCGTCATCGGGCTCGTCCAGGCCGAGGCCGCGCGGGGGAAGGTCGTCGTGGCCGACTCCCGCTACCGCGTGCGGGACTTCCGCAGGATCACCCTCGTCACGCCCAACGAGATGGAGCTCTTCGGCGCCTACGGGATCGAGCAGCTCCCGGTGGAGGGAGCGAGCGACGACCTCGTGGTCGAGACGGGCCGCCGCCTCCTCGAGGACCTCGGCTCCCGAGGCGTCCTGGTCACGCGAGGGAACCGCGGCATGATGCTCTTCGAGCCGGACCGCGAGCCCGTCTCGATCCCGATCTCGGGCACCTCGGACATCGTCGACGTCTCCGGCGCCGGAGACACGGTGGTCTCGGCCGCCACGCTCGCCCTGGCCGGCCGATCGAGCCTGGTCGCGGCCGCCCGCCTCTCGAACGTCGCCGCGGGCGTGAAGGTGATGAAGCGCGGCACCGTGCCCGTGACGGCCTCCGAGCTCCTCACCGCCGCGCGCAATCTCGTCCTGAACGGCGGCGGGCCGGGGAAGAACTGACCGAGCCTCCTCGCTCGAGCTACTCGAGCGGCGCCTTCCGGTCGCCCAGCCCGAGCTCATCGAGGGTGCGGTTCATGGCGTGGTTCAAGAACCGCGATTACGCGGTTCAGAACCACGCCTGTACTCTCCCCCCTTGAAGAATGTGCTCCCTCCCGTCTTGGTCGGGAGCACCCCCCCAAGGGGAAGACGGGACATGTTCCGTGCTGGAGACTTACGGCGAAGACCAGCATGGCGTGATTCAAGACCGGGTGTTACCCGGTCTTGAATCACGCCCGGTTCATCCAGGCTGCCGCCTCGCGGAGCTTCGCCTTCTCCTCGGGCGTGTAGGCCAGAGCGAGGAGCTGGCAGGCGATCCAGGCGATGCCCTCGGAGAGGATCTTCTCCTCGGCATACTCGAGGACGAAGCCCGCATCGAGCCTGTCTTGCGTCGCCTTGCGAGGGTCCCTCCGCTCGCAGGAGGCCCAGAGCTTGAGGAAGACGAAATCCCTCCCCGTGGCCACCTTCACGGGCACGCCGTGGAAGCTCGAGTCCACGGCGTTCCGGAGGACCTCGAGCTGCACGGCCCGCCGGGCTGGCAGCACATCGAACCGCGTGCCCTCGAGCTCGTAGATGCCCGCGATCGCCGTCCCGCGGAGGTAACAGCCCGGGAAGAGGTCGCGGACCCTCGATGCGTCTTCGACCGTGACGATCATGTCCGTGTCCTGCGTCGCCCGCGGCGGCGCGTACTCCGCGTACGCCAGCCCTCCGATGATCGCGTACCGCACCCCCGCCTCGTTGAGCCTTCGGAAGATCTCCATCACCTTCTCGACTTCCATGGTCAGCCTCCAGGGTCTCGTCGTTGGAGAGAAACCCGAGAGGACCTCCAGGATGGCGACGGACGTCTCCATGCCGTTCTTGCCGGGATAGAGGAACTCGCCCCGCGGCTCGGAGGGAGGCATGCTCTTTGAGTCTACCCTCCTCTCGAGCCGCCTGGAGCTCGCCGCACCAGACTCCTGGAGGCTCCGCTCGGGACGCCGTGAGCCTCGTCCTCGCCTCAGAGCCTGAGCAAGAATCCCCCCTGGCTTCGGCCGGCTGCACGGCCGCGATGCTGCGTCGCAGCTCCTCAGCGTACGCTCCGCTGTACGCGATCGTCGCTGCTCCTTGCCTCGCGGCCGTTCG
>JACQVW010000515.1 GCA_016209535.1 Planctomycetota bacterium | reverse complement strand
GGCCTTCGCCGAGCGCGGCGGGCAGATCTTCATCGCCGCCGGCGCGGGCTTCGACCCGACCGCCTGGACTCGCTCGGCCTGGCTCGAGGGGCGAGGCATCCTGCCCGCCCCGCTCAAGCCCGCCGCGGCGGGGCGCCTCCCCGGCGAGGCCGCGGGCGACCTGGAGCCCTTCGCGATCGACGTCGCGAGCCTCGCGAGCGAGGTGCTCCTGCTGCCCGGCGTCGCGCGCGAAGAGGTCGAGGACCTCTACCGGCTGCCCCTCTTCTTCAAGGCCGTCGAGGCGGACGTCGCGGCGGCGTCACAGGTCGCCCCGGGCGCGGCGCCTGCCGAGCCGCCGCGCGTCCTCGCGCGCCTCACGAACGGACTGCCTCTCGTCGTCGAGCGGGCCCTGGGCCGCGGCCGCGCGGTCCTCCTCGCGACGGGCCTCGAGGGCGGCTGGAGCACGCTCGCGAAGACGAACGCCGTCGTGCTCCTCGACCGCCTCCTGCGCTCGCTCCTCGAGCGCTCCCTGCCGCGGCGCAACCTGGAGCCCGTCGAGGAGGTACACCTCGAGGTCGACGCGGCCGAGCGCCGCGCGGTCTTCACGCTCACGAGGCCCGGCGGGGAGGTGAACCCCCTCCCGGCGGGGGCCCTCGGCGCCGAGGCGTACGGCGTGACGCTCACGGACCTGACGCGCCGCGGCGCCTACCGGGTGCGCGCGGAGCGCGAGGGGAGCGCGGGCGGCCCGGGCGCGAGGCTCTGGGAGGAGGTCTTCGCGGTGAACGGGCCCGCGAGCGAGTCGGAGCTCGCGTCGATCGACGCCGCGGGGCTCGCCGAGCGGGCCCGGGGCGCGAGCGTGCGCTGGGTGCCGCGGGGCGAGCCGATCCCGCTCGACGGCGCCGCGTCGCTTGCAGGCGCCGGCCTCTGGCGCTGGCTCCTCGTGTCGGTCCTGGCGCTCCTCGCCGTCGAGATGGCGCTCCTCGCGTGGCTCGCGGCGCGCCGCCGGGCGGCGGCGGACCGGGCTGCGGCACTGGAGGTCTCGCCGTGAGCTGGACCGAGGCCGCGGCCCGCCTCTTGGGCCTCGAGGACGCGAGTGCTCTCGACGGCGGCCGCGTGAGCTTCGCGGCGCCCTGGGCGGGCGATGCGCCCGCGTGGGTCCTCTTCGGCTGCGCGGCCCTCGCCGCCGCGACGGCGCTCTTCTACGCGCGCCTCGAGCGCCCCGCGTCGCGCCGGGCTCGGCGCGCTCTCGCCACGGCCCGGGCCCTCGCCCTCTCGCTCCTCCTCCTCGCGCTCGCGGAGCCAGTCTTGACCCTCCAGGTGACCTCGCGGCCGAAGCCGCTCCTCTGGCTCCTCCTCGACGGGACGGAGAGCATGGCGATCGAGGACGAGCTCGAGGAGGCCGAGAGCGCGCTTCTCACCGGCGCTCCGCGGCGCGCCTCGCGCGCCGCGCGCCTCGTGGCTCTGCTTGCGGCGAAGGAGATCGGGCTCGTCGAGCGGCTCGCGGAGCGGTTCCGGCTCCGGGCGTTCCTGCTCGAGCGCCCCGACGGCGTGCGCGCCCTGGAGTGGGGCGCTGCGGGAGCTGCAGGCTCCGCGGGGGCCGCGTCCGGAGGCGCCACGCTCGCGGGCCAGGTCACGACGGCCGGGCAGGTCACGGCCCTCGGCGCCGCCCTCGACGACCTGGCGCGCCGGAGGACGTCGGAGCGCCTCGCCGGGGTCGTCGTCTTCGGCGACTTCGGCCAGAACGCCGGCCCCCCCCCTGTGGAGGCGGCGAGGAGGCTCGGGGTGCCCCTTTTCACCGTGGGGATCGGCCCCGAGGCGGCCACCGACATCGCCCTGGACCTCCAGGCCTCTCCGGTCCTCAAGGCAGGCGAGCGAGCGGGCCTCGCCGTGACGCTCCGCCAGACCGGCCTCGACGGGAGGCGGGCGCGGGTCCGCGTGGCGGCGAGGCGCGCGGGCGAGGCGGGTGAGAGGGACGGCGCCGAGGAGACCCTCGTGGGAGAGCGGGACGTCGAGCTGCGCGGCCCCGTGACGGCCCTGGATCTCGACTTCGTGCCGCGCGAGGCGGGGCGCGTCGAGCTCGAGGCCCGGGTCGAGCCCCTCGAGGGCGAGGCGGTCGCCGAGAACAACCGCGCGGCCCGCGAGGCGACCGTCCGGGACGACTTCCTGCGCCTCCTCTTCGTCGAGCACGAGCCGACCTGGGAGTGGCGCTTCATCAAGGAGGTCTTCCACCGCGACCCCCTCGTCGGGATGCGCGGCTTCCGCACGTTCCTCCGATCGGCGGACCCGAAGGTGCGGCAGTCGAACGAGCTCTTCGTCCCGGCCCTGACGGCCTCGAGGAGCGAGTTCTTCGCAAACGACGTGGTCTTCCTGGGCGACGTGCCGGCCTCGGCCCTCACGACCCGGTTCTGCGAGATGACGCGGGAGCTCGTGGGGAGGTTCGGCGGCGGGCTCGTGGTGATCTCGGGCCCGCGCTTCGGCCCGGGCCAGCTCGCGGGCACGGCGCTCGCCGAGATGCTCCCGGTCGTCGTCGAGCCCGGCTCGCGCCTCCGGGAGGGCGAGCTTCGTCGCCTGCGCCTCAGGCCCGAGGCCTTCGCGACGGACTTCATGCGCCTGGGCGCCGGCGATGCCGAGACGGCGCGCGCCTGGGACGGCCTCGGCCCCCTCGCCTGGTACCAGCCCGTGGTCCGGCTGCACCCGCTGGCCACGGCGCTCGCCGAGCACCCGTCCGACACGTGCGCGGGCTCGGGCGCGCCGCAGCCCCTCATCGCGCTCCGGAGCTACGGCGCGGGCGAGGTCGTCTACCTCGCCTTCAACGAGACCTGGCGGCTGCGCCGCAAGCAGGGCGAGCGCCTCTACCGGCAGCTTTGGGGCGCCATGATCCACCGCCTGGGCCTCAGTCACGCCCTTGGCACCCAGAAGCGGTTCGTCCTGCGCACGGACCGCCCGTCCTACCGCGTGGACGACCGGGTCCTCGTCACGGTCGAGGCGTACGACGCGGACTTCGAGCCCCTCGCCGGGGAGCGGCTCCCGGGGAGGAAGCTCGAGGCGGAGCTCGTCCTTCCGGCCCGCGCCGGCGCCCCCGAGGCGCAGCCCCTGGCGCTCCGCGAGCGCCGCGAGGGGGTTTTCGAGGCCGAGGTGCAGGTCCTCTCGAGCGGCGAGCACCGCCTCCGCGTCCAGGACCCCATCGCGGGCGAGATGCGGGAGGTCGCCTTCCGCGTCGCGGACGCCTCGGTCGAGCGCAGGACCGCCGTGCGGAACGCCGCCCTCGAGCGGGAGCTCGCCGCCGCCACGGGCGGGCGGTGCCATGACCTCGCGACGGCGGCGGCGCTGCCGGCCGAGATCGAGGCCCCGGAGACCGCCGAGACCTCGGTCCGCGTCGTGCCCCTCTGGAGCACGTGGCTCCTCTTCGCCGCCGTGGTGGCCCTCCTGCTCGGCGAGTGGCTCCTCAGGAAGGCGGTGAATCTGCCGTGAGCCCCCGCTCGAAGCTCCGCAGCCTGCGCGCTCGCCTCGGGGCGCTGAGGCTCCTGCGGCGAGCCGCGCGGTGGGGCGCCGCGGCCTGCGGCCTCCTCGTCGCGCTCCTCGCCTTCCTCGCGGGCGCCTTCGCCGTCGACTTCGCCCTCGAGCTGACGCGGCCGCAGCGCGCCGTGCTGCTCGCGGTCCTCGCCGGCGGGGTCCTCTGGGCCTTCCGGCGCTTCGCCCGGCCGTGGCTCGGGCGGGAGGGCTCGATCTTCGCGGCGGCGCTCCGGGTCGAGCGCGAGCACGGGATCGACAGCGACCTCGTGGCCGCGCTCCAGTTCGAGTCGGCCGAGGCCTCCCGGTGGGGCTCGCGCGACCTCGAGGACGCCGTCGTCGAGCGCGTCGCGGCCGCGTCGCGCCGCCTCGGCGTCTTCCGGGGCTTCCGCTGGGACCCGCTGCCGCGCCGGGGCGCGGCCCTCGCCGTCCTCGCCGCCGCCGCGGCCGGGCTCGGCGTCCGGTTCCCGGCGCACCTCGATGCCTTCGTCGAGCGCATGCTCCTCGGGAGCCGCCGCTACCCCACGCGCACCGTCATCGAGCGCGTGGCCGCGAACTCCATGCCCCTCCACCCGCCGGCGCCGGGCGCGAAGCCGCCGGCGGCGGCCTCCGGCAAGCCTCTCGCCCTCGAGGTCCTCGTCTCGGGCGAGGTCCCGGCGCGGGCGAGCGCCGAGGTCGTGGAGGAGCGGAGCGGCGAGCGCGTCGTCCTGGACCTCGCGCCGGGCGCGCTCCCGGGCACCTTCGCCGGGGAGCTACCGCGGCTCCGCGAGCCGGTCGCGGTGGCCGTGCGGGCCGGGGACGACCGCACGGAGCCGGTGCGGGTCGCCGTCGTGCCCTTGCCCGCCGTGGAGGTGGAGCTGCGCGCGGCGCCGCCGGCCTACGCCCGCGCCCGCGCCGCCCAGCCGGGCGCCGGGCCGGGCTCGCGGCACCTCTCGGTCCTCGAGGGCTCGCGGGTTTCTCTCCACGTCGTCTGCTCGAACAAGCGGCTCGTCCAGGCGGCGGTGCGGATCGGCGAAGTGGACCGCGCGCTCCGCCCCGAGGGGGCCGGCGGCGGCGCCTGGGCCCTCGACCCCGCGGGGACGCCCCTCGAGCGCGTGGCGGCGCCCGTGTGCTGGGCGGTCCGCGTGGTGGACGAGGACGGCCTCGAGCTCGACGGGCCCCTCGAAGGCACGATCCGGGTCGAGCCCGACCCGCCGCCTCGCGTCGCCGCGGCGATGCGCACGCCCTTCGTGCTCCCCGCGGCGAGGCCGGGCATCGCCTACGGGGCGGCCGACGAGAACGGGATCGCGCGCGTCCTCCTGCGCGTGCGGATCGAGCGGGCGGACGGGAGGACCGAGGAGCGCGAGCTGCCCGTCGCTGACTTCTCCCGCGAGGCGGGCCCGCCGCCGGCCGCGGTGCGAGACCGCTGCGTCCTCGACCTCGCGCCCCTGGGCCTCGCGAAGGGGGACAAGGTGCGCCTCGCGGTCGAGGCGGTCGACCACCGCGGCCCCGCCGAGGGCCAGCGGGGCTCGAGCGACCCCCTGGTCCTCGAGGTGACCGACGAGCGAGGCATCCTGGCGGCCCTGGCCGATGCCGACGAGCGCTCGGCCAAGGAGCTCGACCGGATCATCGAGAGGCAGCTCGGGATCGGGGGGAGGTGAGGGGGGCTACCGGGGCTTCAGAAGGTGATGAACCATTCGTGGACGAGGATCGCGACGTAGAAGGCGTGCCCCGGGAAACGGTCGCAGACGACCACGCGACCGGCCTCGAATCTCTCGAGCTTCGGGTCCGTCACGTAGGTGGTGTCCTTCAGAAAAAGGGTGATGGAGGTCCCATCCTCGCTCACGTGGTAGCGGAGGACGGTGAGGTTCTTGTGGTTTTCACCCGGGGTCGGCAGGAGGACTTCGCGACCATCCGGGAGCCGCAGGAACTCGGGCGAGCCGTAGCGGAAGGTTCCGGCCCAATCCCAGGGTCCCTCGTGCTTCTCGAAGAAGTAGTCGCATCGAACGCGTCCGATCTGCTCGCGAAGCTCTGCAGGAAGTTCGGCGACCTTCATGACCCGATAGGAAGTTTCGACCAAGCTCTCCCCGGTTGTCAAGCGCCCTGCTGACCCTGCAGGCCGTTCCGGGGTGGTTTGAGGGGCCGGCGGGCAGCTCCGGGGAGTCCAGCGCGCAGTCCGGCCTCTGGCGGAGGCCCTCAAGGGCTTCCTCCAGAGGCCGACAAGTGAGCTGGTCAAGCTCTCAAGCGCAGGTGAGCGACGAAGAGCAAGGGCCCCCCGGCATCGAGCTTGGCCAGCAGGGCGACGGTTCCCTCCTCGCGCTTGACGCTGCCGTCATGTCCCGTGAGGGCCGCCCGCAGGGGCTGGACGAGGTCGCCGAAAGGGAAGCCCCTTCTGTATAATCCAGGGGCGCCGCGAGCACGGAGGCTTGCGGTAGCGGCCAAGAAGGAGAACGATCATGCCCTTGATCACCGTGAAGGACCTCATCGAGGCGAAGGCCTACGAGGATGAGCGGTCCGCCCTCGACGACGCCCTCCGGTGTCTCCTCCGGTGCCGGCCAGAGCTTCGAGAGAGGGTCGCCGTGCACCAGTACCGAACCGGGGACGTGTCCTTGGCGAGGGCGGCCTACCTGGCGGGGGTGAGCTGGCGGCAGATGCGGGACATCCTCCAGGACCACGGGGTCCCGCTGCGGCTGGGTCCCGAGTTCCTCGACGAGGCCCGCGAGGAGGTGGCCGAGGTGCGGCGCCACCTGGGATGAGCGTCATCGCCAATACCATCGTGGTCTCCAACATGGCGGGGATCGGGCAGATCGAGGTGCTGCGGAAGCGCTTCGTCCGGATCCACATCTCGGCCGAGGTCTACGAGGAGATCCGAGCCGGCCTTGACGAGGGGTACGCCTTGGTAGGATAGCTGCCATGTTCGCGCTCACCCTGAGGCGTTCCCGCAGTGCGCTCGCCGCGCTCGCTGTGTTTGCCGCCTCCCCCGGGGCCGCTCGCGGCCAGGGCCTCGATCCCGCAGCCCTCCGCGCGAAGGAGGAGGCGCAGCAGCGGGCCCGCGAGAACGAGGAGCAGCGGGCCGACATCGAGAGACGCGACAAGGACCTCCGCCGGCGCATCGCCTTCGCCGACGAGAAGATGAAGGAGCTGGAGCGGAGGGAGGCCGCCGTCGCCGTCATGGAGGCGGAGGCGGAGCGCGCCCGCGAGGAGGGGCAGGCGCTCGTCGCCAAGCAGCGCGCCCGGCTGGAACAGATCGCCGGCTACAGCGTGCGCGAGGCGAAGGAGGAGCTGCGCCGGGAGATGGAGATGGACGCCCGGCGCGAGGCGGCCGCCATGATCCTCCGCGTGCAGGAGGAGGCCCGCGAGCGGGCGGCCGAGGAGGCGCGCTGGACCGTCACCCAGGCGATGCAGAGG
>JACQVW010000514.1 GCA_016209535.1 Planctomycetota bacterium | reverse complement strand
GCAGGGGCAGTTTGGTAGGGGCAGTATCGTGGGAATGAACGCGTGGTTCATAGCCGGGTGTAACCCGGCGTTGAACCACGCCGGAATCCGGCGCTCCGGGCGAAATCCCGCGGCGCGGACGGGAGTTTTTCGCGGAAGGTGGGGTCTTTCGGGGATGCTCGGGCCCGGCACGGTGTATGCTGGGGGGTAAGGGTGCGGTCGGGCAGATCGCACCAGGACTCCCCCATGGATACGGCGCACGCCCCGAAGCTCAACGACCATCCCCCCTGGGACCCCTCGCGGATCGAGGCGCTCACCTGCGAGCTCGAGGCGATCCGGGCCGACGCGGCGCGGCTCGAGGCGGAATTCGCGCCGGAGCTGGCGCGCCTCGACGGCCCCATGCGGGACAGCGGGAGGAACCTCCTCCACTACCTCGCTCTGCGCCGCCGCGACATCCGCGCCCTCCAGCACGAGCTCGCGACGCTCGGGCTCTCCTCCCTGGGCCGCGCCGAGTCGCACGTCCTGGGAAACCTCGAGGCCGTGCTCGCGATCCTCCGCCACATTGCGGGCCGCCCGCAGGCGCGGCGCACCGACGGCCTCCGGCCGATCGGGTTCGACGAGGGGCGCCGGCTCCTCGAGGCGCACGCCGGGTCGCTCCTCGGCAAGTCGGAGCGCCCGGGACCGGCCGGCCGCTCCGTGCGCATCATGGTCACCATGCCCGCCGACGCCGCGACGGACCCGGTCCTCGTGCGCGAGCTCCTCTCGAACGGCATGGACCTCATGCGCATCAACTGCGCCCACGACGACCCCGCGGCCTGGAGTCGCATGGTCGAGAACCTGCGCAGGGCGCAGCAGGAGCTGGGCCGCCCGTGCCGGGTGCTCATGGACCTCGCGGGGCCGAAGCTCCGCACGGGCTACCTGGGCACCGACGACGGGGCCGACGACCGGCTCCCCGGAGGCTCCCTGTTCGACTGCGTGATCGCCCCCGCCAGCCTGCCGCTGGCCGGCGAGTCCATCGAGGTCTTCCCGGGCGACGAGCTCGTCCTCACCCGGAGGCTCGACGGCGGCCGCCATCCACGCCGCGATCGTCGCGGCACGCTCCTCGATCCGGGCGTCGTCCCCTGCACGCTCCCCGAGGTCTTCGCCTTCGTGCGGACGGGCGAGAAGGTGTGGTTCGACGACGGGAAGATCGGCGCCGTGGTCGCCGCGGCGGGCCCCGACGAGGTGCGGGTGCGCATCACGGCGTGCCCGCTCACCGGGAGGAAGCTCCGGGCGGACCGGGGCATCAACCTGCCCGACAGCTCCATCGAGCTCCCGGCGCTCACCGCGAAGGACCTCCAGGATCTCGAGACCGTCGTGAAGGTCGCGGACCTGGTGGGTCTCTCCTTCTTGAACAGCGCCGCGGACGTCGCAGCTCTCCAGGAGGAGCTGGCGCGGCGCACCGACCGGAAGCTCGGGATCGTCCTCAAGATCGAGACGCGGCGCGCCTTCGCGCAACTCCCGAGGATCCTGCTCGCGGCCCTGAGGACGCCTCCCGTCGGGGTCATGATCGCCCGCGGCGACCTGGCCGTCGAGTGCGGCTACGAGCGGCTCGCCGAGGTTCAGGAGGAGATCCTGTGGATCTGCGAGGCCGCGCACGCGCCCGTGATCTGGGCGACACAGGTCCTCGAGACCCTCGCGAAGAAGGGGACTCCGTCGAGGGCCGAGATCACCGACGCCGCCATGGGCGAGCGGGCCGAGTGCGTCATGCTGAACAAGGGCCCGCACGTGGTCGACGCGGTGCGCGTCCTCGACGACATCCTCCGCCGCATGCGGTCGCACCAGGACAAGAAGACCGCGCTCCTGAGGGCCCTGAGCCTCTCGAACCTGGACGGCGGCGAGAAGGACCCGACGCCGCCGAGGATCGCTTTCGCGGAGGACTGAGCGTGATTCCCCCCACGGTCTCCTACCTCACCGACGTCTTCTTCGAACCGGGCGCGGCGAAGCTCGTGCCGGAGCTCCTGCGCAAGCTCGGCGTCGCCCGGCCGCTGGTGGTGACGGACGAGGGGCTCGCCGGGGCCGGGATGGTCGGTCGCCTGGGCCTCCGGGAGCCCGCGGTCTTCGCCGGGGTCCATCCCAACCCGACCGAGGACGACGTCGAGCGCGGGCTGGAGGTCTACCGCCAGGGCGGATGCGACGGAGTCGTGGCCCTGGGAGGCGGATCGCCCATGGACTGCGCGAAGTGCGTGGCGCTCCTCGCGACGCACCCGCCGCCGCTCGAGGCGTACGCGTTCCTGCGCGGCGGGCTGCCGAAGATCACGGGCGCGAAGCCGCCGGTCGTCGCCGTCCCCACGACGGCGGGCACGGGGAGCGAGGTGGGTCGAGGCGCCGTCATGACCTTCCGGAGCGGCCGGAAGCTCGCCGTGATCAGTCAGGAGATGATCCCCGAGGCCGCCGTCTGCGACCCCGAGCTGACGCTGGACCTGCCGCGCGGCCTCACGGCGGCCACCGGCGTGGACGCGATCTCGCACTGCGTCGAGACCTACCTGAGCCCGCGCTTCAATCCCGTGGCGGAGGCGATCGCCCTCGATGGGCTCGCGCGCGGCTGCCGCTGGCTCCGCGATGCCTGCCGGAACGGGCGGAGCCTCGAGGCGAGGAGCGAGATGATGGTCGCGGCCCTCGAGGGCGGCCTCACCTTCCAGAAGGGGCTCGGGGCGGTGCACAGCTTGAGCCACGCCATCGGGGCCCTCGTCCACCGGAAGCTCCACCACGGCACACTCAACGCGGTCTTCCTCCCTCACGTGCTCCGGTTCAACGCGTTGGCCTGCCCGCGTCCCAAGCTCGAGGCCGTGGCGCGGGCCGCGGGCGCCGCGGGGCCCGGGGACCTCCCCGGGTTCTTCGAGCGGCTGTCGGCCGAGCTCGGCCTCCCGCCGCGCCTGCGCGACCTCGGCGTCACCCTGGAGGAGCTCGAGCCCCTTGCGCCCCTGGCAAAGGAGGACCACACCGCCGCCACGAACCCGCTGCCCCTCTCGGTCGATGCCTGCCGGGAGCTCTTCCGGGCGGCGTGGTGACCGCCTGTGCGTGCGGCGCCGGGGGAGCCGTCGAGAAGCCGGCGGGCCTTGCGGCCATGGCAGCGGCTGGTGATCCGTCTACCCCTCCAGGCGCGCCTCCATCCGCCGGCATGCCTTCTCGAGCCTCGCGCTGACCTTGGCGATGGTCTCCGTCGCACCAAGCCCGAGGTCGAGCTCCGCCCGCACCGCGCTCGTCAGCCCCGGAAGCCTCCGCGCCAGGTCGCGGCAATAGCCGAGGACCAGCCCCGGCTTCACGCCGATCTCCGCGGCGAAGCGCTCCCAGTGGCGCTTCTGGATCCAGTCCGGACGGTTCTCTCCGCCGACCTTCATGGCAAGCTTCCGGGAAAGCTCGGCATAGACCGCCGTGCACAGGACGTCGTAGAACGGGGCGAGCCGGATGCCCTCGGGCGCGTGGAGCAGAGATAGGTTCTTCGCATGCCCATCGGCGTTCTCGATGAGCGCATCGAAGATGACCCATCGGATCAAGGCCTTCCTGTCCAGGAGCGATCGGCTCGAATGCCGCGCGATGAGCTCGAAGCACCGAACCAACCCCGGACCCCCTTCGCTCTCATACTTCTCGCTCGGCAGGAGGCCCAGGGCCTGGCAGAAGTCCTCCTGGTGCACGCGAGCCAGCCGCCCGGCCCGGCGTTGCCGATCGTACCTCTCGACCACGAGGACGGGGGGAGGCAAGGAGAGCACTGCGACTCCCGGCACCGAGAGCCCGGCCCTCGCCGCCAGGAGCATGCAGAACGCCTCGTTCTCGACGGTGCCTTCGAGACCGGGGATCGCAGGCTTCAAGATGTGCGAGCTGCTCGCCCCTCCCTCGGGGACGAAGATCCGGCCGCCCTCGAGGAGGACCGGGAGCTTGTCTTGCGCGCCTGCCAGGGACAGGCGCATGCCCGCCCTCGCCCGGAGAAGCGGCCGGCGCGGCAAGGCCGCCACCAGCACGGCGATCTCCCCTCGGGAGACCTCTCGGTAACCTCCCTGCTCCTCCTCCGGGGCCCTTTCGCCCGGCGGCCACAGAGACACCGCCCCGGCGCACTCGCCACCCAAGGCCTCGAGGAGCGCGAAGTCGTTCTCGTCGGAGACACCGAGCTGTCTCGCGATGGCGCGGCGGACCCCGGACTCGGGGAGCAGGTTCGCGAAGAAGGGCCGTGAGGCGTCGTCCGGGAACGGCTCGGGACGCAGAGGGAGCGAGACGGACAGCGGCCTCGCGTCGCGGCTCGAGAGGAACCGAGGATCGTACCGGAACACGAAGCGCCGGGAGGGATCGAGGGACAACGAGCCCGCCTTGCGGCCTTCGAAGAAGACCTCGAGCCCTTGGCCTTCCTCTGGCGCGACGGGCACCGCGTTCATCTCCGGCCACCCTCGCCTCGCCGGGACAGAGACCAGATGAGGCCGAAGCCGCGGAAGACCTCCAGCGCCTTGCCGAGGCTGGCGGTGACCTTCCCCTGCTCGAGCTCGATCAGGAACCGGCGACCCACGTTGCAGAGCCCGGCGGCTTCGGCCTGGGTGAGGCCGGACGCACGGCGCAGGGATCGAAGGAAGGCTCCGAGCTGGGAGAGGTCCCTGACCTCGACGGAGCTTGGAAGACCGGGAGCCTCCCTCTCCTTCTTGGGCTTCTTCGCCTTCTTCGGTATTCTCGGTCTCTTCGGCATTCTCGCGGGCCTCACGGAGGCAACCGCCGCCGCCGGCGTGTTCCCGTCTGGGAACATCTCGGCCTCTTGACGCCAGAAGTCAAGGGAAAGTTCCCGCCCGGGAACTTGAGGCCCGCACTGCCAGGACGAGGGGCGGGAAGTTCCCGGGCGGGAGCTCGGCCTCAAGGCCTCCCTGCTGCCGCTCCGGGCCGGGACCCGTGCGGCCTCGGGCGAGCTTCGGTGCTGCAGTTCGCGAAGCGCAGCCAGACCACCTTCGGCGGGGCTCCATGGAGGAAGCTTAACTGATGGAAGTCGTCATCCTTGGATACGATCGTGTAAGCCTGTACCTTCGCGAACGCCCAGACCGCGGGGTCCGGGGCAAGCGCAAGGCCGAAGTCGCGCACGTGCGCTGACCCAGGGAAGAGGTCACCCAGCAGGGAGACGAGCCTGTGCGAAAGGTTCTGGTCGAAGAGCAGCTTCAACGAGGAAGGCTCAGGAGCCGGCGTTCACGGTCCGCGGCAAAGGCCAGGCAAGCCCGTATGTCATCCGCGGTCAAGTCTGGGAAGTCCGCGACGATCTGCTGCTCCGTCATCCCGGAGGCGAGGTACTCGAGCACGTCGTAGACGGTGATGCGCAGACCTCGGATGCAGGGTTTTCCGCCCCGCTTGCCCGGCTCGATGGTGATCCTGTCATGGTAGTCCATGAGAGCCAGATTAATCTGTCGGCGTGGGTGATTCAAACCCGTTTCTGGCGTGCATCGTCCATTGTCCTCACGTGCATGCCCGAGCGCTTCCGCCACGTGGGGGGCGCGGTCGTCGTGCAGTTGAGCTGATGCCCGCCCCCGTCGCCTTGCGGCCCCGCCCGCGCTGCGGGTAGGCTCCTCTCCGTGCAGACGACGAAGCAGGACAACGCCGCGTCCGGCGCGCGCTACCCTCGCATAGGCTCCATGAGCCTCGAGGAGTTCCGCGCGCACCTGACCGCGCTGGCTCCGGAGATGCCTTGCGACGCCGAGATCCTGCCCCGCGACCGCTCGCCCCTCGCCGAGCCCCTCGAGGTCGGCCAGCTTCGTGCCGGGAACCGCTGGTGCGTGCAGCCCATGGAGGGCTGGGACGGGACGGAGGACGGCGGTCCCGGCGAGCTGACCTTCCGCCGCTGGCGCCACTTCGGCGAGAGCGGCGCGAAGCTCATCTGGGGCTGCGAGGCCGTCGCCGTGCGCTCCGACGGCCGCGCCAACCCGAACCAGCTCCTGATCGCGCCGGGGACGCTCGCGGGCCTCGAGAAGCTCCGCGCGGCGCTCCTCGAGGCGCACGCGGCGCGCTTCGGGTCGGGGTCGACCCGGGACCTCGTCATCGGCCTGCAGCTCACCCACTCGGGCCGCTTCTCGAGGCCGCGGCGGAAGGACCTGCCCGAGCCGCGCGCTGCCTTCCGCCACCCGATCCTCGACGCCCGCTCGGGCGTGGCGAGCGACGCGCAGGTCCTCACGGACCTCGAGCTCGAGGGGATCATCGCGGACTTCGTGAGCGCGGCGGTGCGCGCCCGCGACCTAGGGTTCGACTTCGTCGACGTCAAGCACTGCCACGGCTATCTCCTCCACGAGCTCCTGGGCGCCCACACGCGAGCCGGACGCTACGGGGGCTCCTTCGAGAACCGCACGCGCGCACTGCGCGAGATCGCCGCCGGGATCCGCCGCGACGCGCCGGGCCTCGAGGTGGCGGTGCGGGTGAGCCTCTTCGACCTCGTGCCCTTCCGCCCGGACCCGGCGCGCTCGCGGGGACGCGACCTCGGCCCGGGCATCCCCGAGGACTTCTCGCGCTACCTGCCCTACCGCTACGGCTTCGGCGTCGACCGCGAGGACCCGACGCGGATCGACCTCGCGGAAGGCCGCCGCTTCCTCGCGCTCCTCGAGGAGCTCGGCGTTCGCCTCGTCAACGTCTCAGGCGGAAGCCCGTACTACAACCCGCACATCCAGCGGCCCGCCCTCTACCCGCCGTGCGACGGCTACGCGCCGCCCGAGGACCCGATCGCCGGCGTGGCGCGCCACCTCCTCGCCGCGAGAGAGGTGAAGCGCGAGCGCCCGCGCCTCGCGGTCGTCGGATCGGCCTTGAGCTACCTGCAGGACTACCTCCCCCACGTCGCGCAGGCCCTCGTGCGCGATGGCTGGATGGACTTCGCCGGGATCGGCCGCATGGTCCTCGCCTACTGGGACATGCCCGCGGACGCCCTCGAGCGCGGCGCGATCGACCGCAAGCGGGTCTGCAGGACCTTCAGCGACTGCACGACGGCTCCGCGGAACGGCCTCCCGAGCGGCTGCTACCCGCTCGACAAGGGCTACGCGGCGCTCCCCGAGGGCGAGCGGTTGAGGGCGCTGAAGAAGAGTTCGTGAACGGGTACGAGGCGCGCCGAGCGTGACAACGCAGCGGCGGCCGCGCTAAGGTTTCGTGGAAGTGTGGCGCGACAGCCACCCGCCGGGGTGAGCACGGGGATGCTGACCTTCCCTTGGAAGTGCTTCGCATTCCAGGTGAGGAGGCAGGCCGCCGTTGGGACGTAAAGTGCGATCTGCACCGCCTGGACGGCGTCCCCCAAGGCCATCTTCCGGGCCATTTGCGCGACCAGCTCACCCACGGTGCAGCCGGCGTATTGGGGGCTAGCATCCAGATCTGGGAAGACGCTCAATCCGTACTGGACCTTAGGAAACCGAACGTCGCTCGTGTAGCGCAGGTCGACGAGCAGGACGTCCGCATCCAGGAGAATCACGGGCGCGATCTCGAGTGCCGCAGCGCTTCCTCCACCGTGGGGAACGCTGGGGGGCTAGATGCGATCTCTCTGAGAATGGCCTGCCACTCGTCAGCTTCTTCCGGCGTTGGCTGGCGAGGGGGGGGCGCCGGGAGAACGACATCGACTTCCGTCCCCACCGGAAGCGCCACGGGCTGTCGCGGCACGAACGTCTTTCCGTCGAACTCTGCCTTGAGGATGGGCATCAATCGCTCCTTCGAATCGATGGTGTCCCGTCACGGGAGCGTCGCCCTGATTCTATTGGACGATCCACCCGTCGGGAACACCCTCCCATGCCCTTTGCCAAGATAACCGGTGCAGGGCCCCCTGCCACCAGCGGGGTCCAAGCACGTCTTCGGGCTTGGCCCTACCACCCCCGCGCCCGCTCGATGATCCGCACGTTCTCGAGGCCGTCGGCCGCGGTCGCGAGGAGCTCTCCCTCGCCCCGCACGGCGCGGCCGAAGCTCTCCACCTGGAGCTGGTAGAGGTTCATGGCGCGCGCGCGCCGCACCTTGGGCGGGCCGTTCCCCCAGCCCGAGGCGATGGTGCCGCCGCCTCCAAAGAGGGTGCCTTCGAGCACGCAGTAGCCGTCGGCTCCGTAGAGCTCGAGCCGCGGCGCCGGCGCGCCGGCGCCCGTCGAGCCGTCGGCGATCCCCAGGGCTCCGCTCTGGAACCGTATGGCGACGAGCGCGTGGTCGTCCGTCTCGAGCCCGAACCTTGGGCTCGAGAGGTGGCCGCGCACCTCCTTCGCCTCCCCGCAGAGCCAGCGCAGGAGGTCGATCAGGTGCGTGCCCACGTCGTTGATCGCCCAACCGCCGCTCGTCTCCCGCCGCCGGCGCCACTCGGGCGGCGGCTGCGGATAGGCGTAGTAGAGCTGAGCCCTCACGCAGGCCGGCTTCCCAAGGCGGCCCGCGATCCAATCGGCCCGCACCTGGGCGTGGTCCGGGTGGTGGCGCATGTGGTAGCCCACGCTGAGGACGCGCCCCGCCGCCGAGGCGGCGCGCCCCATGCGCTCGCAGTCCGCGGCGCTGGTCGCCATGGGCTTCTCGCACAGGACGTGCTTCCCCGCCTCGAGGGCCGCGATCGCCTGCTCCGCGTGGAGGTGGTTCGGGCTCGCGATCCACACGGCCTCGACCTCCGGGTCGGCGGCGAACGCGCCGAGATCGTCGTAGGCCTTCGCGCCGGGGTGCGTCCTCGCGAGTGCCTCGGCCCGGCCCTTGTCCCGGCTCAAGACCGCCGCGAGCCGCGCGTTCCCCGCCGCGGCGATCGCCGGCGCGAAGGTGTGCTCCGCCCAGCTCGACGCTCCCAGGAGCCCCCAGCTCACCGTCACCTTGCTCGTGCTCATGGCGATCCTCCGAGGCGGGAATGTAACCGCCGGGCGCCACGGCGGCAACGGGCGCACGTCACCATGCCGCGAGGTCAACGCTCGGCGCCCTCTCCGTCCTCCGGCGCCGCCACCCACCCCGTGCCCTCGCACGACGCGCAGCGCTCTCCTCCGGGAGCCTTGCCATTGCCTTCGCAGGACGCGCAGGGCTTCCGGAGGGGCTGCAGGCTGAGTCGCTTTCCGCAGCTCTTGCAGTGGCTCTGCCCCAGGCGGTTCGCCTCGCCGCAGTGCGGGCAGTCGATGGGGTTCGAGGCCGCGGGCTTGAGCGTGATGACGCCGCCCGGCTCCTCGGTCTCGTCGACGGTCGTGAAGACCCTGCCCTCGAGCCGGTGGCGCGGCGGCCCCCGCTCGAGGACGCAGCCGGCGGCGAGGGCGGCGGCCACGGCGGGCGCGGCGGCGAGGGGGGCGAGCAGGAGAGCGGCGCGGGAGGGCGTCAGGGTTCGCATGGGCATCCAGCCGCCGCCCATCCTGCCGCCTCCCGGGCGAGATGGGAAGCAGCCCCCCGCCGCTACGCCGCTACGCCCGGCTGCGCAGGAGCAAGCTGTAGAAGCCCCCGTCCCCCGGCGTGCGGTGCGGGAGGAAGAGCCTCGTCTCCCGCTCGATCAGGTCGGGGTGGCGCGCGAACGCTGCGGCGACGACCTCCTCGTTCTCTTCGGGCTCGATGGAGCACGTCGCGTAGACGAGGCGGCCGCCCGGCGCGAGGTGGCGGAGCGCGGCCTCGAGGAGCTTCGACTGAAGCTCGACGAGGGTCCTCAGGTCGTCCGGCCGCAGGCGCCAGCGCGCCTCGGGCCGCCTCGCGAGGACGCCGGTGTTGGAGCAAGGCGCGTCGAGGAGGACGTGCGTGAAGGTCTCGCCGAGCTGGACCGCGCCGGCGTCCTCGGGGACGAGGAGCGCCGTGAAGTTGGAGCCCGCCCGCGAGAGGTTCTGTCGCACGAGGGCGAGCCGCTCCTCGCTCCGGTCCGCCGCCACCACATGGCCCGCGGGGCCCACGCTCTCGAGGAGCTGGAGAGCCTTCCCGCCCGGCGCGGCGCAGAGGTCGAGGACGCGGGCGCCCTCGGGGGGCGCCAGGACGCGGCCGATCTCGATGGCCGTCTCGTCCTGGACCTGGATCCAGCCCCGCTCGAGGACCGCGGAGCGCTCGAGCCCGCCGGCCTGGCGGAAGACGATCGAGTCCTCGAGGCTCCCGGGCGCCGCCTCGAGGCCCTCGGAGCGCAGCGCCTCGATCACGGCCTCGCGCGACGGCCCGAGTCGCGTCACGCGGGCCGTGACCTGGGGGACGCGGTTCTGCGCCTCGAGGAGCCGCCGCGCCTCCTCCTCTCCGTGGCGCTCGAGCCAGCGCTCGACGAGCCACCGCGGGTGCGAGTGCTTGACCGAGAGGTGGCTCACGGGGTCGAGGCGGTAGAGCGGCAAGACGGGTCTCGTGAAGTGGGCGAAGCCGGAGCGGATGGGCACCACGGTCGGGTCGTCCCGGTCCAGGGGCTCATCGCGCGCCTTCTTGCGCACGTCGGCCGCGATCTTGTGGAGGACGGCGTTGGTGAAGCCGACCTCGTTCTGCGTGGTCCCCGGCAGCGCCTTGAGGCCGTGCAGGGTCTGGTTCACTGCGGCGTGGGCCGGGATCCGGTCGAGGTAGATGAGCTGGTAGGCGCCGAGCCGGAGCGCCCAGCGCGGCGCGGGCCGCTGCCGGGTCATGGGGACGCGGAGGTAGAAGTCGAGGACGTGGTCGAGCGTGTTCCGGTGGCGCACCGTGCCGTAGACGATCTCCTGGAGCAGGTGCCGGTCGCGCCCCTCGAGCTCCCCGAGGCGCGCCGCGAGGGCCTCGTCGACGAAGCGCCCCGCGTCGGGCGCCGTCGTCAGGATCTCGAGGGCCGTCCTCCGGACCGCCGAGCGGGGGTCGGGCCGGGCTGGGCCCGCCGCGCCCGCCGGCGGGCCCAGCCGCCGGGCTCGGGAGCCCGGCTCGCGTCGCGTCCTCTTCTTCACGGCGCCTCTCCGCGACCCGAGAACCTGTCGCCCGGCCGCAGCCGCCGCCCGCGGAGGTACGCCGCGGCGTCGAGGGGCGCCTTGCCCTCCCGCTGGACCTCGAGGACCTCGAGCGACCCCGAGCCGCACCGTACGCGGAAGCCGTCCTTCCGCACGCTCTCCACCGTGCCCGGCGCGAGCGCGGCGCCCGGGCCGGGCTCGACGGCCCTCGAGCGGAGGAAGATCGTGCGCTCGGACCCGCCCGCAGCCGCCGCGGCCGCCTCGGTCGCCGCGGTCGCCTCGGTCGCCTCGGTCGCCTGGAGGAAGCTGTAGGCGCCGGGCCAGGGGTTCAAGGCGCGGATGAAGTTGGCGAGCCGCGCCGCGGGCGCCTCCCAGCGGATCGCGCCGGCGCTCTTCTCGAGCTTCGGGGCGAGGGTCGCGAGCCTCTCGTCCTGAGGCGTCTCGCGGAAAGTCCCGCCGGCGAAGGCGTCCAGGTTCCGCTCGAGGAGGTCCGCCGCGAGGACCGCGAGCCTTGCCTCGAGCTCGCCCGCCGTCTCGAGCTCTCCCACGGGGCAGCGTACGGAGTCGACCACGGGGCCCGTGTCGAGCCCCCTCTCGATGCGGAAGAGCGTGACGCCGGTCTCCGCATCGCCCTCGAGGAGCGCATGAGCGATGGGGGCCGCGCCCCGGTGCCGTGGCAGGAGGGAGGCGTGGAGGTTGAAGACCCCGATCGGGGGCAGCTCGCGGAGCCTCTTCCGTATCATCTCGCCGTAGTCCGCCACGATGATGATCTCGGGCGCGACGCGCGCAAGGGCGTCGACGTACCCCGGGTCGTTGGCCGACTCCGGGGCGTCGCAGGGGAGCCCGAGCTCGGCGGCCCGCGCCTTGACCGGGGTCGGCACGAGCTGGAGCCTGCGCCCCCGGGGCCTGTCCGGCCGCGTGACCACGCGGGCGAGCTCGTGTCGGCCCGAGAGCGCGTGGAGACGCTCGAGGACAGGCAGGGCGAAGCGGCCCGAGCCGAAGAAGGCCACTCTCAACGATCCGTCTCCCGCGGCCCGGCAGGCGGCGGCTCACGCGGCTCAACCGGTGGGAGCTCGAGGGCTGCGCTCGCTTCGCCTTCGCCCAGGGCCACCTCGGGGATCGGCTCGAGGGCCGCCGCGACGCCCTCGCCCTCGAGGAGGAACCGCTCGGCGGGCTCGACGGGCCGCGCCGCCTCGGCCGCGACCTTCGCGAGGAGCTCTTCGACCTCCTCCTCCGTGTGGAGGCGGACCTGGATGGGGCCGAAGAGGTCCTCCTGGTGGAACGAGAGCCGCCGCCGCTTGGCGAGCTCGAGGATCGCAAGCAGGCACCCGATGGCCTCCTCGCGGCTCCGGGCGTCGGCGAAGAGGTCGTCGAAGAGCGCGGTCCTCGCCGGAGCCAGCTCGAGGAGCGCCTGGACCTGGGCGATGTAGTCCTCGAGGGGCCGGTCCCTGACGACCACGCGGTGCGGCTCGCGGGCGCCCAGGGCGATCTGGATCTTGTGGAACGCCGTGAAGATGTCCCACACCGTCACGTTGCCGAGGTAGACGGCGCCCTCGGTGTCGACGTCGTCCAGGTCGAAGGCGATCCTCGGCCGCTCGTGCCGCCGCCGCCGCTCCTCGATCCGCCGCTCGAGGAGGAGCGCCCGCTCCTTGTACTTCTTGTACTCGAGGAGCTGGCGGACGAGCTCCAGGCGCGGGTCCTCCATCTCCTCGCCCTCGGGCAGCTCCTCGCGCGGCAGGAGGAGCTTCGACTTGATCTCCATGAGGTGCGCCGCCATGACGAGAAACTCGCCGCAGGAGTTGGGATCGAGCTCGCGGAGGATCTCGAGGTAGACCGCGTATTGCTCGAGGATGCGCGCGATGGGAATGTCGAAGACGTCCACCTCCTCCTTCTTGATCAGGAAGAGGAGGAGGTCGAGGGGCCCGGAGTAGGCCTCCAGGGCCGGACGGAACTCGGACGGCGGCGCCATGCCCAGGGGTTATAG
>JACQVW010000573.1 GCA_016209535.1 Planctomycetota bacterium | reverse complement strand
GCACTTGGGAGCAGCTCTCAGAGCGCTTCGCCGGCGTGCGCGACGTGCACGTGCTCCGGCACCCCGAGAACCGGGGCGTAGCCGCTGCCATCCTCACGGGGATCCAGAATGC
Source organism: Planctomycetota bacterium (assembly GCA_016209535.1). Taxonomy (GTDB): domain Bacteria; phylum Planctomycetota; class UBA8108; order UBA8108; family SXIK01; genus JACQVW01. Next base: position 10,603 of record JACQVW010000573.1, on the reverse strand, counting down.
CCCCACGGAGATCGTCTGCTCGATCGACTGCGACTGCTCCTATGACCCAAACGTCCTCGAGTCGATGGTCCCCATGATCGGCTCGGCGGACCTCGTCACGGCCTCGCCCTACCACCCGCAGGGCAGGGTCTTCAACGTGCCCGGCTGGCGGCTCTTCCTGTCGAAGACCCTCTCGATCGTCTACAGCCTCCTCCTCCGCCACCGGATCTACACTTTCACGAGCTGCTGCCGCGTCTACAGGAAAAGCTTCGTCGAGAGGCTGAGGCTGAAGAGCGCCGGCTTCCTCGGGGTGGCGGAGATGCTGATCCAGACGAAGCTCCTGGGGGGCCGCGTGGCCGAGCACCCCGCCACGCTGGAGTCGCGCCTCTTCGGCGAGTCGAAGATGAAGGTGGCGCGGACCATCTTCCGGCACCTGGGCCTCATCGCCGAGCTCTGCCTCGGGAGGATCGCCCCGGCCCGGCCCGCTGGCGGCGGGCCGCCGCGCCAGGATCCCCAGGCCCCGGTCTCCATGGCGGCGCAGGCGCAGGCGCCGGGGGCGGAGGAGAAGACCCCGTGAGCATCGCCGCGCGATCCGGCTCCGCCGAGGTCTCGCCCCGGACATGGGTCCGGCCATCCGAGGCCGGCACCGCCCCTGGGGGAGGCATGGCGAGCATCTCCCTCGACCTCGACAACCTCTGGGCCTACATGAAGACGCACGGCGACGCCGGGTGGGAGAGCTTCCCGACGTACCTCGATGCCTGCGCCGAGATCGTGCTCGAGCGCCTGCGGCGGCACGGCCTCACCATCACGGTCTTCGTCGTGGGCCAGGACGCGGCCCTCGAGAAGAACGCCGCGGCCCTGCGGGCCTTCGCCGAGGCGGGCCACGAGATCGGGAACCACTCCTTCCGCCACGAGCCCTGGCTCGACCGGTACTCGCCGCAGGAGGTCGACCGCGAGATCGCGACCGCCGAGGAGCACATCGAGCGCGCGACCGGCGCGCGGCCCCGAGGGTTCCGGGGCCCCGGGTTTAGCTTCAGCGCCGAAGTCCTCCGCGTCCTCGCGCGCCGCGGGTACCTCTACGACGCCTCCACCTTCCCGACCTTCCTCGGCCCGCTGGCGCGGCTCTACTACTTCTGGCGGGCGAGGGGCATGCCCGAGGCCGAGCGCGAGAAGCGGGGGAGGCTCTTCGGCACCTTCTCCGAGGGCCTCCGGCCGCTGAAGCCCTACCGGTGGGACCTCGCCGGCGAGACGCTCCTCGAGCTCCCGGTCACCACCATGCCCTTCCTGCGCGTGCCGATCCACCTGAGCTACCTGCTCTACCTCTCGGGCTACTCGACCGCGCTGGCTCGAGCCTACCTGCGGGCGGCCGTGGCGCTCTGCAAGCTCTGCCGCGTGGAGCCGTCCTTCCTCCTGCACCCCCTCGACTTCCTCGGGGGCGACCGGGTGAAGGAGCTCTCGTTCTTCCCGGGGATGCACCTCGCGACGGAGGTCAAGCTCCGCTTCTTCGACCGGGTCGTGGAGCGCCTGAAACGTCACTTCACGCCCATCACCATGGCCGGGCACGCCGCGGCCGTCGCGGCTCGCGGCGGCCTGCCCAGGATCGCCGCCGAGAGGCACCGGGACGCCTCGGGGAGGACCCGTTGAGCCGCGCCGTCCCGCCGGTCAAGGCCCTCGTGGTCCTCGGGACGCGTCCCGAGGCGGTGAAGCTCTTCCCCGTGGTGCGAGCCCTCGAGGCCGACGGGCGCTTCGAGGTCGACCTGGCCGTCACGGGGCAGCACCGGGAGATGGTCTCCCAGATCCTCGAGCCCTTCGGGATCCGGCCCCGCTTCGACCTCGACGTCCTGCGGCCGGGCCAGAGCTTGAACGACCTGTCGAGCCGCGTCCTGCCGCGTCTCGACGCCCTCTACTCCGAGGCTCAGCCCGGGGTCGTGGTCGTGCAGGGCGACACGACGAGCGCCTTCTGCGCGGCCCTCGCGGCGTTCCACCGGCGCATCCCCACGGCGCACGTCGAGGCCGGGCTCAGGAGCCGGGATCGCTTCCACCCGTACCCCGAGGAGTCGAACCGCCGGATGATCGGGGCCGTCGCCGACCTCCACCTCGCCCCCACGGCGGGAGCCGCCGAGAACCTGCTCGGGGAGGGCGTGCCCAGGAGCGAGATCGTCGTCACCGGGAACACGGCGATCGACAGCCTCCTGCACGTGGTGAGCGCCGGGGAGCGGCCGGAGGCCCTCCGGGAGGCCGGGGTCGAGCTGCGGGGCGACGGGCGCGTGGTCCTCGTGACCGTCCACCGCCGCGAGAGCTGGGAGGGCAAGGACGGAGCCTCTCCGCTCGAGGAGATCCTCGCCGCCGTGCGCGGCGCCGCCGAGGAGCACCCCCTCGTCGACTTCGTCTACCCGGTCCACAGGAACCCCAAGGTGCGGGACCCGGCGCGGCGCGTCCTGGGGGGCCGCGGGAACGTCCACGTCCTCGAGCCGCTGCCTTACATCCCCTTCGTCTCCCTCATGGCGAGGGCCGCGGCGATCCTCACCGACTCGGGGGGCATCCAGGAGGAGGCCCCGAGCCTCGGCGTGCCCGTCCTGGTCCTCCGCGAGACCACGGAGCGGCCCGAGGGGCTCGAGTGCGGATCGAACCGGCTCGTGGGGACGCGCGCCGGACCCATCCGGGACGCGCTGCGGCGGACGCTGGAGGCGCCGCCGCCGAGGGCCGGGACGATCCCCCTCCCGAGCCCCTTCGGCGACGGGAAGGCCTCCGAGCGCGTGCGCGCGGCGATCCTCCACTTTCTGGGCCTGGGCGGGAGGCCCGACGAGTTCCTCGCTCCGCCCCTTATGGGCCGCGGCGGCAGGCCCGTTGAACGCCCCGGGCCCGCGAGACCGAAAGAACACCAGGACCAGGGCGAGCCCGGCAGATAGCACCCCACATCACCGCGAGGACCCCATGACGCAAGCCACCGCACGGATCACCCTTCCTTCCGACCAGAACGCGACCGGTCGCTCCTTCGGCGAGGAGGAGCTGGCGCTCCTCAGGAGGGCCATCGAGTCGGGCATCCTGAACTGCACGAAGGGGACTCTCGTCCGCGAGTTCGAGGAGCGCTTCGGGAAGCTCCTCGGCATGCCTTTCTGCCGCACGACGACGTCGGGGACGGCCGCGATCCACACGGCGGTGGCCGCCATCGACCCGGAGCCGGGCGACGAGGTGGTCTCGAGTCCCATCACCGACATGGGCGCCATCACCCCGATCATCTACCAGGCGGCGATCCCCGTCTTCGCGGACGTCGACCCGCTCACGTACAACGTGACCGCGAAGACGATCGAGAGGAAGATCACTCGGAGGACCCGGGCCGTGATCGTGACGCACCTCTTCGGGGGCGCCTGCGACATGGACCCGATCCTCGAGCTGTGCGGGAGGCACGGGATCGCCGTCATCGAGGACTGCGCTCAGGCCTACGGCACGGAGTACAAGGGCAGGCCCGCAGGCACCATCGGCGCCATCGGCTGCTTCAGCCTCCAGCAGGGCAAGCACATGACGACCGGCGAGGGGGGCATGGTCGTGGCTCGCGACGAGGCGCTCTCGCGCCGCATGCGGCTCTTCATCGACAAGGCCTGGGGCTACGGCGACCCCAACCCCGACCACTACTTCCTCGCCATGAACTACCGCATGACGGAGCTGCAGGGGGCCGTGGCCCTCGCGCAGCTCGAGAAGCTCCAGGCCATGACGCGCCAGCGCGTCGCCATGGCCGAGCTCCTCACGCGGAGGATCGCCGGCGTCCCCGGCATCGCGCCGCCGAAGGCGGTGCCGGGCTCGAAGCACTCGTACTGGAAGTACCCGCTCCGCGTCGACCCGGCGGTCGTCCGCGGAGGAGCCGACGCCCTGGGCGCGAAGCTCAAGGAGGCGGGAATCTTCTGCGCGCCGCGGTACATCCAGAAGCTCGCCTTCGAGTGCGAGGTCCTGCGGGACCGGAACACCTTCGGGAAGAGCAAGTTCCCCTACGTCGGGGAGCAGCGGAAGGGCGAGCCGCCGGTCGCCTACGCCACGGCGGACACGCCGGGGGCCGTCGAGGCCCTCGCCGGCGTCGTGGTCTTGCCCTGGAACGAGCGGTACCAGCCGGAGCACGTGGAGCACATCGCTCACCACGTGCGACGGGCCGCGGAGGAGCTCTGCATCTGAGGAGTCTCAGGAGACAGCCATGCCCACCACCCTCCACAGGTCCGGCGGCCCGAAGCCCGTGAGGTTCGCCCTCGTGGGCTGCGGCCGCATCGCCCAGAGCCACATCGAGGCCTTGCAGGGAGTCCCCGGCGCGAAGCTCGTCATCGTCGTCGAGACGCGCGAGGCCGCGGGCCGCGCCGCGGCGGAGCAAAACGGATGCCACCTCCTCACGGACTTCCGGGATCCCCAGATCCCGGATCTCATCGACGCGGCCATCATCTGCCTCCCGCCCGCCCTGCACCACGAGGCGGCGCGGCACTTCCTCGAGGCGGGCGTCCACGTGCTGTGCGAGAAGCCCCTCACGGTGTCGTCGGCCGACGCCATGGAGCTCGTCCGGCTGAGCGACGCGAAGGGCTTGACCCTGATGATGGCCTCGAAGTTCCGCTACGTGGACGACGTGATCAAGACGAAGGCCATCACCGAGTCGGGGATCCTCGGGAACATCGTCCTCTACGAGAACACCTTCTGCTCGAAGGTCAACATGCGGGACCGGTGGAACTCGCAGAAGGCCGTGGCCGGCGGCGGCGTCCTCATCGACAACGGGTCCCACTCCGTTGACATCGCGCGCTACCTCCTGGGGCCCATCAAGGAGGTCCAGGCCCAGAACGGGATCCCCGCCCAGGGCCTCGAGGTGGAGGAGACGGTGCGGCTCCAGTTCCGCACCGAAGGCGGCGTGATCGGCATGGTGGACCTGAGCTGGTCCATCAGCAAGGAGTCCGACGTCTACATCAGCCTCTACGGCTCCGAGGGGACGCTCCACGTCGGCTGGAGCGGCTCCCGCTACCGCCAGGACGGGAACTCGAAGTGGGTCTCCTTCGGCGCCGGCTACAACAAGCTCCACGCCTTCAAGAAGCAGATCGAGAACTTCGTCGGCTGCGTGCGGGGGCAGGCGCTGCCCCTGATCACGCCCGAGGACGCGCTCGCCTCCGTCCAGGTCATCGAGAGCGCGTACGTCTCGGCCGGGAAGATCCACTGGGTCCCCGTGGCGCAGCCGGTGCCGCAGCTCGCATGACGACCCATCACCCACCGCCAGCCCTCGCTCCGGCCTGGACGCATCCGACGGCGCTCGTCGAGGAGGGCGTCGTCCTCGGGGCCGGCACGAAGGTCTGGGACGGCGTCCACATCCGCCGGGGCGCGCGGATCGGGAGATCGACGATCGTCGGGGAGAAGACCTACATCGCCTACGACGTGGTCATCGGCGACTTCGTCAAGATCAACGCCTGCGTGTACATCTGCGCGGGCGTGGCCATCGAGGACTTCTGCATGGTCTCGGCCCACACGGTCTTCACGAACGACCGATTCCCCCGGGCAGGGAACCTGGGGCTCACGGGGCTCGAGACGTCGGCGCCGACCGAGGACACGCTCCTCACCCGGGTCTGCCGCGGGTCCACGATCGGCGCCAACGCCACCATCGGGCCCGGGATCACCCTCGGCGAGTTCTGCATGGTCGGGATGGGCTCCGTGGTCACGCGGGACGTGCCGCCCCACGCTCTCGTGATCGGGAACCCGGCGCGGCACGCGGGCTGGGTGTGCGCCTGCGGGCGGCCCCTCGTCAAGGGGAGCGGCGCGAAGCCCGGCGGCACCCCCGTGGAGCTGCGCTGCGAGCGCTGCGGCCGCGAGCACCGCTGGGACGCCGCGGGCGTCCGCGCGGCGAAGCCGGTCCAGGCCCGGCCATGAGGACCGCCGTGGTCGGCGGCGGGGTGCTAGGGCTCACCCTCGCGTACCGCCTGGCGCGCCTCGGGCACAGGGTCGAGGTGCTCGAGGCCGCTCCGCGGCTCGGCGGTCTCGCCTGCGCCCACGACTACGGCGAGTTCACCTGGGACCGCTTCTACCACTGCATCCTCCCCCACGACGAGAACCTGCTCGCCTTGCTGCGCGACCTCGGGCTGGGGAGCGAGCTCCGCTGGAGGACGACGGGCACGGGCTACTACGGTCGCGGCAGGCTCCACCGGATGAGCTCCAACGCGGACTTCCTGCGCTTCCCGCTCCTCTCGATCGTCGACAAGGCGCGCCTCGGCGCGGCGATCCTCTACGCGACGCGCGTCGCGGATCCCTACAAGCTCTACCGGGTGTCGGCGGCCGACTGGCTCCGGCGCATCTGCGGCCGGAGGACCTACGAGGTCTTCTGGAGGCCGCTCTTGAAGGCCAAGCTCGGCACCTACCACGAGGAGGTGGCCGCCGTCTTCATCTGGGCGACCCTGAAGCGCCTCTTCGGCGCCCGCTCGGGCACGGCGAGCCGCGAGAAGCTCGGCTACGTGAGCGGCGGGTACGCGAGGATCCCCGCGCGCTTCGAGGAGGCGCTGCGGGCCGAAGGCTCGAGCGTCCACGTGGACGCGGCCGTCTCCGCGGTCCGGCCCGTGGCCCTGGGCGCCGGGCGACCGGGCTGCGAGGTCGTCGTGCGCCGGCGCGGACTCCCGCCCGAGCCGACAGCCTTCGACCAGGTCTTCTTCACGGCCCCGCCGCGGCTCGCGAGGCAAGTGGCATCGGCCGACCTCGTCCCGGCGGTCGAGCGCGCCGAGCGCCTCCACCCGACCTCGGCCGCGTACCTCGGCGTCGCGTGCCTGGCGCTCGTCCTCAGGCGGCCCCTCACGCCGTACTACGTCCTCAACATCGGCGAGGAGGCGGTGGAGATCACGGGCTTGATCGAGATGACGAACCTCGTGGACCCTGCCGTGGAGACGCGAGGGCGCACCCTCGCCTACCTGCCCAGGTACCTCGACAGCGAGGACCCGCTCCTCGAGGCCCCCGACGCGGCGCTCCTGCCGTCGTTCCTGGACCGGGGCTTGAAGCGCCTCCTCCCGGGCTTCGAGGCGAGCGACGTCCTCTACCAGGGCATCCACCGCGCGAGGCTCGTCCAGCCCCTCCCCCTCGTCTCGGCAGCCCCCGTCGCGGCGGCCGCCGGCAAGGTCGAGGCCGCCCCGGCCCTCGAGCGCCCCTTCCAGATGCTCGGCACGTACATGCTGCGCTGCGCCACGCTGAACAACAACGAGGTCGTGGGCCTCGTCGACGAGTTCGTCGCGCGCAACGAGGCGGAGCTCCGGTGCGGGGCGAGGCAGGGGGCTGGGGTCGCGGTGTAGCTCCGAGCCAGGCTCCGAGCTACGCTCCGAGCAATGCTCCGAGCTAGACCCTCGCCTTCTTGACCGCCACGTGCGCCACGTGCGCCACGTGGAGCCACGCGTGCACGTGGGGCGATCCGCGGAAGTACCAGACGAAGGCGGGGCCCTCGAGGCGCCAGCGGTCCCAGATGCCGTCCGCGCCCAGGTCATCCTCCTTGTAGAAGGAGAGGCGGAGCGCGTCGAGGCCGCCGTTCCCCTTGAGGCAGGCGAGCGCCTCCTCGACGTCGCCGGCCCGGTACATGCCGAGCATGCCCTTCAGCGTCTTCTCGAGCATCTCCTTCTGGTCGCGCCCCAGCGCCGCGCAGGCGAGGCCGGGGATCTTTCCGTCCGTGCCCTGGTGCGCCACCGTCTCCGCCGCGTCGGGCGGCGACTTCTCGAGGAGGGCCTGGGCCTGCTGCTTGCCATCGAGGGACTTGTAGATCTCGTTCGCCATGCGCGCCTGGCTCCACCAGACGTTCCCCGGGTGGTCCGGCTTCTCGTTGAACTCGACCGCGTGCCCGTAGAAGACCGGCCCGCCGAAGGCGGTGTTCTCGACGGAGTCCCCGTCGGCGCGGATCGTCAGGTGCCGTCCGGTCATGACCCACTCGAACTTCCCGGTCCCCGGCTCGCCGAAGATCGCGCAGGTGTACTTGTCGAAGCCGCCCGCGTCGTCCTTCATCTGCTTCTGGAACCGCTCGTGGCCTTCCTCGCTCGTCACGCCCTTGAAGAGGGCCCGGATGATCTCCTGCTGGTCCGGGCTGTAGAGCTTCCCGATGGCCCCGGCGGACTCGTCCACCACGTTCCAGTTGTTCGATATGAAGCTCCGGAGCTCGTGGTCGAAGGGGAAGCACACGATCTTCCTCTGCTCCGGCTTGAGGCTGTCGTAGAGCGCCTTCACCAGGGTCTCGGCGGGCTTCGTGTCCTTGCCGGCGGGCTTCGCATCCGTCGCTCCCGCCGCACCCGGCGCACCCGGCGCCGCGGCGCGCAGGACGGCCGCGGGCACGCTCGCCCCGACGGTCCCCGCCGCGACGACGCCTCCGACGGTCCTGAGGAAGCTGCGCCGGCTCACGGGGTCGCAGTCCGGGCACAGCACCTCGATCCTGGGTCTCTCTGTCGGCTTCCTTTTCATGGGGTCCTCCTTGGGCGAGTCTCGGGCTTGGGCGGATCTGGAACCGTGCCCTCCATCCGTACCACGGGGTGGCTTCAGGGCAGGAGCGCATCGTATCGAGAGGGCGGCCGGCGATCCAGGGGTCTTTCGGATAGAATCCTTGCCTCCACCCCCCTCGAAAGGACTGCCCAATGCTCCGACGCCTCGCCGCGATCGCTCCCTCCTCGGCAGCGATCCCCCTCGCCGCCCTCGCCCTCCTTCTCTTCACCGGCTGCCCGCACCGCTCGCCCGTCTGGTCCCCCGACGGCACAAGCATCCTCGTCCTCGCCGGCAAGGCGGGGGAGGAGATCGACAAGGCCGCCTCGCAGCTCTGGCTCGTCGCGGCGGCGAGCGGAAAGGCGGCGCGGCTCGAGTGCCCCGAGGCAGGCTCCCGCTACCTCTCGGCGGCCTGGCTCGGCCCGGACCAGGCGCTGGTCCTCACGGGCAAGTGGACCGGCGACTTCATCGAGGAGGGCTCCGAGAAGGCCTGGCGCGTGGCGACCGCGGGCGGCTCCCGGGCCGGAGGCTCCTGGAAGGCCCTCCCGCTCCCGGCACCCAACGAGGCGCGCGCCACGCGGCGGCCGCCCGTCGTGATCCGCGACGGCTCGGGCTGGAAGCCCGGGGACCTCGCAGCGGTCTACCCCGCCGGCGCCGAGGCGGTGGTCGTTGCCGAGGTCGAGGCGGGGAAAGAGCTCCTGAAGCTCGAGCCCGCCGAGCTCGTGGGGCCAGGCCCGGGAGGCGGCTTCCTCGTCCACCGTCCGAGCCCCGAGGACTCGGGCACGATCGAGGTCGCGGCCTTCGGGGCCGACCTCAAGGTCCTCTGGCGGAAGAAGCTCTCGGAGCTCCGCGACGCCATCGCGCGGCGCTTCCTCAAGGCGCCCGTCGAGATCGTCTTCAACGACACCACCACCTCCCACCTCCCGCCGCGCGGCGAGGAGGGCTGGGTCGGCCTGAGCCTGATCTTCAGCGACGTGGCCTGGAAGGACGGCATCCCGGGCTTCTACCTGAAGCTCGACGCGAAGACGGGCGACGTCCTCGCCGCCGTGCGCGGCGTCGGGCTCTCGGGCCGGCCCTCGACCGCGAAGGGCGGCGGCAGCCTCTGGGCCGTGCTCGCGCCGGACCCGAAGGCCAAGCTCCCGGTGCGTCTCGAGGCGATCGCCGTCGCGGACGGCAAGGCGCTCTCCACGGTCCCCCTCCCGGACGTGCCGAAGGAGGCGGTGCACGGCTACGCCTTCGACCGCGACGGGAAGCACTTCGCCGTCAGCCTCAACGCCACCGTCGGGCAGGTCCGGATCTTCGCCGCCCCGACTCCGGAGAAACCGCGCGTGGTGGAGCTCAAGTGACCGCGGAGCCCCAGTGACCCCGGCCGACCGCGAGCAGTCCGCGTCAGCGCCGAAGCCCTCCAAAGGCGGCGGCCTCTGGCGCTTCGCGCGCAACGTGGCGATCGGCTACGCCGCCCTCGCGCTCCTCGCCTACGTCTTCCAGCGCCGCCTCCAGTACATGCCCGACCGGGGCCCCGTGGCGCCGCCTGCCGGCCCGCAGGGCCGCGGGCTCGAGGAAGTGCAGGTCACGGCCTCCGACGGCGTCCGCCTTCGCGGCTGGCACTGGCCCGGCGAGCGGCCCGTCACGCTCCTCATCCTCCCCGGGAATGCCGGCCACCGAGGCTACCGCCTCGAGTGGATCGACGACCTGCGCTCGCTGGGCCTCGGCGTCTGCATCGTCGACTACCGCGGCTACGGCGGCAGCGAGGGCTCCCCCACCGAGGAGGGCCTCTACCGCGACGCCGAGGCCGCCGCGGCCTGGCTCGAGGAGCGGGCCCGCGCGTCCGGCCGGCCGGCGCGGATCGTCTACCTGGGCGAGTCGATCGGCTGCGCCGTGGCCGTCGAGCTCGCGCTCCGCCGCCCGCCGGCGGCCCTGATCCTCCAGTCGAGCTTCTCCTCGGCCGCCGACGTGGGCCAGCGCGCCTACCCCTTCCTGCCCGTCAAGCTCCTCCTCAAGGACCGCTTCGACGCCGCATCGAGGATCGGCAGGGTCGCGGCGCCGAAGCTCTTCCTCCACGGCGACTCGGACGGGATCGTCCCCATGCGCTTCGGCCGCAGGCTCTTCGACGCCGCCGCCGACCCCAAGGAGTGGCACGAGGTCCCCGGCGCGGGGCACAACGACGTGCCGTGGGTGGGCG
>JACQVW010000513.1 GCA_016209535.1 Planctomycetota bacterium | reverse complement strand
GGGTGCAGTTCACCGTGAGGCCGAGCCACACGGCGCCCGTCGTGTTGACCCGATCCACGATGTAGGCCGTGTGGTACTCCTCGGGGATGGCGCCGCCCTCGAAGTTGATCATGTGGTTCCGGTTGAAGCCCGAGGCGATCTTCTGCTCGCGCGTCGCGGCCGGGAGGAGGTCGCCCGCCAGTTGCTCGACCGTGAACCGGTCGAAGGGCAGGTTCCGGTTGAAGGCGCCGGTGACCCAGTCGCGGTACGACCACATCTCGCGGAAGTTGTCGAAGTGCAGGCCGTGGGTGTCGGCGTAGCGCGCCGCGTCGAGCCAGCAGCGGGCTCGGTGCTCGCCCCACGCCTTGGACTCGAGCAAGCGGTCGACGAGCGCCTCGTAGGCTCGTGGGTCCGCGTCGGTCACGAAGGCCTCGACGACCTCGGGCGGCGGTGGCAGCCCGGTCAAGTCGAGGCTCGCGCGGCGGGCGAGGGCCCTCCGGTCGGCCTCGGGCGCCGGGGCCAGCCCCTGTTCTTCGAGCTTTGCAAGGATGAACCGGTCGATGGGGCTCCGCACCCACGCCTCGTCCTTCACCGCCGGTGGCTCGGGCCTCCTCGGCGCGATGAAGGCCCAGTGAGGCTGGTACTCGGCGCCGGCCTCGATCCAGCGGCGCAAGACCTCCCTCTGCCCGTCCTTCAGGGCTTTCTTCGAGGCGGGCGGCGGCATGCGCTCCTCGGGGTCGCTCGAGTCGATGCGCTTCACGAGCTCGCTCTCCTCGGGCTTCCCGGGCTCGAAGGCTCCGGCCTCGAGGGCGGCCTCGCGCCGGTCGAGCCGGAGGTCCGCCTTCCGCGAGGCGCTGTCGGGCCCGTGGCAGGGGAAGCAGTTCTCGGCCAGGATCGGCCGGACGTCGCGGTTGTACTCGAGCTTCCCGGCCGCCGGAAGGGCGGCGCTGAGCGCGAGGAGGCCGAAGGCCAAGGTCGGGTTCATCGCGAGGGATTCCTTCCGTTGAGCTTCCCATGCCCGTTCTCGGGCGCCGCCGACGTCCGGGCGCCGCCGCGCAGTACGCGGCTCCAGTACCTCGCGCCCGCCAGGATGTGCCGCGACATGACCCGGGAGGCCTGCCGGCGGTCGCCCTCCGAGAGCGCATCGACGATTGCGAGGTGCTCCCGGGCCTCCTCGGCGACGCGGGCGAAGCCGTTGAGGGCCCCGTCGTGCTCCCAGGCGGCGTCGCGGAAGGCGCGGAAGAGGATCTTCAGGCGCTCCAGCTCGCTCGCGAGGAAGGCGTTCCCGCAGGAGCCCGCGATGAGGTCGTGGAGGCGGCTGTCGAGCGAGCGCGCCTTCTCGACGACGCGCCCCGGAAAGGGCCGCCTCGCGGCCACCAGGCCGCGGATCTCCGTAGAGATCGCCCGCAGGTCGGCCGGGTCGATGCGCCCGCAGGCGCGCCGGACGGCCTCGCACTCGAGGGCCCGGCGCACCTGGCAGATCTCGCGGGCGCCGCGGGGCGTGATGCTTCGCACCACGGCCCCGCGGTTCGGGAGGAGGTCCACGACACCGATCCCGGCGAGGCTGATCAGGGCCTCGCGGACCGGCGTGTGGCTCACCCCGAAACGCTCGGCGAGCTCCTGGGTGACGAGGTGCTGCCCGGCCTTGAGGCGGCCCAGGAAGACCTCGGCGAGGAGGGACTCGACGATCCTCTGGCGGCGCTGGCCGTGGTCGCAGCGAAGGGAGCTCTTGGAGCGAATCGCCCGCATGGTGGCAACGTACCGTACCTGTACCGGGCACCAAGATAGCAGAAGGGCTGCCTTCGGCGCCACTGGATTCTGTAGAATCCTGGGTGGGGTCTATAGAATCGGGGGGACCGAGGCGCACCGGCGGCATCCTGGTCAAGGCCGTCAGCGGCGAGATCCACGGACCCCAACCGGCGGTTTGGTTCAACAGAGATCAACGTCTCTGGATCGTCATGAGCCCGAGGCCTCGAGGCCTTGCGGCTTCGAGGGCAAGGGATAAGCTTTGGAGTCATGAATCAACAGCGGAGGAGGCGCCACAGTGGACACGCAGCGGGGGTGTCAGCCATGGAGCTTTGGGTGAGACGTTGGCAGAATGCAGGGCCCCGTCTGGAACGGCTCCACCGTGAAAGACTGAGGAGACTCAGCGTTCGACAGATCCAACAGGCCATGGTCAGTTTTGGGTCGGCGTTCAAGGCAGCCCTGAAGCGAGGGATGTCGAGGAAGAGCTCTGGGCTGGTCGAGATGCAGGCATGGTTTCTCCGGATGCGGGAATAGGGCGGCGGTGATCGACCTCCTCAGAGCCGCACGTGCGGTGCAGCAAGTGTGCCAGAAGCACAAGTGGCGGTTCTGCGTCATCGGAGGCATCGCGGTGCAGCGTTGGGGCGAGCCTCGCTTGACCCATGACGTTAGAGGCTCACCTCGAGGTCCCGGCGCAGCTCCCGGGCGCCCTCGGGCACCGTGAGGAAGGAGCTCGCGAGCCGCTCCGGGCCGTCCTCGCCGGCCCGGAAGACCTCGAGCCGGTACTCGCCGGGGCCGGGGAGCTCGAGGGCTCGTCCACCTCGAGGACGAGGCTCGGCCTCTCCGGCCCGACCTCGAAGGCGAAGCGGCCGGCGGGGTCCGTGCGAGCCTCGCGGGGCGCCGCCGCGCCGGCCTCCGCGGCCGGCTCGCCCGGGCTCCGCTCGGAAGGCGCCGGGCCGGGCCCGAGCCGCACCAGGACGCCCTCGACGGGCCCCCCGTCGCGCACGACGCGGCCCGTGAGGGTCCAGCCCGGCCCCGCGGCCGCCCCCGGCCCGGCGGGCGCGGCCTCACCGGCTCCTCGGACCTCGCCGGCGCGCCCCGCGGGCCCGGCGGCGCCCGCGACCCGCGGAGCGCGGCGCGCCTCGCCGGCCTGCGATGCCTGCTCGCCCTCCGGCGGGCGCGAGCGCAGCCACCAGGCGGCCGCGGCCGCGATCGCGCAGGCCCCCGCGCACCCGAGCAGCACCGTCCATCGCGTCCGCTGCGGCCCCATGGCGCGCCCTCACCGCCTCCCGAAGACTTGCCCGCAGCGCGGCGCGGGCGGGTCGTCGTCGAAGCGCGGCGTCCCGAGCCAGAGGTCCAGGAGGCGCAGCTCGCCGTCACGCAGCGCGAAGGAGCCGCGTGCGGGCCGCAACAGGTCCGGCGGGACGTAGTTGCCCGCCTCGGCCTCGAGCGAAACCGCGCCCGTCGCGAGGTCGTAGGCATAGCGCCCCCAGTAGTCCTTGTAGACCTCGAAGGGCGTCCAGGTCACGCTGAAGTACCCGTCGGCCTCGAAGACGAGCTCCTCGATGGGCTGTTCCGGGGCCGCCTCGGCCCCCGTCCCGCACTCGATCTGCGCAGCCTCGCGCCAGGTTCCCACGAACGGGTTCATCTCCGGCGTGTAGACGTGGAGGTCGGCCGTGAGGAGCCGGCGGCCCGACTCCACGTCCGCCGTCACGGTGATGACGGTCCCGTGGGGCACGCTCGGCTCGACCCGGACCGTGCCCGTCTCGGGGAAGACGATGGCCGAGCCCGGGGGGCTCACGGACCACGCGACGCAGGCCTCGACGGGCTCGACCCACACGCAGCAGGTCCACACGCCGAGGATGAAGCTCACGCTCTGGCCGGTCCGGACGCTCGTCGAGTAGGCGTGGAGGACGAGGTTCCCGAGGATCTCGGGATCGATGGGCCGCGGGCAGGGCTCGCCGCAGGCCTCGAAGCGCTCGCAGCCGAGGCCCTCGACCTCCGTCCCGCACGCCGGGAAGGGCGGCGGGGGCGGCGCGCCGCCGGCGAAGAGGAAGAGGAGGGTGTAGATGCCGTCGGAGATGTCGAGCCGGAGGTCGCCGTTCGAGTCGGCCGCGTCGAGGCAGCCGGGCCCCCGCTCCCCGAGGAACAGGTTGCCGAAGTGGAGGATGGGATCGTTGATCCGCAGATCGCCCGAGGCGTCCCAGTCGCCGCGGATGAAGCCTTGCGCTGCGGACGCCCCTTGCGCCAGCCAGCTCGCGCCGCAAAGCACGGGGACCAGGAAGCTCAGGCGACTCACGACGGCATTGTATCACCGCGCCGGCGGCCCCACTCGCCTCCTGGCCACCACCACGAGGTCCTGCGAGCTCGCGGCGTCGAAGGGCCCGCCCTCCATGTCGCCGTGGACCTCGGCGACCTCGAGCCCGCCCTCCTCGAGGAGCGGCGCCAGCTCCCCGAGCCGCCAGCCGCGCAGGTCCACGATGCGGGACGACACGACCTTGAGCGGCGGGTCCGCAGCGGGATCGTAGAGGAGCGTGGACGGGCAGAAGCGGACGCGGCCTCCCTCGAGGGGCTCGAGGAGCCGCAGGAAGACGACCTCTCCGTCGTCCGCGGGCGCCGGCCGGAAATTCAGCGGCAGGTAGCGGGCCTTCTGGGCGAAGATCCGGTCGTAGTTGAGGATCTGGAAGAGGAAGTGCCCCGCCGGCTCGAGGATCGCGCGGACGGACTGGAGCGCCCGCCGCAGGTCGTCGGGCTCGACGAGGTGGACCAGGGTGTTCCCGAGGCAGATCGCCGCCCCGAAGGGCCCGCCCAGGGCCTGTTCCGCCTCGCGGATGTCGCCGAGGGCGAAGCGCAGGTCCGGCGGTAGCGGCCCGTCGCGAGCCCGCTCGAGCATCGACTCGGAGCTGTCGAGGCCCGCGACGCGGAAGCCCTCGCCGGCGAGGAAGCGGCAGTGCTCACCCGTCCCGCACCCGAGGTCGGCGACGCTGCGGGCGGGCGCCCCGGCGAGCACGCGGAACAGGAAGGGCGCCTCCCGCCGGACCCGCTCGGGCCAGGCGATGACGCGCCGGTAGTCCACCCGGGAGTAGGGGTCGTCGGCTGCGGGGCTCTGTCGCGGTGGTCGGTCGTTTGCCACGGTCCTCGGGCTCGAGCGCTCATGGACGTGCGCTGGCTCCGAGGCATTCTCGGAGCCAGCCGTCGCGCCGTCCAGAGCTCGCCGCGGTTTACCGGCAATGCTCGTACGCGTCGCACTCGATCTCATCCGGGGTCGGGTCGAGGCCGCAGGCGAAGGGGCCCGGCGCCTTGACCTCGACGCCGCCGAGGAAGAGGGCGGTGAGCATCACGATGCCGTCGGAGATGTCCACCCTGTCG
>JACQVW010000509.1 GCA_016209535.1 Planctomycetota bacterium | reverse complement strand
GCAGGGGCAGTTTGGTAGGGGCAGTATCGTGGGAATGAACGCGTGGTTCATAGCCGGGTGTAACCCGGCGTTGAACCACGCCCAATCTGGACAGTCTAGATTTCATGAGGTGAACCGAATGGCCAGGACGTGGCAGCTTCAGGATGCCAAGAACAGGCTCAGTGAAGTGGTCGAGAGGGCCCTTTCGGAGGGACCACAGACGATCACCCGCAGGGGAGTCAGCGCGGTAGTCGTGATCTCCCTGAAGGATCTGGAGAAGCTTCGCAAGCCCAAGATCTCCCTCGTGGGTTTCTTGGCGTCGTCACCCCTGAAGGGACTGCAGCTCGACCTGGAGCGGGACAAGGATCCGGGGAGGAGAGTGGATCTTGGTCTACTTGCTTGACACTTGCGTCCTCTCGGAGCCGCTGAAACGGACCCCGGACAAGGGTGTCCTCCGGTGGATGGATGCGCAGGACGAGCCGCTTCTCTACGTCAGCGTGCTCACGTTGGGAGAGCTGCGGAAGGGGATCGTGAAACTGAACGATCCACGCCGGCGGGAGAAGCTCGAACGGTGGGTCGAGGTGGACCTCGCGGGTCGCTTCCAGGGGCGCGTCCTGGCGGTCACGGAGCGTGTCGCTGTGCTATGGGGCGGCATCTGCGGCGAGGCGGAGAAGCGCAGCGAGCCTCTCCCGGTGATCGACAGCTTGATCGGCGCCACGGCCATCGCGCACAGTCTCACCGTTGCGACTCGGAACACGGCCGACATCTCGAGGACGGGCGCACGCGTCTTCAACCCCTGGCACTGAGCCCATGCGCACCCTGGCCATCGAGACCTCGAGCGTCCGCGGAAGCCTCGCGCTCTTCGAGGAGGGGGCCTGCCGGAGGGAGGTCCTCTTTCCCGAGGGGCTGATCCACGGACGCGAGATCACCGTGCGTCTCGAGGAGCTCCTGCGCCTCGAAGGGCTCGAGGCGCGCTCCCTCGAGGCGATCGCGGTGAGCGTCGGGCCGGGCTCCTACACGGGCATCCGCGTCGGCGTGACCGCCGCGAAGACCCTGGCCTACTGCCTGCGGATCCCCGTCGTGTCCGAGTCCTCCCTCCGCGTCATCGCGGCGAACGCGGCCTCGGGGGACCCGCTCCGGGTCGTCGCGGCGCTCGACGGGAGGCAGGGCTTCCTGTTCTGGGCGGCCTTCTCGGCGGCGAGGGGCTCCACGGGCGAGATCGCCGTCGGGAGGCTCACGCCCGACGCGGCGAGCGAGCCCGGCACCCTCGCCGGGGCGCTCGGCGTGCTCCCGGAGCGCGGTGCGCCGGCCCTCGTCGCCGGAGACGGGGCAGATGCCCTCCTCGCGAGCGCGCCCCCGGGCCGCTTCGCGCGCGGGCTGAGGGAGTGGGACGTGCCCCGCGCCCGCGCGCTCGGGGAGCTCACGGCGGAGGCCGCTCGAGCGGCGCGCTTCGACCTGGACGCGGTCCACGGGCTCGAGCCCGTCTACCTGCGCGTCACCGAGGCGGAGCGCAGGCTCGCCATGAAGGGCACGCCATGAGGCGCAGGCGCACCCGCCTCGCCTTCGCGGCTCTCTGGACGGCTCTCGTCGTCACGGCGGGCCTCGCCGTCAACATCTACCTCGCCCTGCGGGGCGGCACGATCGAGGCTCACGTGCGCGCCGAGCTCGAGGAGGTCCTCGAGGGGCCCTTCGACTTCTCCGCCTTCGAGCTGAGCCTCTCGGGGGGCGCCGAGGTCCGCAACCTGAGGCTCTTCGCGGCGCCGGCGCCAGGCACGGGCGAGGCCGCCGGCCACCCGCCGCCGCGCGAGGAGGTCTTCAGCGCTCCGAGCGTACGCGTCTACGTGGACCTCCTGGCGCTCCTGAAGGGCAGCTTCCGGATCCGCCAAGTCCTCCTCGACTCCCCCACGCTGCGGGTCGCCCGCGAGCCCGGCGGCCGCTGGAGCTTCGAGGGTCTCCTGAGCGGTCCACCTCGCGGCGGGGCGCCGGACGGCGGTGGCCTCGCGCGCTTGCCCGCGGTCCTCATCGAGCGCGGCAAGATCGTCTACGAAGACGCGCGGACCTTCGTCGACAAGGTGACCGAGACCGCGGACGACGTCTACGCCCACCTCGCCGGGGACACCGACGGCTCCCTGCGGCTCAAGGCGCAGCTCAGGACCGCCCACGCCCGCAAGGTGGAGCTCACGGGCAGCGTCAGCTTCTCGTCGGAGGGCCCCGTCCTCCGCCTGCAGGTCGTGGCTCGCAAAGTCGATCTCTCCTTCCCCTGCGAGCGCCTCTTGCCCCCGGGGATCGCCGAGGAGGTCCGGAAGCTCAAGGTCCGGGGCTTCGCCGATATCCTCGGGAGCCTCAAGTGCGATGCCCGAGAAGGCCTCGTGCCGATCCATCTCTCGGGGAACCTGCTGCGCTGCGAGCTCTCGCCGCCCTTCTCGCCTCACCCCCTGAGGGGGCTCGAGGGAAGCTTCGTTCTGACCGAGCGCACGCTGGAGGTGAAGGACGTCCGCGGGAGCCTCGGGAGCGGGAAGGCCCGCGTCTCGGCGAAGATCGACCTCAAGGGGCCGTGGCTCGGGCCAGGTGGCCTCGAGGTGGCCTCGTGCAGCATGAGCTGCGGCATCGACTCGTTCGTCCTCGACCAGCGCCTGCGGGACGGGCTCCCGCCCGCCGCCCGCCGCGTCCTCGAAGAGTACCGGGTCCAGGGCACGGTCGGGATCGACCTCAGGGTCCTGGGAGCCCGGCGCTTCCCGCCGGCCGCCGAGGACGTCTCGGCGACGGTGCGACTCGAGGGCGTCGACTTCGTGTACCGGAAGTTCCCTTACCTCCTCACGGACCTTCGAGGCGAGCTGCGCGTCGAGAAGGGCCGCGTGTCCTTCGATCGTCCCGTCGAGGGGCGGGACGGCGCGATCCACTTCTCCCTGTCGGGACGCGGCGCCGAGCTGAAGGAGGACGGTGCAATCGACGTCACGGTGAAGTGCGAGGACGTCCCGCTGGACGAGAAGCTTCGGAGCGCGCTGCCGGTGGAGGCGCAGGCGATCTGGGACGACTTCCAGCTCCTCGGCTCGGGGGACGCCGTGATCGCCGTGATGCGTGAGGCGGCGGCCGGGCGACTCCCGGGGCAGGAGCCCGAGAAGCCCCGGGTCACGGTGGCGGTGCGCCCGAGGAAGGTCCGCATGAGCTACAGGGGCTTCCCCTACGAGGTCCGGGACATCGAGGGGAGCATAGCGCTGGACACGCGGACGGGGAGGCTCACCTTCGGCGAGCTGAAGGGCTCGCGAGGCGCACAGGAAATCACGGCAGATGGAGTCGTGGAGATCGGGCCGGGGCCCCCCGAGCGGCGGCGCGGCACGAGGTTCAGCATCTCCCTCCACAGCCCGGCGCTCCCCGTCGACGAGGACCTGGTCGCGGCCCTGTCGGAGGATGGCCGGCGGCTCCTCGCCGACTTCAACTTCAAGGGCAGCGTGAAGGCCGACGTGAAGATCTACTCGACGGAGGACCACGGGACCCGTGTGGACGCGGACGTCGGTCTCCTCGAGGGATCGGTCCGGCACCGGCAGCTCCCGTACCCCCTGGAGCTCCGCGGCGGCCGGATCAGGCTCTCCGGGGACCAGACGGTCCTCTTCGAGCGGATCGCGACGGCCGAGGACGCGAAGCCGTCCCTCGTCTTCGACGGGAGCCTCACGAGCTCCGGCGGGACGAGGACCCTCGAGCTCCACTTCGACGTCAAGAACCTCCGATTCGACGACGCGCTCCTCGATGCCCTGCCCGCTCCCCTCGAGAGCTTCGTGGCGGGCATGAAGCTCGGCGGGACCTACAGGGGCCTCCTCAACGGGAGCTACACCTTCGATGCCTCGGACCCGTCGGACCCGCCGAGGTACAGCGTGGTCTACGAGGGGAAGGACATCAGCGCCGACGACGCGTCTGTGGACTTCGGGATCAAGATCCACGAGATGCGGGCGAAGGGGGGCTTCCGCGGCGGGGTCGAGCCCGGCAGGCCGCACCGCCTCCTGGGCGAGGTGCGGGTCGAGTCGGCCTGGTTCAACAGGCTCCACTTGACCATGGGCGAGATCGACTTCGCCTTGGGCCGCGAGCACCCGGTGATCGAGATGGCGCGGGCCGGCCGCAGGATCGAGGGGCGCGAGTACTCGCCCCCCGCGGCGATGCTCGAGCGGCTCGCGGGCGACAAGGTGAAGGACACTTTCCAGATGCTGGTCCATTCCTCGGACCTCTACGGCGGGACCGTGGACGGCTTCCTGTACGTGGACGGAGGGGCGTACCGCGACCTGGCCGGAGACTTCGTCGCGCAGGGGCTCCAGCTCTCGAGGGCGGCGGGCGACGTGTTCGGGGTCGCCGGCGCGGACGCGGCGGGCACGGCGAAGGGCAAGATTCAGTTCCGAGGCTCGACCGGCGACGTCCTCTCGATCACGGGGAAGGGCGAGGGGACGATCGAGAAGGCCAAGCTCGTGGAGGTGCCCCTCTTCCTGGGCATGTTGAGCGGCCTCTTCGGCGAGGGCTCGAGCCGCCACTTCTTCAACGAGGCCCTCGTGCGCTACGAGATCAAGGACGGCAAGTTCCGCGCGCCATCGGACGGGATCGAGGTCCGGAGCGCAGGACTGAAGCTCGTGGGCGGCGGGACCATGGACTTCTCGGGCAGCCTGGACCTCAACCTGGAGCCGCGGATCCTCGACCTCAAGATCCCGATCGTGGAGCAGATCTTCTCCCTCGTGAAGAAGGGGCTCGCGCAGGTCTGGGTCACGGGCGACCTCGCCAAGCCCCACGTGAGGCTCGTGACGGGCGCCGGGATCGTCCGGATCGGGATCGACCCGGCCCAGGCCAACTCCACGCAGCCTCTCCCGAGCGACCTGCGTGACGGCAAGGGATCGAAGGACTCCGCGGGCTCGAAGGACTCGACGGGGTCGAAGGACTCCCCGGCCTCCAAGGACCTTCCGCCCGGGCCGAAGTAGGCTGTGCCCGAGAGTCCGAAATGGAGGACGGCGGCTATCCCACAAAGTACCAGCCCATGAGGCCGCGCGCGAGAAGCGACTGGAGCGCGAGGAACGTCACCAGGAGGACCGCCCTGGTCGAGGTGCCGCGACCCTGGAGGAAGACCGCGAGCGCGAGCATGTGCGGCAGCGACACGGACATGAACCTCGCGACGGACAGGATGGAGCCCGTCGCAAGCGGCATGAGGACGGCGCCCAGCCCGTAGAGAAACACCGACAAGGGCAAGCGCTTCCACAGGATCGGGATGCACCCGAGACCCACGAGCAGCCCCAGGAGATCCATCGGCGGTCCTTCGTAGCTGAAGACGCTCAGGAAGGCCTTGACGAAGCCACCGGCATCGTAGGTCCTTCCCCACTTCCTCTGAACGGTCAGGAACGCGGAGGGCGAGCCGGACACGTGGTAGCTCACCACGGCCATGACGGCGAACCCGACGAGGGGCGCGAGGACCGCGAGCCACGCGGCGCGCGGCGGCCGCGGGCCCTCTGCGCCTCCCCTCATGCTCGGCAGGACGAGCTCGACGAAGGCCGGGATTGCCAGGAGGGCCCCCTGCGGTCGGCTGAGCCCCGCGAGGAGGCCCAGGCAGGCCGTCCGCCACGCCTTCCTCTCCATGGCATACACGAGCCCCATGCCCGAGAGGCAGAGGGCGATGCCCTCCGTGTAGAGAGCGAGCTGAAACGGCGCGCTGGGGAAGCAGAGCAGCACTCCGACCGCAAGGAGCGGGCTCGTGCCGCACTTCTCCGCGAGCCTCCAGAGAGCCAAGGTGCCAAGCACGCCCGCGACGAAGGCCGCCGCCACTGTGAGCTGGACGTAGGAGCGTGGAAACGCGGCCCGACTCGCGGCGAGGACTCCCGGCAGAAGGGGGAAGAACGCGTAGTTCCCCAGGTCTCCCTGGATCGAGGAGGAGATCGTCCGGTAGCCGTTCCTCGAGATGTCGAGATAGAACTGGCCGTCGAAGGGTCCCAGCCGCTCCCAGAAGCTGCCCTGGATCTCGGCCTCGCGGTTTTCGCGGGTCTGCCCTTCCCTTTGAAAGAGAAAGAGGTTCTTGTTCCTTCGGAGCTCGGTGGTGAGGAAGAAGAGATACAGAACCCCGAACAGGTAGAGCCGCGCCAGGCTGATGCCCGCGACCACACCGAGGCGGGGGAATCGACTGGAAACCGACGTCACCGTACCTCCTCAGCGCGAGCCACCTGCCTCCACTTCTTCAGGGCTTGCCTTGCGGCGCTCCGGGCGTCCGCTTCGCCACGCGTGAACCTGAAGCAGAACCACGAGAAGCACGAAGAGCGCGTTCCTCGCTACGAGGGGGACCGTGGCCACCCCCGAGAGCGCCACGAGCTCCTTCTCGTGGTAGGGATACACCCAGGTTGTGAGCCCGCAGCAGGCAGCCGTCAGGGCCATCGTCAGGTGGCGAACCATTGGCCCCATCGACTCGAACGACCATGCCAGCAGCGGGAGGAAGAACAGGAAGTACTGCGGCGAGAAGACCTTGCTCGCGAGGATCAAGGCGCCGAGCGTGCTCGCGAGAGCGAGGACGAAGGGCCCGTCGCGTCGGGCCAGGCGCGCGGTGATAACGATACCCCAGAGCACCGCGGCAAGAGCGGCAATGTGGGACGCGGTCCGGAACACCCCCTCGAGCGGCGTCGAGAGGTTGTAGCTGCCGGCGCCAAAGTAGGTCTTCCCTTGCAGGCCGAGCTCCATGAGGACGATCTGGATCGAGGCCCAGATCGACTCGACCTGGACACCGCGCTCGGCGTGCGCGCCCATGAAGAACAGGGCGTCCTTGCCCCACAACGCGTACGCGATGGCCAGAGGACCGCCGGCTCCGAGAGCCACGAAGCCCAGCCCGACGAGGGCCTGCTTGAGCGATCGGCGCATCGTCCACGCGAACCAGGCTGGCACGAGAAGTCCCGGGATGACCTTCAAGGCGATCGAGGCGCCCAGCGTAATGCTCGCGAGCTTCAAGGAGCCTCGCGCCTCGAGCGCGAGCACGGCCACGAGCAGGAGGCCAAGGACGATGTCGAGCCGGTGATAGAGGAGGTTGGCGAGGAGCGCTGTGCAGACGATATAGACGAGGAGGGACGGCCGCGAGCAGCGGCGACTCAAGAGCCAGAACAGAAGTACGTCAACGGCGAAGCACTGGGCGCGGAAGAAGGCAAAGTAGGGGTCGAACTTCCTTGCACCCAGAAGCCATGGGATCGACACGAAGAGGAACCCCAGGACGGGATAACCGAACGCGTCCTCGCCGTACGGAGTCCCCTTCGCAACGAACCGCGACACGCTCTCAAAGTAGCCGGGCACATCGCCGTAGCTCAATCGGGAGACCACGAAGACAAGGAATCGGCTGAAGAGGAACTCGGGCCAGAGTTGGCGAGGTCGGACGGCTTGCGCATGTCTCTTCATGGAGCGGCTGACGTCGGATCGTTGCGACCGGGTAAAAGCGCGCGAATGCTATCAGGTTCTGCGACCATCGTCGAGGGGATCGAGCCCCCGACCCTACGTAGCGTTCGGTTTACCGGAACTTCTCCAATCCTAAGTTGCAAACGCTTTCGGCTTCCCAAGCCTCAAGGCGCCTCTGCGCGCCGCTCGCGTCGCCGAGAAGTTGCGATTTCAACGCGTAGGCTCGTTCAGTCATCTCGCGTTGCCACGGAACTTTTACGTCGAGTAAATGCGCAAGTTCCTCGAGTGCTGCGACTGCCTTGTTCACCTCGCCGGTGCGCGCGAGCGCGTACGCAATCGCCTGTTGCACATACGGGTCTTGCGCTTGCCTCAACGAGGTTGCTGCTTTCGCGAGATCGTGCGGCGATTCCATACGAGATAGGAAAGGCAACGCCTCGCGCTTTAGCGCCGCGCTGAGTTCTGCAATTAAGTTCGGTCCCTCGGCGTTCCACGGCTTTCCTCGCGGACCCTCGATACGCTTGCCCAGATTAAAGCTGACGTGCTTCGTAGGAATAAAAAGAGGCAAAAAGAACACCCAAATATAAAACTGCATTGGCTCGTAGCTATGGCTTTCAAAGCAGAGTCCTCGCAGCGTATGTTGCACTGGCGTAATGAACATCAACGGCGTTTTTATCGCAAAGCCCTGTAAATCGGGCAACAAGCGTCTCGCCAGTTCTGCAAAATCCTTGTTCTTCACGGTCGCACTTCAAACACCGGAACATTTGCTCCGCCAGGGATATGCGACTGGATTTGTTGGATGCGTGCTGGTGTCAGCGTTGCGCTGCCCGTCTTGAGATCGAAGATGGAGACGGGTGCGTTGAGCGGCCCGTTCACCACGTCGAGTCGCACTGAGCCGGGCGTTCCGCGAGGAACTATCTGCCCATTGAGGTAAGATATTTCCGTGGAAAGGCTCGGATTCCCCAAGGCGTTGACCTCCGCTTCAAAGGCAGAGTGAACGCGCGTGCCATAGGCTCCCCCACTTCCTCGGCCTACAGTGTTCCTCGCTCGAGTAGCTGCGGCAGCCAAATCGTCGGCGAGCGTCGCTCCAGTACTCCTTGCGGTAGCCGCGACCTTCTGTCCGAAAACGACTTTGTCCGCCTTGCTCAGCTGGCGGCCAAGACGCAGGCTCGATGCTCTCGAAAGCGTCCCCGCTAACGACAGACCCGAGGTCGCATAAAAGATCGGCAGCTCAATTGCAACAGTTCCTGCCAGATCGGCTCCTGTCTCGATGTGATCCAGGCTCTCAGGCGTGAGTGAGTCAGAACCAAGTTCGTTCCGCACGGCCCAGCCCGCAATCCCACCCGCTCCGTCGGCGAAAGCCTCAAGACCGCTCTTTGGGATCCCCTTGCTGCGATCGCTCTTGAAATCTTCCCAGTCAGTATACCCAGCCGCCTCTTTCTTAAGGCCCTTTATAGTGTAAAGTCTTTCACCGCCCAAATCCGCCCACCAATGCCCCTTCCGGTTTACGAGTTTACCAATCGTAACAGGGTCACTGCGCCAACCAAACACTGGAGTCACGTCAACGTATTTTACGTCAAACTGCTGGTCGTCATCATTCCAGTGGATCTCGATGTCATCAAGACCAACAGGGTCGATGGAAACTACAGGGTTATTATGCACGTACGAATACAGGCCAACGTCGCTCGCATATCCTAGCGGATCTCTTGATACATAGCGGCCGATCACCGGATCATAATACCTGAACCCATGGTTATAGAGCCCCGTCGTTGGGTCCCGCTCCTTCGTGTTCGCAAGGCGCTGGGTCTGCTGGCCGATAGCGAAGCCGAAGCGGCTCCCGAAGGCCTCGTAGCGGTTCCAGGCGGTCACGTCCCCTTCGCCGCTCGCCGGGAACCCCTGCACCTGCAGGACGTTGTGCCCGACCTGGTTGTAGACGAAGTGGTTGCGTGTGCCTTCGCGCACCTCGTAGAGGACGCCGCCGATCCCGCCCCCAAGGCCCAGGCCGTTCACGAGCTCATTGCAGGGGCCTGAGGCGGGGGTCGGGCGCTCCTGGATGCACAACCCGCCGTCGTACACGAAGTGCGTGGTGCTTCCCTCTTCGTTCGTCGTCAGCCTCCGCGTGCGGTAGTCGTAGGTGGCCTGGAAGACCGTGCTGCCGTCATTCTGGACTTGCGTCAGGCGGTTGCTAACGTCCCAGGTGTACGCGGTGGTCACACCGGCCGCGACGCGGGTCTTACGGCTTCCGTTCTTGTCGTAGGTGAACGTCGTCGTTGTCGAGGCCGACCCGCCTGTCGAGGCGAAGTCCACAGACTGCAGCTCATTTCTTGAGTTGTAGGTGTACGCGTACTGGTCGACGATGGTCCCGTTGGGCCCAGTGTACGTGTAGTTCTTCCCCACTCGATTCCCCACGGGGTTGTAGTCGTAGTAGTATGCGTTGTCCGTCCACGCTTCCGCTGTCAGCCGGTACTGGTCGTCATAGCTGTAGGTGACGACTCGGGTCTGCCCGTTGATGGACTCCGTGAGCTTTCGCAGGTTACCGGCGAGGTCGTAGCCCGACGAGCTGCTTGGGTCCACCAAGGTAGCCGAGAAAACGGTTCCTCCGAGCCTACGGCTCGCGACGCGGATAGCAAGTCGGCTCAGGGCGTCGTAGGTGTTTACCGTCTGAAGCACGTACAGGTTGTCGTCGTCGTTCGGCCACCGCAGGCGCGTCACGTTGCCGTTCTTGTCGTACTGGTAGAACGTGGCGGGGCCCTGCGAGTCCGCGATGCTTGTTAGCCGTCCTGCCCAGTCGTAGGCCTGGGTCAGCACCCTCGTGCCGCCGGGATACGTGACCCTGGTTCGGTGCCCCTCCAGGTCGTACGCACTGACAGTCGTGTAGCTGTAGCTCGGTTGCCCCGCCGTTGCGCGAGTCTCTGAGGTCACCCGATTGAGACTGTCGTAGTCGTAGGACGAAGCTCCCTCGCCGTCCTGCACGTCGAGGAGGTTTCCGACCTTGTCGTAAGCGAAGTTGCGGGTCTCTTGCGTGGTCCCATCGGATCTCTTGTGAAGAGTGCTCGTCGGTCGGCGCGCGAGGTCGTACTCGGACTCAAGGGCCTGGCCCTCGGGATCAACGGTTGCTTTCTGCTTGCCGTCCCGGTAATAGCTCACGAACTTCGTCTCGACAGGAGTGCCGGGGTAGGTCTCCTGGACGAGCCTGTCGAGCTCGTCATAACCGTAGACGGTCGTCTGGGGATCATCCGGAGGCTGACCAGGAGGGCTTGAGACGCTGTTCAGCACCGTGAGCTCGGTCAGGTTGCCGTTCGCGTCGTATTGTTTTTCCGTGATGAGCTCTACAGTCACGCCAAGCCCGGCAGCGCGCTTCTCGAAGACCTGAAGATTGCGAGGGTCGAACTGGAACTCTGTCCGAACGCCTCGGGGGTCGACCGTCGCGATGAGGTTGGAATTCTTGTCGTATTCGAGCTCCGTGACCGGATTTGCGTTGCCGCCGGACTCCGCGTCGAAGACCGAAGGCCCCACGACCGCGATCTTTCGGTTCGCCTTGTCGTAGAGCGTGCGCGTGGCGTTGCTCAAGGCGTCGATCGCCTGGATCGCGTTCCCGACCCGGTCGTAGTAGGTCTTCGTCTCTATGTCGGCGGCGCTGGTCAGCGCGCCATCGCCATTGAGGTCAACCGTTGCGCTGACCAGGCGGCCCTGCTTGTCGTAGGAGTAACCCACAAGCCGGCCGCTTGGGGCCTCACCGTAGGGATATGGACCACGCTTCGTGAGGACCGCTCCGTTCTTGTCGTACGTCGCGCGAACTGTCGGGCGCACAGCCGGGTTGAGGACCGGAGGGCCCGCCTCAAGATCCGGGCGCCCGGCGGTGTCGTACCACGTGGTGCTGACGCGTCCCTCCGGGTCACTTGTCTCAAGCAGCTTGCCTGAGAGATCGTAGCGCGTTTTAGCTACGATATCCTCGGGGTCCTCAAACGCGTCAAACTGATACCAGTGATTGATGCGCTGGCTCTCAGGTGCGTATGGGAGCTGGTTTGTGTCTCCATCGCCGTCCAGGTCCAGCACGGTCACCGTCGGGCGATCAAAGTCGTCGTAGTACGTGCAGGTCGTCTGCGCCACCGACTTGTCGGCGTCGCTCAGAACGATGGTTTTCCGTATGGGGTTTCCCACCGAGTCATAGCTCATCGTCTCCTGGGGCTCTGCCGAAAGGCCAGCGCCTGCATCGCGCGCGGGATCTGAGGGGTTCGTGGGGGGTGCCTCGCCTCCGCGGCGGCGCACGCTCTGCACCGTGCGGAAGAGCTGATCGTACTTGTAGTCGGTCGCGAAGCCCCGGGCGTTGATCACACGAAGGGGCTTCCAGCCCACGTTGTAGGCAAAGGCACCCGAGCCAGAATTGAGTCTCTGGGGTTGCTGGGGAGGAGGGGGCTGAGTCTCGTATTGGTACTCCTCCTGCAGAAGCTGCTGCGTGCCGTCGACGGTCCCGTAGAGCTCTTTCTTGGACAGCCGCAGTAGAATGTCGTACGTGTACGTCACGCTGAAGGGATTCGGTGCTCCATCCGGTATGTCAGCGCCACGAGCGTCGATCTCCACGGACTTCATGCCCATGGCGTCGTATTTGGTCTTGGTTACGAGCTCCTCCGTCTCGCTCAGAAGGACATGGTTTTCTGTGGGCCTGTTTTCCGTATCGTACACAAACGTCGTCGTGAGGAGGTCGGACCCCCCAGGATCATTGTCTGGCCTTCGAGGAGAGACCTTCTTTACGACGTTGCCCCTCAGGTCGTAGAAGGTCTGCTCAACGGTTGGTTGCTCCGCTCCGCCATCGTACGGAGCACCCGGCCTCGTCACCGTCGTGAGGCGGTTCAGGCTATCATATTGGTATGCCGTTTCGTATTGGTCAGGACTATGTCCCGGCGCGAACCCCTCGGGTGGAGTCTCCTTGCGAAGGTTCCCCAGGACGTCAAAGACCCTGACCGTGGTAAGGTCCAGTCCTCCGGGATCTACGACCGTCGTTACCGTGTAATAGCTGTTCAGGTTTACGCTGAACTGACGGTTGAAGCTCGTGGTGCGCTCAACAAGAGGATCCAGGCTTGGTCGCTCTGTGGATGACAAGACGAAACCGTCGCTGTCGTAAGTGAACGTGGTTTTCCTGTCGCCGAGCCCGTCTAGTCCCGGAGATTGGTTGATCACCTCGGTACGGTTTCCCCTGGCATCAAAGGAGAACGTGGTCACCTTGCCCTGAGGGTCCGTGACGTGCGAGAGCTTGTTGAAGGGCCCCTCGTATTCGTAGTTGGTGACCGTTGAATCAGCCAGGCGTTTCTGGGTCGGTTGGTTGCTTTCTTGGGACGCCTCGCTGCCGTAGAAGTAGTCGATGCGGTTGCCGCTCATGTCGACGATCGCTCGGAGATTCCCGTAGAGATCGTTGCTAAAGGCGTACTCTACCGTGGCGAAGGCTGCTTCATCGGACACTGCGACGTTATCCTTCGTGAAGCGCTGCAGCAGGTCGATCACGGTCGCCCAGCCTACCTGGTTCCAGTACAGAAGCTTGCCCGTCTGCGGGTCGACCGGGTCGAACGCGGCACTGAGTGGCCGGGCGACACCTGTCCAGGCGTATTCCAAGACCTTGCCCCGCGGGTCCGTAACTCGCGTCCTTGCCTGAAAAGCGGCTTCTGGGCAGGGATCGCCGCAGCTGACCGAGCGGAACGTCGAGAACTGCGTGCCAGGCTCCTGGTCGGTCATGGTGGCGGTCCTTGCCCTCGTAAGGGTGAGGGCCTTCTGCAATTCCACGTAGATCCGATAGTCGTTGGAGCCACCCTTCCGGACCGGATGCACCGCCACTGGAAAGAGATCCTCCTCGCCAGCAGGCTTGTAGGTAAACCGGGTCTTGGTTGCTGGGTCGCCGTTTTGCCATGCGCCCTTCAAGCCCACGTGGAGGATACGGGCGAACGGTGGCACCTGGTCGGTGTCGGGATACTGCAGGCTGCCGACCTGAGGTCCTGGCGTCACCCGCAGCTCGTATTCGTAGTGCTGGGTGGGGGCGAGCGGTAGCCCGGTGTTGCCGTCTTCAACCACGGGGTACGTCACCTTCGTCAGGAGATGCCGCTGGCGGGAATAAGGCGGGATACCCGTGTCGGGAAAAGTGTGTTGCGTGTAGTCGTACTGCATGACGCGGCCGAGGGGGTCCGTCACCTGAAGCAAGCGGATTCCCCAGTCGTATCCGTTCTGGTTCCAGGCGCCGTTGTAGTCCCAGTAGAGGAAGCTGATCCTCCGCTCCAGGGGATGGGCCGCCTCCTTGATGGCAGAGACGAGCATGGAGCCCGCCGGATAGCTGAACCCGCTTGAGTACTCGTAAACGATCTCGTTTGCGTTCCGATCCTTGATGCGGTCGAGCCGGTAGTACTCGTCAGAGCTCGACGTGTCGTTGTTCTGTGGGTAGAATGTCCCCACCCTCTTGTAGCTGTACTCCGTGCCATGCTTTAACTTGAGAGTCAGCGTGGCGGGGGGTGGAGTCGGTGTCAGCGAGGGGGTGGCGCTGATCGCCGCGTTGGCCTGGGAGTCGTAGACCTCGGGCCGGAACGTGTTCCCGGGCTCGAGGAGGTACTGGTACACGGTGCCGCCGCTGTCCGTGAAGGTCACCCGGGGCGGGTCGAGATTGCAGCCGCCGCTCCGGGAGATGATGGCGCGCGCCGACAGGTTCGAGCTCCAGCCGAGGCCCAGGAGGTCGTCCGTCGGGTGCGTGATGGGAAGCTTGCTCGTGTGGGTGGCCGTCTGGGCCGAGCGCACGCCGCCGTCCCGGCGGAGCTCGAGCGCGAGCTCCCCGCCCTCGAGCGGAAGGCTCACCTCGGGGAAGCTCGCAGTCGGGGCCAGGTTGAAAACGTCGACGAAGAACCCGTTCTTGGGCGCGTCGCTCTCGGCCTCCCCGGTCGGGCTTCGCTCGGGGACCGGGATGCCGTGCAGATCGACGCGCTGGAACTTGGCAGGGGAGGCGATCCGCGGGATGTTGAGGCCATGGTCACGGATCTCGATCCCGCAGCCAAGAAACAGGGTCACGCCGTACCAGGTAGGGAACTGCCCCGTGCAGCACAGCCTATGAACGTCCAGCCCGCCATCGTGGGTGTTCGTATAGACTATCAAGAGAGGGTGCCAAACGTTGTCTTGGAGCTTGCTTGCTAGTCCGATCTCTACTGGGCAGATACGGTCACGCCAACCTGAGGCGCATGCATTGTGGTCAGGCCCAGGGCAATCGCAGTAGAAATTAGACACCGGAGCGCTTTGTCGGACTGGTTGGAAGTTGTGAGGCTCGCCATCGAGGTAGACTTCCGCCCTACCGGCTGCGCAAAGCCAAGATCGGACGTCGCCACTTGAGCCAGGACAGATGCGCACGAAGCCAAAAAACGCGACTTCTTCCGGGGCAGTGCTCTTGTATTTTGGGGATGCTCCAAGGCCCGTCGTACCGTCACCGGTTGGAGTGGCTGACGCCGGTCCCAGGGGGATTCCGACGTTCGGGCATGCGTTAATACATGAGGTGTCGCCCTGTCCGCAGCACTCCTCCCAATTATCCGAATCGCATTGGGGACCACAATCGGGGTGGAACGGCGCACGGACCACGACGCAGCACAGTGGCCGTGGATTTCCTGCGGTGCAGTCAGGGCAGGCCGGGGTGGAGTAGTAGTCACCGCACGCCGCAAGCAACGCAGGCGGCGCGTCGAGAAGCAGGGTGACGAGGGGCACGCAGGCCAACACGACGAGAAAGGCCACCCTGGCCACGGATTCTAGCGAGCGCCTGAGGTCCATAACAGCCTCGATCCGTCTCGTTGAGTCACTGGTTTTCAGAGCGGGGAACCGCACGGAACTTCACCGATTCGCGTTCTCTCGCGTCAGCTGCGGCCGTAAACCCAGTCGGGCAGGTTGAGGCTCGAGACGAGCTGGACCGATGAGATGTCCGGGCCGACCCCGAGGTGCTCCACCGAGGCGATCTTGAGCGGGCCCGCGGTGGTGCCGGAGACCAGGCTGGACCACCCTCCGATCTGCACCTTGGACCCCAGATCCAGGAGCTCGAGCGGCGTGTCGTCGAGCGCGGTGTTCATGCGCCCGTGCTGGTAGAGCCGCCAGGTGCCGGAGACGACGATCAGGCTCCCGACGTTGTCGTTCCAGAGCATCTGGGTCCCGTCAGCGAGGTCCTCGTAGGGAAGGTCCACCGCATCGCCGTAGAGGTGCACCTCACGCCCTTGGAAGTTGGGCTGGGAGTAGAAGATGATCTCGGGCTTCAGGGCCGCGGCGGCCTGAAGGTCCCCCGCGCCCCGAGAGAAGAAGAGCGCGGTAGCGACCCCGGCAGCAAAGGCGACCACGCTAACGACGACCGTCTTGGCCTTGAACATGGGAAGATCTCCTTTCAGGAATGGACGACTTGATCGCAGGAGAGCTCAAAACGCCGAAGGCCCGCCTCGAGAGCGTCACTTCGCCCCGGGGCTCAGGAAGCCGCTTGAGAAGGCCCCAGAGGATACCCGCCGCGTAGGCGAGGTGAATTCCCGTGGCGAGGAGCGGTGCGGCAAGACCCACCCGAGGGCCTCGGCGCGTGGAGATCCGCACGGCGAGGGCAATGTGGTAGGAGAGGAGGAGCGCGCCCAGAGCCAGAAGCGGCAGCGGGGTCCAGGGGAGCGCCGCGAGCGCGGCGACGAGGAAGAGCGGCACGGCGAGCGCGGCGGACACCCGTGCCGCGGTGGAGGCCGAAAGGCGCCGCCTTGCCTGCGCCGCGCGGCCTCGGCCGTAGCGGAACACCTTCGCGAGGAGCTCGGCTCCAGCGCGGGGCGCCGGGCGGGTCACGGCAGCCGAGGGCTCGTAGCGGATCTTCTCCCCGCGGTCGCGGAGCCGATCGAGGAGGAGGTTCTCCTCGTTGGGGTAGAGCGCCTCGTCGAATCCGCCCGCGGCCTCGAAGGCCGAGCGGCGGAGCGCCAAGTTGCAGAGGATCAGCTCGCGCTCGTCGCTCGCCCTGGGAGAACCCCGGGGGGAGAACCGCGCTGCGCTCCGGCCCGTGACGAGCGGCTCCGAGAGGATCGCAGCGCTGAGCCGCTCCCGGAAGCCCGTGGCCGAGTAGACCGCCGGCCCGCCGATCGCCGCCGCATCGGGCTCTCGGCGGAAAGCCTCCAGGTAGGCGTCGATCAGGTCCGCGGAGGGCTCGCTGTCATCGTCGAGGAAAAGGAACAAGTCTCCCGAGGCTTCCCGCGCCGCCGCGTTCCGCTGCCTGGAGGGGCACTCGCCCCGGGCGAGGATCACCTCTATCCCGTGTATCCCGTGGCGACGGCAGGCGATGGACTCGAGCGTCTCCAGGGAGCGAGGCTCCGGGGCTCCCGGCCG
Source organism: Planctomycetota bacterium (assembly GCA_016209535.1). GTDB lineage: Bacteria > Planctomycetota > UBA8108 > UBA8108 > SXIK01 > JACQVW01. The sequence continues at coordinate 5,881 of JACQVW010000509.1, read as the reverse complement.
AAGAGGGATGATCACGCCGACGGACGGCGGCTCGCACCTGGGCTCCGCAGCCTTGAATCCCTCCCGGCGTGGCAGGGGGGTCTCCCGGAACCTCAGCCGCAGAACCTCCACGGCCGCCTCATGGATGATGCCGAGCGTCAGCTTCGACTTGCCCCGCCGCCGGTTCCGGAAGAGGACCGGCACCTCGCTGACGCGCGCTCCATCGAGATCGAGGACGCGCCGCAGGATCTCCACCTGGAAGGCGAAGCCGCGCGAGCGGATCGAGTCGAGCTCGATCGCCTGCAAGGCCTCCGCGCGGTAGGCACGGAAGCCGCTCGTTGCGTCGCGCACAGGGAGCCCGAGGAGCGAGCGCGCGTAGAGGCTCCCGGCGCGGCTCAAGAGCCGGCGCGGGAGGGGCCAATCCTCGACGCCTCCGCCCGCGATAAGCCGCGACCCCACCGCCAGGTCAGCCTCCTCGAGCGCCTCAAGGAGCCTCGGCACGTCCTCGGGCGCGTGGGAGAGGTCCGCGTCCATGGTCACCACGCGGCCGTAGCCGCGCCGCAGAGCCTCCTGGAACCCATGGACGTAGGCGCGGCCGAGGCCCTCCTTGCACTTCCGGTGCAGGACCGAGAGGCGGGGGAAGTCCGTGCTCAGCTCCTCGGCGAGCATGCCCGTGCCGTCGGGGGAGGCGTCGTCGAGGACGAGGACATCGACCTCGGCCTCGAGGGCCGCAAGCCGCGGCACGACCCTGGGCAAGCTCGCGCGCTCGTTGTAGGTGGGGAGGAGGACGAGGGACTTGCTCATGCGATCGCTCGCTCCTCGCGCAACCTGCCCCGAGCGCTTCCGTCGGAACGACGAGGCCGGTCGTACCTGCCTGGCGGCAAGAGCACCGCGGCCTCCACGCTCGCCTCAGCGGGGCCAACCGCTCCGGCGAGAACGGCTCCAGGATTTGCCGGCGCTACAGGCCGAGAGAACCTGCTCTCTCTCTCTCTCTCTCTCTCTCTCTCCAGCAAAACCCCATGATTTCCTCAGCCTTTGGCCCGTCTCCATCGAGCTACCTCGTGTGCTTCCTGCTCTTGAGGTCCACTCTTCGGGATAGGAGCTTGGCGACAAAGGCGCCGGATGTCAAGAGGGTGCTCGGCAAGGGATCGGCCGCGCTCATGCAAGGCTTTACGGGTCCAGCACCTACGAGCTTGACCTGCCCAGGTTGCGGTGGGAGCCTTCACGGAGCCAAGCCCCCACCCCGGCGGCTCAATGCGAGCCAGACTCGAACAGCTTGCGCAAGTGAGAGGGCACCGCCGCGAAGGCAGATTCGTAGGTCGCGTCGAGCGGCACCGTGACGTACCGGCCTGGCGCGAGGAAGAGCGGCATGTCGGGAAGCCTTTCTCCTGCCGCACGCGGCTCGATGAATCCTTCCACGCGCCCCCCGGACGGGTAGCTCATGAAGAGGTATTGCCGGTCCTCGGGGAGAGCGATAGGTTCCTGTCCCAGCTCAGCCCAGATCAAGTTGTGGATCCCCTGAGGGTCGAAGGGTCCCCGCGGGTGAAGGTCGATCAGGAGGACGTGCACTTGCTTCGAGAGCAGGACCACAGCCTTATCGACCAAGCTGCTCATCGCTCCAGCGTCGGCCTTGTTCCTCGCCGAGACGATCTCGATCAAGGCCACGAGGCGGTCGCGGCTGCGATGTCGCACCGAGATGACCCGGTGGGGAGGCTGAAACGCCGGCGCTTCCGGGACCGCGGTGATCGTCGCCGCCGGAGCGGGAGAGAGACTCGTATCGGCCTCGGGAGGCGGCGCTGTCCGGAAAGAGCTCAAGGCCAAAGTCAACCGCGATTCTCCTACCCTCCCGGAGAAGGTTCAAGCGCAAGTGAGTAAAGGCATCCGACTTGTTCCCTCGAACCGCTTGAAGTTCAGCGGTGTCTACCCACCGCCGACGAACGGCGCTCGTGGGGTCTGGCGAACCGTCGGCTTTCCGGCCACCGGGCGCTGCCGGGGCGCCGGCGGTGGCGTCGCAACTCGGCCCGGTGCCGGCGCCTGCGTCCCGCGGCCTCGGGGCCGCAGAGAAAGTGTACGGGAAGTGGCCAGGCCGGCGCCGCGGCTGACCGGGGCCCTGCGCCCCAAGTCCGCCTGCGGCCATGCCTTCGTCTCGCGAGGGCCCTTGGCGAGGGCTTTGCACTCTGGGCTTCCCATGGTCTGTTCTACACGAGAGAACCTGCGGAGGCCCCGCGCCCGGGAGCTGAGCCGGCTCCTGTGGCTCAATTTGGCCCTGATCGCCGCCATGGTGCTCGCCCTCGTCGCCGTGAAGGCCTGGTGAGGGAGCTGCCACCCCGGCGCCGGCGCCCTGGCGCCCGTTGACTTGCCCCTCGGGCCGCCGTTGAATGGCGGCGATGGACCTCGGCTTGAAGGACAAGGTGGCGGCGGTGGCGGCATCCTCGAGCGGCCTCGGCCTCGCCGTGGCGGTCGAACTGGCGCGCGAGGGGTGCAAGATCGCGCTCTGCTCGCGGGACGCGGCGCGTCTGGAGCGGGCGGCGGCCCAGGTGCGCGAGGCCGCGGGCTGCGGCGCGCCCGCAGCGGCCGCTGAGCGCGTGCTCGCCGTGAGGGCGGACCTCGCATCGCCTCAGGGCCCTGCCGAGTTCATCCGCGCGGCGGCGGCGCGGCTCGGCCCCGTCGATGTCCTCGTCGCGAACAACGGCGGCCCGCCGGCGGGCCCGGCCCTCGGGCTCGGCGAGGAGGCCTGGCGCTTCGGTTTCGACCTCACCTTCCTGAGCTCCCAGCGCCTCGTCGCGGAGGCGGCGCCCGGGATGCGCGAGCGCCGCTGGGGGAGGATCCTCTTCATCACCTCGATCAGCGTGAAGCAGCCGATCCCGGACCTCGTCATCTCCACGGCCCTCCGCTCGGCCGTCGTGGGCTACGCGAAGTGCCTCTCCGACGAGCTCGCCCCGCACGGGGTCACGGTGAACTGCGTGGCGCCGGGCTCGACCCTCACGGAGAGGCTCGAGCAGCTCCTCGCGCGGCGCGCGGAGTCGCGCAGGATCGACCCCGCGAGGCTGCGGGAGGAGGAGGAGCGGAAGATCCCCGTCCGGCGCTTCGGCAGGCCCGAGGAGTTCGCCGCCGCGGTGGCGTTCCTCGCCAGCGAGCGGGCGTCCTACATCACGGGCACGGTGCTCGCCGTCGATGGGGGGGTGGTGCGGAGCTTGACCTGAGCGCGGCTTTTCGTGAGCACTGGCGGGTGCCGCTGGAGCTCATGGTGCTTCCGTCCAATGCTCCACGGTCAGCCCAGGCACTCGCGTCATCTGACGCAGGTTTGCCGTGACCAGCACGGCGCCTGCAGCGAGCGCATGCGCCGCGATCGCCGCGTCGAAGTCTTCGATCCTTTGACCACGCTTCTCCAGCGGTCGCCTTATGGCCGACGCCGCGTCGGTCCACGAGGCCGCGGGAGGAACCGTTATTGCATTCCTGCGCGCCGGCCCCAACTCGCTCTTGTTAGAGGGCGGTCCGGTGCGCCATAATGTCGCGTGCCGCCCGGGGGGCCGCCCGTCGGCCCCACCCCCCGCGCCCCGGATGGGCTCGGGGATGTGTCGGGGGACGAGAGGAACGTGAGCAGAGGAACATGACCAGGAGATCGAGGATGCGGCGAACGTGCGCGAAGGCATCGGTGTGGGTGGCGGGAGCTCTCTGTCTGGCTTGGGTCTCGGGCTGCGCCACGTCGAGCGAGTCGGCCGGGCGCCAGAACCTCACCGAGAACGTCGGGCGCTACGACGCGCCGCCCGCGGGGATCGACAAGCCCCGCACCGGCGTCCCGCCCTTCGAGTCGACGGGGCAGGGCAGCTCGAAGGAGCTGAACGAGGTCGCGGCGGACCAGCTCACGACGCTGGCCGTGAACTCGGACCGCTTCGACGTCATCGAGCGGGCGCAGCTCAACCAGCTCCTCAGGGAGCAGGGCCTCGAGGGCATCGTGAAGCCCGACGAGCTCGCGCAGTCCGGAAAGGTCCGGGGCGTGGACTACCTCATGATCGGCAAGGTCTCGAACCTCCGCGTCAAGGCCGAGAAGGCGAGCCGCGGTTTCGGGCTCGGCAACATCGGGCTCCCCGGAGGCGGGCACCTCGGCGGCTTCGACTTCAAGAGGAAGGACTCGACGATCACGGCCGAGTGCGGCGTGGACCTGCGTCTCGTGGAGGCGACCTCGGGCAAGGTGGCCGCGGCGCAGCACTCGGACTTCAAGCGCACGGACACCATCGGCGCTTTCGGCGTCGAGGTCCTCGGCGCGAGCGCCGAGGCGGACGCGGACCTGAAGCTCGACGAGGACAACAAGGGGCTCATCCTCCGCCTCGCCCTCGACGACGCGCTCCGGCAGATGCTGCCCAAGGTGGACAAGGCGCTCCTGGCGCGCGCCCGCGAGGCGAAGGCGAAGGCCACCGCGGAGGCTCCGCCCGCCGCGGGCGCCGCCCCTGCCGCCGGCGCCGCGGGCGCCGCGCAGCCTCCGGCCGAGGGGGGCGCCGCGCCCGGAGGCGCGAAGAAGTTCTGCTCGGGGTGCGGAGGGCAGCTCGCGGCGGGCGCCAAGTTCTGCGCGGGCTGCGGCGCGAAGGTGGAGTAGGCGGCGGCCGTGCGCTGGCTCGGCCTGCTCGCGGCCCTCGCGATCGGTCCCGCCGCCACAGGGCAACAGCGCGGCGGGCGCGCCCTGGACGCCTATCAGGCCGAGCTCGAGCGGCTCTGGGTGGCCATCGACTTCAGCGATCTCGAGCCCGAGGCGCTCGCGGCCCAGCTCGGCGGCGACCCCGCGGTCCTCTCCCGCGCCGTGCGCGAGCGGGTCCGCTACGAGCCGTACGCGGGCGTGCTCCGCGGCGCGAGGGGCGCGCTCCTCGCCGGCGCCGGGAGCTCCTTCGACCGCGCCGAGCTCCTCGCCTCGCTCCTCCGCCATGGGGGCCGCAAGGTCCGCATGGCGTGGGGGCGGCTCACGCCCGCGCAGGCGGAGAGCCTCGTGCGTGCGTCCCTCGAGGTCGCGCCCCCGGCGCGGCCGGGCACGCCGCTCCGCGAGGAGGTCCTGTCGAGGGCGGAGGACCATTTCCTGCTCCTGGGGGACGCGCTCCACGCGGCGGGGCATCGGGCCCGGCCGGACCCGAGCGCCTGGGCCGAGTGCGTGAAGGACGCGGCGTTCCATGCCTGGGTCCAGGTGGAGGCGGGCGGCGTCTGGATCGCCGTCGATCCCAGCGCGCCCGAGCCCGTGGGGCGTGCGCTCGCCCAGCCTGAAGGCACGGCCGAGGCCTTCGACGAGAGCCTCCGGCACCGCGGCGTCCTGCGGCTCGAGGTCGAGAAGCTCGTCGACGGCCGCAGCGAACGCCAGGTGGTCCTGGAGCACGCGGCGCCCGCCGCCGACCTCGCGGGCGTGCCGCTCGGGTTCTACCACGAGATCGAGCCCGAGCGCGCGGTGCCCGTGCTCGTGGCCGGGGACGCGCTCGTGCGCGGGCAGGCATTCCCCTGGGCAGCGCCGCGCGGCGCGAGCGCCCAGGCCGGCGCGCTGGCGGGAGCCCTCGGGGGCGAGGGCGAGCCCTCCGCGCCGTTCGTCCGCGAGTGGCTCTCGGTGACGGTGGTCGGACCGTCAGGCCAGCGCCAGGCGCTCACGCCCCTGTCCACCGAGGTGGGTCCGGGCGACCGGAGAGCCGCAGCCCAGGCCGAGGAGGCCCTCGAGACGGTCCACGGCGTGGCCGTCGCGGTAGGAGGCGTCCCCGCGGCGCTGCCCCTGGCGATCCTGTGCGGCACGGCGAACCCGCTGAGCGAGGTCGGGGCGGTCCGGCTCCTGGCGGCCAAGGCGTTCGACTACGTGGCGGCGAGGGAGGTGCTGCCCGCCAGTCTCGTCGAGCCGGCGCCGCGGAGCTGGGTCGACCGGCCCAACGTCATCGTCGCG
>JACQVW010000527.1 GCA_016209535.1 Planctomycetota bacterium | reverse complement strand
GCGCTGCCCGCCTCTCCAAACATCCTTTGCCAACCAGTCCCCCTGCCCTTCAAATAGCTGCGAACCATGCCGCTGGTCGCAGCCTTCCTCGAGTCCTTCATCAACCCGGGGCTCCTCCTCGGGCTCGCGCTCGTCGCGGCGCCGATCATCATCCACATCCTCAACCGGCGGCACTACACGGTGGTGGAGTGGGCGGCCATGGACTTTCTCCTCCAGGCCGACTCGCGCACGCGGCGGCGGCTGCGGCTCGAGGACCTCATACTCCTCCTCCTGCGCGTCCTGGTCATCGCCCTCCTCGTCCTCGCCGTCGCGCGGCCCCTCCTCCGGGGCTTCAGCGCCGCGCGCGAGGCCGAGAGGATCGTGGTCCTCGACGACTCCTTCAGCATGGAGGCCTCGGGCGGCACGGGGTCGGCCTTCTCGCAGGCCCGCGAGGCGGCGGCGCGCCAGGTCGAGGACGCCGTGGGCAAGTCGATCCCGGTCTCGGTCTGGTCGGGGTCCCGGCCCGAGCTGGGCTCGCAGGACCTGCTCCTGGGCCCCGCCGCGGGCGAGGGTGCGAGCTCGAGCGATTCCTCCGCCGCCAGCGCTCAGGCCACCGGCGCTCAGGCCGCGGGCCTCCTCGCCGACCTCCGCGGGCGAGAGGCCACGGACCTGTCCCTCCGCCTGCCGGCCCTCGCCTCGCGGCTCGCCGAGCGCCTCGAGGCGCGGAAGGAGGCCGGCTTGCGCTCCCTGGTCCTCGTGAGCGATTTGCGCGCCCGCGACTGGCTCGAGCCGGGCGGGGGCGCGCTCCGCGGAGACATCGCCGTCCTCGCCGCGGACCTGAAGAAGCGCGGGCTCCTCGAGAGCCTGCGCTGGCGCTTCGTTGACACGGGGAGCTCCGACCGCGAGAACTGCGCCGTCACGGCGATCCGCCTCGGCACGGAGCACCCGCTCGCGAAGGTGCCGGTCAAGATCTCGGTCGAGGTGACGAACCTCGGCTCGAGGGACCGGAAGCACGTGACCGGGGAGCTCGAGGTGGCCATCGCCGACCCGGGGGCGGGCAAGCCCGGATACCGCGTGATCCACCGCATTCCGCTCCCGGCGATCGACGAGGTCCCGGCGGGCAAGGCGCGGAGCTTCGAGGTGGAATTCACCTTCGAGGCGGCGGGCAAGCACCCGCTCCTCGCGCGGATCGAGGCGGACCGGCTGCCCCGCGACGACGCGGCGCACGCGGTCGTGGAGGTGCGCGAGGGCCTGCGGGCGCTGGTCGTGGACGGAGACCCGGGTCCGGGGCGCTTCTCGGGCGAGTCGGGCTTCCTCCTCTCGGCCGTGGCGCCGCGGGGGACGGTCCCCTCGGGCATCCTGCCTCGCAGGGTCACGAGCGAGGTGGCTGCGAAGGACCTCCGCGGCGTCGATGTGGTCCTGATCCTGAACCGCCAGGGGCTCGAGGCCGGCGAGAGGTCGGTCCTCGAGGAGCTCCTCCGGCGCGGGGGCGGCGTCGCGTTCTTCCTCGGGAACCGCGTCGAGCCCGAGCGCTACGGCGAGATCCCGTTCTTCCCGGCGCGCCTGAGGGGCGTGAAGGGCGGGCCCGGGCGCGCGCGCCTCAAGATCGGGCAGCAGGCTCACGCGGCCTTCGACGTCTTCCGCGGCATCGAGGGCTCGTCCCTGGGCCAGGTGGGCTTCGACCGCTTCTTCGCCCTCGAGCCGAGCCCGGGCGCCACCGTGGCCGCGACGTTCACGGACCCGGACGGGACCGCGGCGATCATCGACTCGGCCCAGGCCAAGGGGCGCGCCGCCGTCTTCAACCTCACGGCCGACCGGGACTGGAACGACTGGCCCACGGACCCGAGCTATCCCGTCGTGCTCCAGGAGTGGGTCCGCTACCTCGCTCCGAGGCGCATGAAGGCCTCGGCGGTCGTCGCGGGGGAGATCCTCCTCTGGGAGCCCGCGGCCGGCGTGCGCTACACCGTCGTCACGCCGGACGGTGCGTCCGCTCCGGCCGATGCCGTGAAGCCCTTCAGCCCTGGAGGCGGCGCGTCCGGAGCCGGCGCGGGCCCGAGCGACGGCGCGGCGTCCCGGGGGGCGCTCGTCTTCGCCGGGACCTTCAGGGCGGGCTTCTACCGCGTCGAGCCGGCGTCCACCGTGGCGGGGAGCGAGGTCTCCGAGGAGGCCCTCGAGACCGCCTGGTACGCCTGCCGCCGCCACCCGGCCGAGAGCGACCTCGAGCCCGCCGGCGAGGAGCGCCTGCGCGCGGCCCTCGGCGCGGCCGGGATCGAGCTCGTCCTGGGCCGCGACTCGGGCGGCGAGCCCTTCCAGAAGGCCGAGGAGGGCGAGACGTGGCGCCTCTTCGCCCTGGGGGCGGGCCTCCTCCTCCTCGTCGAGCTCCTCTGCGCCTGGTGGTTCGGGAGGCGCTGACGCGTGGGACCCATGAGCCCCTGGCTGCGCTTCCTCTTCGGCCTCGGCGAGGGCGAGGTCCCCGACGGCGCCCGCGCCCGCTTCGAGCTCACGGGCATGCCCCACGGGGGGGCGTGGTGGCTCGCGGCGTGCGTCGTCCTCGCGGCGTGCGTCCTCATCGCGCTCCTCTACCGGAGCGAGCGCGAGCTCGGCCGCCTCCAGAGCGTGGCGCTCGCGGCGCTGCGCCTCGCCGCCCTCCTCGTCGTCGTCTGGATGCTCCTCGACCCGCGGATCCTGACGGTGATCGAGCACAAACGCGAGGCGAGCACCCTCGTCCTCTTCGACGCGTCGGCCAGCATGGGCCACGCGGACCCCATCGACCCTCGTGACCGGAAGGAGCTCGAGGCCGCGACGGGGCGCGACCTGAGGCAGGAGTGGTCGCGGGCCGAGCTCGCCCTCGGGGCGATCCGCCAGTCGAGCCTCCTCGAGCGCCTCGGCGAGAAGAACCGCGTCCGCTCCTTCACCTTCGACGCGGTGCTCGTGCCGGTGAGCGAGCTCGGCGCGTCGGCCTTCGTGCCGCCCGGCGGACCGGAGACGCGGCTCGGCGACGCCCTCCGCGGCGCGCTGGCCCAGGCCGGATCGGAGCCCGTCGCCGCGGTGGTCCTCTTCACGGACGGCCGCACGACCGGCGGCGAGCGCCTCGAGAAGGCGGCGGCCGAGGCGGCCCTGCGCGGCGTCCCCGTCCACGCGGTGGCCCTGGGGACAGGACGGCAGCCGCGGAACCTCGCCGTGGCCGAGCTCTCGGGCCCCGAGGTCGTCCAGCCCGGCGTCCCCTTGCGCCTCCAGGGGAGGATCGAGGCCTCGGGCGTCCGCGAGCCCGTCACCGTGAAGCTCTCGAGGCAGCCGCTCCGGAGCGGCGCGAAGGAGGACATCGAGACGCGCAAGGTCGAGGGGAGGAGCCTCAAGTGGTCCTCGAACGTCGTCTTCACGGACGTGCTCCCGCGGAGCGGGACGTACCGCTACTTCCTCTCGGTCGACCTCGCGCCCGCTCGGCGCAGGGACGAGACGGACCCCGCGGACAACCAGCGGGAGGTGCGCGTCACCGCCTCGGAGGAGCGCTGCCGCGCGCTCCTCGCCGCGAGCTCCCCGGGGCGGGACTTCAAGTTCCTCGGCGATTTCTTGACGCGCGACGACGGCATCCAGGCCTCCTGCTGGCTCGCGAGCGCGGACCCGCGGCGCGAGCAGGACGGTGACGTGGTGATCCACGAGCTGCCGCAGACCCCGGAGGCGCTGCGGTCGTACGACGCCGTGG
>JACQVW010000506.1 GCA_016209535.1 Planctomycetota bacterium | reverse complement strand
GAGGAGCTTCCTCCGGAGCCCGGTTCACACCTACGCGGCGCCGGGGACCTACACGGTGACGCTGCGGGCGCGCGGCGACTGCGGCGAGGACACGGAGGTTCGCGCGGGGCTCATCGCCGTCGCGGCCCCGGTGGCCGCCGACTTCAGCGCGAGCGTGACGCGCGGCTGCGCGCCGGACTTCCAGGTCGTGTTCACGGACCTCTCGCGGGGTGACGGGCTCTCCGCCTGGAGCTGGGACTTCGGCGACGGCGAGACGAGCGCCGAGCGGAGCCCGGCGCACGTTTACCGGGAGCCTGGGGTCTACACGGTGACCCTCGCGGCGCGAGGCGTCTGCGGCGAGGACGTGGAGTCGAAGGCGGGGCTCATCCTGGTCGATGGCCCGCCCGCGGCGCCCGAGGAGGTCCGGTACCCCGCGGCGGGCTTCGCCGGCGACACCGTCACGGTGCGGTGGCCGGAGTCGGCGCGGGCGGCGCGGTACCTGGTCGAGGCGGCGGTGGCGGGGGAGCGGGACTGGTTCGAGGCGTGCCAGGTCGAGGACGACCCGGCGCTCCGCGAGCTCTCCTGCTCGGTCGCCCTCGACGAGACGGGGAGCTGGCGCTTCCGCGTGAGGGCCCTCAACGACTGCGGGGAGTCGGTGCCGCTCGAGGGACCGCCGCTCGAGGTCGCGCCACCGGCGGTCTTCGCCTCCTGGCCCCTCGACGCCTGCGTTGCGCTCGACGTCGAGAAGGGGAACGACGGCCGCCTCTCCGGCACCGTCACCTGCGGCACCGACCGCTTCGGCGACGCGCGCACCGCCCTCCGCTTCCGCGGCGATGGGCTCGTCCAGGGGAGCTCGCTCCCGCCCTGGGACGGCGACTTCTCCGCGAGCCTCTGGTTCCTGCCGCGGGAGGCTGCGGGCTCGAGCGCGGCGGGCGCGAGGATGCTCGAGCTCCACCGCGACGACGGCCGGGCGGCCGCGCCGCCGCTCCGCCTCTCCTGGATCGACCGTGAGCTCGCGGTGACGGTGGCGCACGGCGACGGCGGGGGCATTCGCTTCGACGGCGTGGGTCGAGCCTGGCACCACCTCGCGGTGACGCGGGCCAGGGGGACGCTCACGGCCTTCCTGGACGGCGTCGCCGGCGCGCCCATGGCCGACTCCGGTGGCCTGGGCGACGGTTTCGCCATGGGCGGCGCGCCGGGCGGCACGGCGCTCTTCGTCGGGAACCTCGACGAGGTCCTCTACGAGAGCCGCGCCCGCTCCCCCGATGACGTGGCGAGCCTCATCCTCGGGAGGCCCGGTACGGTCCTCCTCCGGGGCCAGACCCTGCCCGCGGTGAGCTTGAGCCCTGGGGGGCGGGCGGAGGTCCTGCGCCTCCCCCTCCGGACGGGGTCTCCGCGCGGGCCCCAGGGCTTCGCGCTCAAGGTCCTCCGTCTCACGCTCCGCGACCTGGCCTCCGAGCCCGGCGGCGGTTTCGACTTCGTCGCGAGGGCCGCGCTCCTCGAGCGTTCGCGGTGCGACGGCGCCGCGCCGGCGACCGAGGAGGTGGGGGTCTTCCGCGTGGTCCCGGTGTCCCAGGCGGCCGCGTCCCTGGAGCTCGCGCTGAGCCCGGGGCGCCCCCTCCCTGCGCCGGGGGACGCCTGCTTCTCGGTGGAGATCGAGGTCGGGCCGCATGCCCTCGCGCGCGACAGGGTCGTGCAGCTCGTCCTCGAGACGCCCGACGAGCTCTCGGTCTCCGACGGCGCGCTGGCAGCCTTCGTCGCGGGGCCGCGCCGCGCCGGCGCGCCGAGCCTCGAGGGGGCGCGGGTCCATGTCCTGAACCAGCCGCCCGAGCTGCGGTTCTCCCTGGAGGCGCTGCCCGAGACCGTCGAGGCGAGGAGCCCGGTGGAGGACGCGGAGCTGCACGAGGTGCTCCTCGCGGCGGGGAGCACCGAGGGCGTCGTCATCGAACGGCTCGTCTACCATGCGCTCGAGGACGCCCGGGTGGACGCGATCCGGAGCGCCGCCCTGGTCCTCGAGGAGCCGGCCGGCGATCGAAAGGTCGCCGACGGCCTCGTCGACCTCGCCGCCCAGGAGGTGCGCTTCGAGGGGCTCGCCCTCGAGGTGCCCGCCGCGGGCGCGGCGCGCCTCTCGCTGCGCGGGGACCTGGAGGTCGCGCGGAAGAAGCCCGGCGCGGCGCTCGGGGCGGTCGTGCCGACGCCGGCCGCGCCCGGGGCTGCGGGCGGGGCCCTCCGCGGCGCCCTGGCCGGGTCCGCGGCGCTCTGCGCGCTCGCGGGGCTCGCCGTGGCGCTCGCCCGCGCCCGTCCGGCGCGGCCGAGGCTGGCCTTCCGTCTCGCCGGCGCGCTCTGCCTGTGGGCCTTCGCGGGGCTCGGCCTCGCCGCGAGCGGCTGCGGGCCCGCGATCATCGGCGCCGGCGTCGCCGTGGGCGTCATCGCCTCCTCGGACTCGGGCGGCGGCCACGGGGGCGGTCCCGCGTTCACCGCAAGGATCCAGCTCGGGATCGTGGGCCCCGAGGACCTGAGCGCGAAGGGCGCGACGAGCGGCGCCCCGGCGGTCCTCGACCTCGGCGAGGGCGGGATCGCGGGGCCGCTTTACGAGGTGAAGGGGAGGTGAGGGCTCGCCCGGTGCGCGGCAGACGGATCCCTCGCATCCTGGAATGCGCCTGCCGGGGGTTCCTCGCTATAATCCGGGTCATGGACCTCCGTTCCGCCGCGCCCGGGGCGATCCCCGATGCCACCGCGGCCTACCGTCTCTGGGACGAGATCTTTGGATTCTGCCTCAACCTGGCCCTTTCCACCTCGAGCGACAGCCCCGAGGAGAAGAAAGCAGCCTGGGAGCGCCTGATCCGCGGGCACCAGCGATCGCTCCGGGAGAGGGACGCCATGTGGGTCCGGCTCATCGCGCGCACGAGGGACTCCCGCGATGCTTCCTGAGACGATCTTGACGGCGCTCGAAGCGGCGTCTCGCGCCTTGAGCGAGAGCGGAGCGCGCTATGCCCTCATCGGCGGAGCGGCGCTGCCAGCCTGGGGCAGGACGCGTGCGACGGCCGATGCGGACATCCTCGTCGGTCTCGGCGGGTCCGCGGAGCAGGGGGCCAGCGCGCAGGCGGCGGTGGTGGGTGCCTTGCGCGCCGCGGGGTTCGCGCACCTGGAGAAGGCCGACCGCAGGCGCATCGAGGACAAGGTCGTCCTCCACTTCTGGTTCCCCTTGAGGGAGCAGGGGTACTCCATCCGGCTGGATGTCATCGCCGCGGGGGGCCCGGAGTACGAGGAGATCCTGAGCCGCGCCTCCCCACGCAAGGTGAACGGCTTCTCCGTCCCCGTGGCGTCCTGCGAGGACCTCGTCCTGCTGAAGCTTGCAGCGGGCAGGCTGATCGATCGGGTGGACGTCCAGGAGCTGCTCGCGATCAACAAGGATTCGCTCGACAGGACGTACCTGGAGACCCGGGCGGCCCGCAGGAACTTGGCGAAGGAGCTGGAGGAGGCCTGGAAGCAGGCTTGAGGTTCACCCCTCCGCCCTGTCCCACTTGGCGATCATCTTCTGCATCCCCCGCGCGATTTCCCGGGCCGCGCGCCTCACGGACTCCCGGAAGTCGGGGTCCTTCATCGCGTCCTTCATCTCCTCGTCGACGAGGACGGCCAGGTTCTCGTAGAACGACTGGCGCAGGAGGGCCGGGAAGACGTGGCGGGCGCCGTCCTGGTCGCGGGATCGTATCTTCCGTGGCATGCGCGGATCTTACGGCGCCGCTGCGGTATCTTCAAGGCTGGCGCCGGCCGCGCAGGGAACCCTCCCGCGCCCCGAGGACCGGCGGCTACCCCCCGCACCCCTCCGGACAGCCCAGGATCCTCACGCAGCTCGTCCCGCGGGCGGGTGCGGGGCCTTCGCGGAAGAGGTAGCCGAGGACGGCGACGGCGTCGGTGACGCCGAGCGCGCCGTCGCCCGACGCGTCGAGGAGGGCGAGGTTGCCTCCCTCGCCGATCGTGCCCTCGCAAGGGGGCGGGCGCCCGCCTCCCGCGAAGAGGCCGAGGAGGAGCGAGACCGCGTCCGAGTGGTCCACGAAGCCGTCCTGGTTCGCGTCGCTCGGGAGCTGGCGGCCTCCGGGCGTCCCGCTCGGCGGCGCGCCGGGCGTGCCGCCGCCGGCGGCGCTCTCGCGCCAGCTCGACGCGCTCGACCAGGTGCCCGCCGGGGCCGCGGGGTCCACGATCTCGAGCGAGCGGCCGCCGCCGTCCGTGAGCGGGTACCAGGAGTCGTCGAAGGTGAAGTCGAGCACGGTCGTCGCGGCCCCGACCGCGAGCACCACCCGCTCGCCCCCGTTCGAGAGGCGGTCCTCGTACTCGCCGGCGACGGGGATCCCCGTCCCGTAGCGCGCCCGGAACGCCACCGGGTTCTGGACCAGGACGGCGTACTCGCCCGCCGCGAGGGTCCGGATCGAGGAGCTCCGGCCGAAGTCGAACTCGATCCCGCCGGTGAACCGCACCGCGCTCAGGTCGAGCGGGCTCGGACCCGTGTTGAGGACCTCCACGAACTCCTCGTCGAGGTCGCCCTCCGGGTGGTACATGACCTCGGTGACCCTCAAGTAGGCCTCCTGCGGGAACGGCGCCGCCGGGGACCCGGCGACGAGCTCCGCGGGCTGCGACCAGTTGCTCCACCGGCCCGTGGAGTCCTTCATGCGCACCCGGACCCGGTACGTTCTCCCGGCTACGAGGGCCGTCGCCGGGATCGTGACCTCGGCCTGGAACGGCGCGATCTCTGCGCTCTCCCAGGCCGCGTCGATCTCGAAAGCCCGCGGGCTCGCCGGGTCGAAGGGCGGGGCGCCCGCGGAGGTCACCTCGGCCGCGCGCCACCGCATGGCGCCGAAGGTGCCGTCGCCCTGGGGGTCGCTGAAGGCGCTCGCGCGGAACCGGAGCGCGTCGAGGGGGTAGCCCGCGGGCCCGGCGTAGGTGACCGTGGGCCGCCGCGGGATCGCGGAGTCGCTCGCGATGTTCGAGTCGATCCAGGCGCCCCGCGTGCTCACATAGCTCTTCATGAGGGCCACCATGCCGGGGAAGTCCTTCGTGGCGGCCTGCTGGTAGAAGCGACCCTTGCCCGCCTTGGAGAGGTTGACGATGCTCGAGCTCGTCATGACGGGGTTGTAGTCCCACTGGGCGCGGTCGGCATCGACGATCGACGGGCCTCCGGAGGGGTCATCGATCCTGGCCGCGAGCTCGTCGAGGAGCTTCCCGGTCTGGTCCGGGTTGTAGAGGAGGTCCCGGATCTCCCGGAGGCGGTTCTTGTACTCGAGGCTGAAGGCGGCGCGGGTGAGGACGCGGCTCTTGAAGGGCGAGTTCCCGTCCCCGAACATGTTGTCCGCCCAGGTGAGGTCGAGGTCCCAGGGGAGCTGCGACCACTGCGCGGTCTCGGGGTCCAGGTAGTAGAAGTAGTTCTTCCCGTAGCCGACGTCGCCGTGGTGGATGGCCTCGACGATGGAACGGTAGCTGTAGTAGGTCGCCAGGTCGACCGAGTCGCGCCACCAGTCGTCCGGGGGCGTCGTGCCCTGGTAGGTGCTCAGGAAGGCGTTCAGGTCGCTCTTGTCGGTGGGCCCCGCCGGCCCCAGGTTGTTGAGCTCGCCCGTGCCGCCCTCCATCTTGTAGAAGTTGCCGTCGGGGAGGCCGTGCTCCTCGAGGAAGCGGCCGTCGGGCTGCTCCATGGCGAGGTAGAGGCCCCAGAAGTCGCCGGCGTACTGCGTCGGGCCCGTCTCGTCGACCTCGTCGACGATCCGGAACGTGCAGAAGTGGGTCGTGCAGGCCGGGACGCCGGCGAGGCGGAAGAGCTTGAAGCCAGCCGCCTCGAACATCCCCTGCTCGCCGCGGTGCAGGTAGTCGCCCTGCTGGATGCAGGCCGAGAAGTTGAGCTTGTCCCACCGCGTCTTCTGCTCGCGGCCGAAGTCGTCGAGGACCTTGAGCCCGTGGCCGCGGAGGAAGTCGAGCTTCCACATGTTCTTGCCCATGGCGTAGCGCCAGACGCCGCCGCGGGCCCGGTAGCGGATGTGGTCGTAGACCTCGCCGTCGCGCACGAGGGTCCCGATCCAGAGGTAGTTGTCGCCCCCGTACTTCGAGAACCACGTGGCGTCCTCGGCCGAGGCCCTCTTGGTGATGAGGTGGTAGACGGGGAGGCTGCCCATGACCTCGGGGGGATACTCCACGACCTGCCGGCGCGCCGCGTTCGTGCTGCCCGGCTCGATCGCTCCGGCCCAGGACGGCACCCCGTCGTGGACGAAGTAGGCGAAGTTGGGCTGCGGGTCGTCGCCGTAGGGGACGCGCACGGACTCGCCGTTGTAGTCCTCGGCCGCGAGGCGGTAGCGCACGAGCCGGCGGTGCTCCTGGACGGAGGCCGGGATCAGGCAGGAGAACGTGTCGTCCCCGGCCGCCGCGTCGCCGTCGAGGCCCTCGTCGTTCATGGGCACCTGGGTCCAGCCCTGGGCGTACTCCGGGTCCGTGAGCGCGACGTACGCCCCCGGATCGACGACCTGGTGCTCGAGGGTCACCTTCGCCACGCCGTCGGGGTCCGTCGCCTTCACCGTGACCAGGACGGGCACGCCCGAGACGGGCTGCCGGGGCGCGTGCTCGACCCCCCGGAGCTGGGGGGGCGCGTCGGTCGCGTGCACGGAATTCCGTGCGCCCGGGGTGGGGCCCGCTCCCGCGCCCGTGGACA
This sequence comes from Planctomycetota bacterium, assembly GCA_016209535.1. Classification (GTDB taxonomy): domain Bacteria; phylum Planctomycetota; class UBA8108; order UBA8108; family SXIK01; genus JACQVW01. Next base: position 3,276 of record JACQVW010000506.1, on the reverse strand, counting down.
CGGTGAGCCGCGCGTCGAAGAAGGCGTCGGAGCTCGAGGCGAGCGAGATGTTGTGGACCTGGACCGCGAGGACGTTCCTCCCCGCGACGAGGTAGCCGGCCGGGCTCGGGAGCGGGATCGGCTTGTACTCGCCGTCCTCCCTCGTGGTCGACGCGAGACCGTTGTAGGCGACCTCCTTCGACGGGACGTTCACGCTGGCCACGTTCACGCCGTTCACCCACGCGTTGAACCCGTCGTCGTAGAGCGCCTCGAGGACGAGGCCGCCCACGTCGGCCGGGCTCGAGACCTGGAGCTCTTTCCGCAGGAAGAACGAGGAGTAGCTGCCTTGCATGTCCGTGAGCGCGGTGGCGATGAAGGGCTCGCCGTAGCCCACGGGGCCGTTCCCCGCGGGCCACGCGCCGTCATCGAAGGCGGGCTCCCGCCACGCGCTCGCCGGCGTCGAGGCCTCCGCCGTGCCCAACTTGTACTTCCAGGCTCCGCCCGAGGCGACGAGCGTCGTCGATTCGCCCTGCTGGGATGGGTTCGAGGCGCGCCAGCTCCCGCCCAGCGAGTTGTCCAGGTCGGGGTGGATGAGCTCGATCGAGTAGCCCTCGGGGTCGCCGACCGTGGGCCAGGGGAAACCGCGCCGGTAATCGACCTCGTCCTCGCGGCCGCCGTTCCGGTTGCGCAGGACGAGCCGCTCGCCGTCGTTCGAGAGGCGGCCCGAGAAGGGCCCCACGGCCCGCACGTTCCCGAAGCGCGCCCGGAAGGCGTCGAGGTCTTGGGCCACGACGAGGTATTCGCCGGCGCCGAGGGCCGTCCCCGGCGGGAACGTGAAGTCGATCCCGCCCGAGAAGTACCAGCCCGAGAGGTCCACGGCGACGGGCCCGTTGTTGTAGAGCTCCACGATCTCCTCGGGCCGCGTCTTGTCGGGCGGCGCGTAGTGGATCTCGTCGAGGACGATGAAGGCGGCGGGGAGCGAGGCGGGGAGACAGGTCAGGAGGAGGGCGGCGGGGGTCCTTGGCTTCATGGCCCGTCCAATATAACCTTTGGCGGGCTCGCGGTCGTCGCCGTCACGAGCGAGGCGATCCCGAGTTTCTGGGTCATGCCGGCTCCTGCTTGCGGTTTGCGAGATCCATGTGCCGCGGTCTGCGGAGCGGGCGGGAAGGGAGCGGCGCGAGCCGGCGGCGAGGAGCGAGACTATCCAGGCGGGGAGGTCGCGCGCGCAACGCGGCATGCAGCTCCAGCGTGCGAGGAGGCATCGTGACACGGGTCACGCGTCAGGTCGGCGGGCGTGCAGGAAAAAGGCTTGACTCCCCGTCCGTAGAGATGTAGGTTCCTCGCGGTCTTGCGAAGAGGTATCGTGAGGTGACGGGAGCAGATCCCACAGGAGGCGGTGCCATGGACGGTCGCGCAGTTGTTTCTGTCTTCTCTTCTCTTCTCTTCTCTTCTCCGCTCTGCTGGTGAGAGCAGGAGATGAATCGGCGGTAGGGGCTACGGACCCCCCCAAGCTCCCAGGGCCGGGGTACGACCTCCCGGTCGATGTCGATGGCGACGGCGCCTCGACCTGGGGAGACAAGTACTTCTTCAACTGGTGGCTCGAGCAGGGAGGCAGTCTGGAGGAGGCCTTCGCGCAGGCCAAGCTTGTGGGGGACGTGATCGACCTCTCGGGCTTCTTCGCGACCCCCGAGGCGCAGCTCGCCCCCACCTCCTCCCAGGAGTCCTCGGCGTCCGGGGGAGAGGGCGCTCTGCTTCAGGACCAGCTCTGCCCGCAGCCGGCATCCGACGCCCCGAACCACACGAGGAGGATCCCGCCGGACATCGAGCCCAACTGCAGGACCGTTGGGGATCCCACATGCAGGACCTTGAATCCCTCGACGTGCGAGGTCCAGGATCCGCGGGGGACGCCGGACGTGCGGTTCCTGGTCTTCAGCTCCAACGCCTGCAACCTCCCCGGGGCGATCCTGCCTCCCGGAGCGACGCAGAACGTCTACCAGATCTACCGCTGGGAGCAGGGCGCTTCGGGCACGGGCGGCACGCTCGTCCACGTGAGCAAGAAGCCGGACGGCACCTCGGCCGACAAGGACTGCCTCATGCCCTCGATCTCCGGCGACGGGAACCGCATCGTGTTCCACACCGCGAGCCAGCTCCTCGCGAGCGACACCGACAGTGTGGAGGACGTCTACCTCGTGGACCTGAAGGACCCCGCCAACCCCCGAACGATCCGGGTCTCGGCCGCGCAGCGAGCGGGCGCGCGCGGCAACTCGTCGGCCGCCGCGATCTCGGGCGGCGGCGGGTTCGTCGCCTTCACCTCGGCCGGGACCGACCTGGGCACGGGCTGGCCCGACCAGAACGGGGCGATGCTGGACGTCTTCCGCGCGGTGATCACGAGCGACGGGAACGGCATCGCCGACGGTGTGGCCCGGATCGACGTCGCCAGCATCAACAACAGCGGCTTCCAGTCCCAGACGACTCCCTTCTCGACGATCGGCGATGACCCCGCCGTCTGCCCCGCCATCGCGGGCCAGCCCGTGGGAGACCTGCGGGTAGGGAGGGTGATCAGCCAGGACGGCCTGCGCGTGGTCATGCACGGCCGCCCTTGCGATTGGCTGGGGACGAACCCCGAGCTCTGTCCCGACCCTGATGGCAACTGTGCCGACTGCGATGCGAGCTGCACGGGCGACCCTCCCGAGACGTGTCTTGCAGTCCAGCAAGTCTACCTGCACGACTTCGAGCTGGAGGAGCAAGGCCAGCCCGCCACGTTCCTCGTGAGCCGCCAGGTCTTTGGAGGTTGCGATGGCGTGCTGGCAGGAGAATCTTGCTCCCGCCGCGGGAGCATCAGCGGGGACGGCCAGCGGATCGCCTTCAGCTCCTTCGCCAGGAACTTCCGGGCAAGCGGCCTGGACCAGGACACCTTCGAGGACGTTTTCTTCATCGACGTGGCAGACGTCTTCGATTTCTTTCCGAGCTGCCGCCAGCCGACGCGCGTCTCTGTCCTGCGGTGCAGGCCTCAGGATTGCACCGGTCAGCCCATATCGGGGGGAGATTCCTTCCAGCCCATCCTCTCGACGAACGGGGCGCGGATCGCCTTCGCCTCCGACTCGGAGCGGCTTCTCGGGAACGGGCTTATCTCGGCCTGTCAGGACTGCAACAGGAAGCGCGACGTCTTCGTGCGGGACGTCGCCGCCGCGCGGACGATCCTCTTCAGCGTGGCGAGCGACGGCACCCAGGGCGACGGCAACTCGATGAACCCCGACCTCAGCGGAGACGGGAGGGTCACGGTCTACGAGTCCCTGG
>JACQVW010000504.1 GCA_016209535.1 Planctomycetota bacterium | reverse complement strand
GCCTCCGCCCCCGCTGCCTCGGCGGCGTCTCGCGTGGGCGGAAGCGGGTCCGCGGCGCGGGCGCTCGAGATCGCGGGCGCGAGCTCCGGAACGGCCTGCGCGGGGACAAGCGCCGGCGAGGCTGCGCGCGGGTCCTCCGTGCGGGCTCGCCCCGGCTCGGGCCGCGCGGCCACGTCGAGACGCGAGCCCGCGAGGCGCGCGGCCTCCGGCGCCGCCTCGGGCGCCGCCGGGCGCGGCAGGGCGGCCTCGACGAGGAGGCCCGTATCTCCGGCGGCCGGAGGCAGCGTCCCTCGGGCCTCCTCCCGCGGCGCCTCGGCGCGGGGGCGCTCGCGCTCGGGGGCGGCCGCCACCCTCGGCAAGAGGCCCGGGTCGGAAGGCTCCGAGGGGCGCGCGTCGAGCGCGCTCACCCGGGAGATCGTCACGGTCTCGTCGGCCGCCGCGCGCTCCGGCGCGAGCCGCGCCGGCGGCGCTGGAGCGGGCCGTTCGGGCCCCGCGAGCGGTCGCGGGGCGGCGATGCCGGCCGGCGCGGCCTCCCGCGCCTCCCCGGGAGGCTCGCCCGCCGCCGCGGCCGCCGCGTCGAGATCCTCGATGGGCTCGAGGCGCTCGAGCGCTCGCTCGGGCGGGCGCGAGAGGCGCTCCGAGAAGAGCGGGCCCTCCACCTCGAGGCTCCCCTCGAGGCCCACGGGCGATGGCGCGACCTCGGCTCGCGGCGGGCTCAGGCGGACCTGCGAGCCCAGCTCGAGGGCGCTCGGCCGGGGGGCGGCGCGCTCGGGCGGCTCCGCGTCGCGCGCAGCGAGAGCGAGCGCGGGATCCACCGGGACGTCCTCGTCCGGGAACGCCGCCTCGGCGAGCTCGAACCCGGGCTCGACGCTCCGCGCCTCGGCGGGCGGCGCCGAGGGTGCGGGGCCGGGCGCCGGCGCGGCGCGGACGGCTTCCTCGAGGCTCAGGCGGGGCCAGGCCTCGGCGAGCCCCGCCGCCCGGGGCTCGAGGACGTCGGGAGTCGCCGAGTACCCGCGAGGCGCCAGGACGGGCTCCTGGGCCATCGCGCCCGGGACGAGGGCCGGGGGCGCGTCGCGGCCCGTCTCGGCGACGTGGGTCCGGATCGCCAGGGACACGTCCTCCTCCGCCGCGCCGTCGACGGTCACCTCGAAGACCGGGGCCTCCTCCTCGGGCCCGCCCAGGGTCGTGAGGATCACGCGCTGCACTTCCTTCGTGTTCATCCAGAGGGCTCCGAGGAGGTGGACGAGCAGCGCGATGAGGAGGCATCGCGTGAGGAGGGCGAGGCGCGAGAGACGCCTCCCGAAGACTGCCGCGAAGAGGACACATGCGACGACCGAGAGCAAGAGGGCCAGGATCGTCGGGTGCACGCGGCCCAGCGCCGCGGCCACGAACCGGAGCACGGCGGCGAAGCTCCAGTACGTCTCTCCCGCCTCGGCCCTGAGGAAGACCTCGCGGGAGACGGCGACGAAGAGGTCCTCCGCGGCCCTGTCCGCAGGCCGCCTCGCGAAGTAGAGCTCGAAGCCGTTCGCCGCGAGCGCCGGGTCGAGCTCGTGGCCCGCCGAGTTCACCTGGGGGCCCAGGTTCTCCGGGGGGCCGATCACGCCGCCCGCGAGCCGCGCGCGGTAGACGTCGAAGCCGCCGAGGCCGCCGAGCCGATCGCTCGAGAAGTAGACGAAATCGCCGTGGGGCGAGACCCCGAGCGAGCCCTCGGTGGCCCCGGGGAGGCTCAGCCCCTCGACGAGGGCCGCCTCACCGTACTCGGGGGCCGCGGCCGCACCGCGCCGCGCGAAGAAGACGTCGTACGGCGACGACTCCAGGGTCTCGCGTGCCGTGGCCGTCCAGCGCGGCGGCGCAGGCGCGCCGCCCCCGAGCCTGTTCGTGACGAAGAAGAGCGCGCTCCCATCGAGGGAGGCCGAGGGGCAGATCTCGCTGAACGGGGTGTTCACCTGGGGCCCGAGGTTCCGCGGAGTCCCCCAGGCGCCGCCCCCGTCGCCCTCGACGAGCCAAATGTCGTAGCCTCCGTGGCCGCCCGGTCGGTTCGAGTAGAAGAAGACGAGAAGGCCTTGCCCGCCGGTCGCGAAGCTCGCACCCATGTCGTCGTGGTCGGAGTTCACCGCGTCGAAGGGCATGGGCTCGGACCACCCCGCCGGCCGCCTCTCGGCGATCCAGAGGTCCGCGCCGCTCGCGAGGCGCTCCGTCCCGAGGGCGTGGTAGGGCCGCCCGCGGGTGAACACGAGGAAGCGACCGTCGGGGCTCACCCGCGGTTCGTACTCGTCGGTCTCCGGGCGGTTGATCGCGGCGGGCACGGGGGCTCCCGGAGACCAGAGGACCTCGCGCAGGGCCGGGCGGGCGGCCTGGACGGGCTCCCGCAGCCCCGCGCCGTCGGTGTAGTACCGGATCGTCCTCCGGAGGAGGAAGGGCGCGACCAGGCAGGCGCCGGCCGTCGCCGCCGCCAGCCAGACCAGGACGCCTCTCCTCCCCGGGACCGCCATGCGTCAGGACTCCAGCTCCACCTGCTTGTAGTCCACGTGCGTGCTCTTGACGCCCGCCCGGTTGACGGCGGCGAAGACGCGGGCCACGTGCGCCCAGAGGGCCCGCGCGTCCCCGCGCACCTTCACCTTGAGCGTGCCCTTCGAGCGCTCGCTCAGGTCCCGGACGTACGCCACGAGCTCCTCCTCGCCGTAGGTCCGGCCGGAGATCGCCACGGTCCCGTCCCTCCTCACGTTCAGGATCAAGTTCCGCTCGAGGGCTTTCGACAGGCTGCCGGCGACGCGCGTCGCGGGGAGCTGGACGTCCAGCTCCCGTTCCTTCTGGGTGAACGTCGTGGCCGTGAGGAAGAAGATGATCAGCAGGAAGACCATGTCGATCATGGGAGTCATGTTGAGCTGGAGGTCCTCCTCTCTGCGGGTCGCGTGCCGGATCATGGGACGCCTCCTCGTTCGGCCCGCGGCTCCGGCAGGAGGCAGGCATCGACGAAGTCCTCCACGAGCTTGTCGATCTCGTGAACGTAGTGGTCGACGCGCGCCATGAACCAGTAGTAGGTCAAGAGCGACGGGATGGCGACGAAGAGCCCCCCCACCGTGGTGATCAGGGCCTCGTAGATCCCCGGCGCGAGCGCGCTCCCCGCCGACCCCAGACCGCTGATCGCCACTTCCCGGAAGGCCTGGACGAGGCCGGTGACCGTCCCCAGGAGGCCGAGGAGCGGGGCCACGCTCGAGACGATGGCGAAGACGCGGACGTTGCGCCGCATCTCGAAGATCTCGCGCTGGGCCGTGTTGTTCACGCCGCGCTCGATCTCCTCGCGTCCGAGGTCCAGGCGCTCGAGGGCCGCGCGTAGGACCGTGGCCGCCGCCGAAGGCTGCGAGTCGATGGCGGCCCGAGCCTTGGTGCGGTCCACGGGGCGGGCCGCGCACAGGTCCCGGATTGCCCGGAAGAGCTCGGGGGGAGCCGCCCGCCGCCGGCGGAGCTGGATGAGGCGCTCGACGAGGAAGGCGACCCAGGCGATGCTGCAGGCCGCGATGGGGACCATGAGGGGCCCGCCCGCGGCGGCGAACTCGAGGAGGGTCTCGGGCTGCTTTCGGGCCGCCCCCCCGGCGGGACTCGCCGCTGGCTGCGCACTATCCACCCCCGCCCCTTCGGGAGGAGTTGCAGCTCGCTCAGGACTGGCCCCAACCGCCCCCTCGGGGGGGCCGGGGGGGGAGGGTACGGCACGCCCCGGGCCGAGGAGGCTCAACGCGGCGATCAGGGGGACCGCGAGACGGTGCTGCGCGCGCAGGAACGGCATGGCCTAGTTCGTCCCGAGCTCGCGCAGCCGCTCCGTGGCCGCCTTGCCCTCGTCGGTCGCCGGGAAGCGCCTCACGACCTCGCGGAGCTGCGCCGCCGCGGCGTCCCGGTCGCCCGCGCTCTGGAAGGCGATTCCTGCCGCCAGGAGCGACCGGCGGACCCACTCGGCGTACTCGCCCTCGAAGTCGAAGTTCGCGACGGTCGTCGAGAACTCCCGCGCCGCCTCGCGGTGCCGGCCCTGCTCCATGCGGC
>JACQVW010000503.1 GCA_016209535.1 Planctomycetota bacterium | reverse complement strand
TTCCTCAAGAACCTCCTCAAGCGCGACGGCCGCGTCCACGTCGCGGCCTGGCTCATGAGCGCCGACCCCGACTTCCCCCAGGAGGGCGACTCGAGCTTGAAGAAGCTCCCGTCGGAGCGCAAGGAGCTCTTCGCCTACGACGTCGTGGTGCTCATGGACATCGACCCTCAAGGGCTGCCCGAGGGCTTCCCGGAGCTCCTCGAGGAGTTCGTGGGGAAGCACCGCGGCGGGCTGGCCTACGTGGCCGGAGAGACTTTCGCCGCGAGCTTCTTCGATGCGGCCGCGGCGGCCCCCATCCGCGGCATGCTCCCGGTCGTCGCCGACGCCCGGGAGGTGAAGGACGAGACGGGCCGCGGCCGGTTCCACGAGCGGGAGTGGCCCCTCCTGCCGACGCTCGCCGCGATGGACCACGCGGCGACGCGCCTCGCGTCCCAGATCGACCGGAACCGGGACCGCTGGGCCGAGGTGGCCGGCATCTACTGGGCCTTCCCGGCCCGCAAGGCGAAGCCCGGCGCCACGGTCCTCTTCGTGCACCCCGATCCGGCCCTGGCCCGGGACGGCGAGCCGCGGCCGATCGTGGCGGCGCAGCTCTACGAGGGCGGCCGCGTCATGTTCTGCGGGCTCGACTCCACCTGGAGGTGGCGCGCCACCGCCGAGGAGGTCTACGACCGCTTCTGGATCCAGAGCGTGCGCTTCCTCACCGAGGGCCGGCTCCTCGGCGACCGGCGTCGCCTGATCCAGACCGACCGCGAGTCCTACGACCTCGGAGAGGCGGTGCGCGTCTCCGCCTACCTCACCGACGAGGCCTTCCGGCCCGTCGACGCGGAGGAGCAGGTGCTCGCCGTCGATGGCCCCGGCGGAAGCTCGGCCGAGTTGCGGCTCGGGAAGGACCCGGCCGCGCCGGGCTGGTACCGCGGGATCCACATGCCGCGAGTCCTCGGGCAGCACCGGCTGCGCCTCGCGGGCGCGTCCGCCGGTGAGAAGCCCGTGGCGAAGGTCATCTCGGTCGACCCCCCGGCGATCGAGCTCGAGACGCCGCGCCTCGACGAGGAGTCGCTCCGGGAGCTGGCCGAGCTCACCGGGGGGAGCTACGCTCCCCTGGCCGAGATCGCGTCCGTGCCGGCGCGCATCCCCGACCGCCGCCAGACCGTCGTGACCACCGACGAGCCCATCCCGCTCTGGGACAACGCGCTCAGCATGGGGATCCTGGCGGGCCTCCTTGCCCTCGAGTGGGTCCTGAGGAAGGTGAGCCGACTCCTGTGAGCGCCGCGAGGACCGAGAGCGGGCCGGGGCACGAGGCCATCGGGTCGCGCCTGCGCGAGCTGCGGAGGCTCCTCCGGTCCTCGGTCTTCTTCCGAGGCGCGTCCCTCCTCCTGGTGGCCCTGGCCTTCCTGGCCGCCGCCTCCTTCGCCATCGACAGGACCTTCCGCCTCTCGCTGCCTTGGCGCGCCGCGGCCGCGGCCGTTTACATCGCGGCGCTCGGCTGGCTCGCCTGGAAGGTCCTCCTGAGGCCCATCTCCCGGCGACTGCCCGACGCGTCGCTCGCGGACCTCCTCGAGAGCCGCTTGCCGCACCTCCTCGACCGCCTGCGCAGCGCGGTCGAGTTCCTGCGGGAGCCCGCTGCCCGCTCCGCGGCGCCCCCCGCCGACATCGGCGACGCGATGAAGCGCCGCGTGATCGAGGAGGCCGTCGCGGAGGCGCGGCGCCTCGACGTGAGCTCCGCGGTCGACACGCCCGCCGTCGTCTCGGCGCTCGCCGGGGGCGTCGCGGCCCTGGCGGCGGGCGCCATCGCCGCGACCCTCCTCGGGGCGTCCTTCGTCACATGGGTCGAGCGCGACGTGCTCTTCCGCGATGTGGATTGGCCCTACCGCACGCGGCTCGTCGTCGAGGGCTTCCCCGAGGACACCCTGGCGATCGGCGTCCCCCGCGGCGACCGGCTGCGGCTCTCGGTCCGGGCCCAGGGCGAGGTCCCGGAGCGCGTCCGGATCACGGTCCGATACGAGCGCGAGCGCTTCCGCGCCAACTTGCCCCGCGAGGGGGAGCGGATCTTCGTCTACGAGGGCCCCGAGGTCACGGAGCCTTTCGAGCTCGTCGTCGAGGGCGGCGACTTCCGCTCGCGCTCGCACCGCGTCCTCGTCAAGGAGCGGCCCGAGGTGCGCTCCATCCGCGTCACCGTCGAGCCGCCGGCCTACACGGGCAGACCCGCCGTGACCCTCGAGGGCGACGCCGGAGAGGTCCCCGTGCCCGAGGGCGGCACCCTGCGCGTCCAGGGGTCTGCATCGAAGGACCTCGCGCGAGCCTGGCTCGAGACCGAGGGGAAGGACGTCCCCCTCGAGGTCGCCGCCGGCGATCCGCGGGCCTTCGCCGGCGCCTACAGGCCCGAGGCGGGCGGCGCCGTGACGGTCCGGCTCGCGGACGTCGAGGGCGTGCCCCAGTTGCTGCCGCACCGCTTCATCGTGGCCCCCGTGCCCGACCGCCCCCCCGTGGTCCTCGCGCGGGCCGAGGGCGTGGGGAGCATGGTCACGCCGCAGGCGAGGATCCCCTTCAAGGTGCGCGCGGCGGACGACTACGCCGTCACGTCTCTTGGCATCGGCTTCCAGGTGGCGCGCACCGACGCCGGCCCCGACGGAGCCCGCGAGGCCCGGAAGGGCTCTCATCCGTTCGCGCCGGTGGATGCGCCCGCCCCCCTCGTCGAGGCGGAGCCCGCCTGGGAGCTCGAGCCCCTCGCGATCGAGCCCGAGGCGAGACTCGACGCCCGCGTCTTCGCCGCCGACTCGGACGGGATCCGCGGGCCCAAGCCGGGCCACGCGGCGACGCAGTCCTTCCTCGTCGTCACGCCCGAACGCCTCGGCGAGGAGCTCCTCCGCAGGGAGGAGGAGCAGCGGCGGATCCTCGAGCGGGTCGTGGCCGACGAGCGCGCCGTGCGCGACGCGGTCTACAAGCTGGCCGAGGAGGCCTGGATGAAGGAGGGCCCCCTGGCCGAGGCCGCAGTGCAGGAGATGGTGGCCCTCGCGAAGACGGAGCGGCAGCTCGCGCGGCAGACGGCGAGCATCGCGGGCGCCATCCAGCTCATCTCGGAGGAGATGCGGAACAACCGCCTCGGGGAGGTCGAGGAGATGCAGCGGCTGGTGGCGGCGGTCGTCGAGCCGCTCACCGACGTCTCGGAGCGGCTCCTGCCGCTCGTGGCCTCGAGGCTTGGGCAGATCCGCGAGCTCCAGCGGGGCGACGAGCGCCTGAAGGACGGGATAACCCTCGCCGGGCACATCGAGGCCCTGATCCAGCGCCTCGAGGCCGTCCTCGCGAGCCTGCGGCGCCTCGAGGGATTCACCGAGGTGGTGAACCGGCTCCGGGGTATCATCAAGGTCCACGAGGCCTCGGCCGAGGAGGCCAAGAGAAGCTACCGGCGCGAGGTCGATTCGATCTTCGAGGGTCCCGCCCCCGGCGGGGAGGGCTCCGGGGGGCTCGGGAACCCGGGCGAGAAGCGTTGACGGAGGATCCACCCATGGCTCGCAGGACGCGTGCGTCGGGGCAGGCGGGGCAGTCGGGGTACTCGGGGCGCTCCGGGCAGGCGGTGCTCGGCTTCACCCTTCTCTGGCTCGCCACCGCCGCGGCGCGCGGCGAGGACAAGCCCCTTCCTCCCGACCTGGCCCGCCTGAAGCAGGAGGAGGCGCGGGAGAAACTCGCGGCCCTCGAGGAGTGCATGGACCGCCTCTCGCGGCTCCTGGCCGCGACGGAGCCCCAGAACGCCGCCCGGCTGCGCCAGGCCTTCCAGGCGGCGCGCGAGCGGCTCGTGCGCGAGGGCATGGACCGGATCGTGCAGTACCTGAAGGACCGGAAGCTCGACCGGGCCATCGAGGAGCAGGGCAAGCTGAAGGTGAACCTCGAGGAGATCCTCTCGATCCTGCTCGAGGAGGAGATCGACCCGCGGGAGCTCCTGAAGCACATCCGCCGCCTGCGCGACATTGCGGCGAGCCTTGACAAGGTCATCGAGGACGAGACGCGCGAGAAGATGGCCTCCGACGACGCGCACCAGGCCGGCGCGAACGCCGAGGCCCTCGCCGCGGACCTCGCGAAGCTCGAGGACTTGATCCGCCGCGAGAAGGAGATCGAGAAGGAGGCGAAGGACCCCGCCCAGGCGGGGAGCGTCGGCAAGCTCGCCCCGGCGCAGGAGGCGGTGCGGGAGGAGACGGCCGATCTGCGGGAGCGTGACGAGAAACGAGAGTCGAAGCCTGCGGCGGCGCCGCCGAAGCCCGGGGGCAATGCCCGGCCGGGACAACCGGGCGAACCCGGCCAGCCAGGCGAGCCAGGCGACCCAGGCCAGCCAGGCCAGCCGGGACAGCCGGGACAGCCGGGACAGCCGGGACAGCCCGGGCAGCCCGGCGAACCGGGTCAACCTGGCCAACCTGGCCAACCTGGTCAACCTGGCCAACCTGGCCAACCTGGCCAGCCGGGTGAGCCTGGCCAGCCGGGCCAGCCGGGCGAGGCACGACCCCCCCAGGAACCTGCCC
>JACQVW010000501.1 GCA_016209535.1 Planctomycetota bacterium | reverse complement strand
GGCGAGGGCGAAGGGGTCGAGCCCCTGCGGGTGCTCCGAGACGTCGGCGGCGACCATCCGTGGGCTCCCCGGCCGCAGGCGGTCGACCAGCAAGCCGAACGGCACCAGGCCGTGCGCCGCGAGGAAGTCGCTGATCGCCGTGTCCTGGGCGTCGTCGCGGAACGCTAGGAGGATCGTCGTGGCGTGGGCCGCGGGCTCGCCCTCGGGAGCGAGCACGGCGGCTGGGTCGTCGGGGCCGTGAAGGATCGCGAGCGTCGAGCCGTCGAAGGCGAGGAAGCGCGCCCTGGCGGCGACCTCGCCGGCCACGCGGACGGAGAGCGTGTGGCGGCCCGGCGCCATCGCCACGCTCGCGGTCTGGTCCCGCGTCCCCGCGAGCTGACCGTAGAGCGGCGTGAGGTCGATGTCGCTCGCGCCGAAGCTCTCGAGGGTCACCTCTACCGCAGGCGCCGGCCCCTCGGCGGGCAGGGTGATGCGGACCTCGACCTGTGGCGCCTCGAAGATCGAGAGGTCGAGCGCGCGCTCGCCGCCTTCAGGGTGGAGGAGGCGGACCTCGGCACTCGTCACCGGCGCACAGCCGGGGGAGCGCTCGCAGGAGAGCCCGTCGGGGCTCGGGTCGGCGCCGCAGTCGGCGGGGCCGGGCGCCGGCGGCAGGGCGCCTCCCCGGAAGAGGAAGTTGAGGAGGAAGATGGCGTCGCTCAGGTCGATCCCGCCGCTGTCGTCCGCGTCGGCGCCGTCTTCGCACCCTGGCGCCTCGCCGCCGGCGAAGAGGAAGAGGAGCACGTGGACGGGGTCGGAGATGTCGACCTGCCCATCGAGGTTCGAGTCCCCGCGCCGGAAAGGCAGGTCGGGCGCCGGCGGCTCCTCCGCGGACGAGAGGAGCGCGATGCCGGTGGGAGAGCCCCCCGCCACCAGGTTCTCCACCGCCGTGCCATCGAGGTTGGCGCGCCGGACCCTGCCGCCGTCCGGGTTCCCCGGCTCGGTCCAGTAGAGCTTGCGGGCCGCGAGGTCGAGGGCGATGCCGTAGGGCGCCCGGGTGCTCACCAGGTCCTCGAACAGGTCCTCGAGGCCGCTGCCGTCGAGGTTGGCCCGCTGGATCCTGGGCCCGCCGGGACCCCCACCGCAGTTGGCGAGGTACATCTTCCCGCCGGGCCCATCGAGGGCGATGCCCGCGCCGCAGGAGAGCGTGGTGAGGTCCTCGACTCCCGTGCCGTCGAGGCCGGCGCGCCGGACCCTCCCCTCGAGCTCGGTCCAGTAGATCTTGGCGGAGGCGCTCTCGACCGCGATGCCCGCGGGGAACGAGAGGCCCGCGACCAGCTCCCTCACGCCGGTGCCGTCGAGGTTGGCGCACCGGATGCGGCCGCCCCTCAAGGCAGGGAAGAACTCCGTCCAGTAGACCTTGCCGCCGACGAGATCGAGGGCGATCCCTTGCGGCTGGCGGAGCCCCGTGAGCAGCTCCTCGACACCCGTGCCGTCGAGGTTGGCCCGCTGGATCTTGCCAGGGCCCTCGCTGGTCCAGTAGACCTTGCCGGCGCTGGGGTCGAGGGCGACGCCGGAGGCGAACGCGCCCGGCGCCACGACCTCGGCGCCGCTGCCGTCGAGGTTGGCTCGGCGGATCGTGCCGCCGTCGGCCCAGAATATCGAGTCCGCCGGGAGCGCTTGGGGCTGGAGCGCGCCCACGGCGAGGAGAGTCCCAAGAGAGAGAGCCCGACGTACAGCTTGAGTGTTCATGAATTTCCTCCGTACCGCGCGTGTGATCCTACTTTCCGCACATCTCGCATCGACTTTCTCGCATTTTCACTCTGAGCCGAGCTGTGATGCCGTTGTGGCCGGAGCTCCGATGGCTCTTGAAGGAGGCTTGAGAATCTATAGCTGACTTATGAACATGTCGATGACAAGAACCGCGTCAAGCCGACGAAGGCGATGCAGCCGAGGTCGTTGATCGTCGGGCTCGAGAGCTCGCCGAAGACGCCGCCCTGAGGCGTCGGGTCGCCGACGGCGACGACCTTGACGCTTCCGCCGCCCTGAGAGATGAAGATCCCCAGGGGCGACGATCCCCCATCCACGGTGGCGTCGAAGACGATCTGGCCCCGGTCGTTGAGGCGGTCGGGGCGGAGGAGGCCCAGGCCGACGAGGCCGAACTTGCCGCCGGCGGGCGTCCCGTCGCCGGTCGCGGCGACCTTCTGCAGGGAGCCCCTGTAGAGGCGCCAGCGCGGTGGGACGAAGCTCGACTCGAAGCCGTAGGCCAGGTCCCCGCCGGAGCTCAGGTCGGGCGGGGCGAAGACCCCGCCGTCCGTGTTGACCCCCGCAAGGGCGATCCTCTTCGGCTGCCCGGCGCCCCCGACGAAGATCCCGCTCAACTGGCCGCTGAACGGCGTGCCATCCTGCAAGGTGAAGTCGCCCACGACGCCCGCCTCGGCCGCCACCTGTCCCGCGTCGTTGATCGCGGGCGGTCGCAGGGTGCTCTCGAAGGTGCCGCCGCTCGGCGCGTTGTCTCCCTTGATCCAGACCTTCGCCGCCGGGCCGCCAGCGATCCCGACCTTGAAGATGCCGCCGCCCTGCGGGTAGCCACCGGTGAAAGCGATCTCGCCCGAGTTGTTGATGGCCGGGTTGTCGAGGCTCGTGAAGGCCCCGGAGGGGATGTCTCCCGTCCTCACCACCTGGGAGAGGTTTCCGAGGCTGTAGAGGAAGATCGCGTGGGCCCCGCCCCCTGCCCCCGTGACGAAGGCCACCTGTCCCTGGTCGTTCAAGTCCAAATTCACATAGTCGAAGGTGAACGTCCCGCCCCCTGGCGCCGCGTCTCCCTCGAGGGCGACCTTCTCGATCTCGCTCCCCCTCACGAGGAAGAGCCCCTTCGTGCCGGGAAACGAGGCTCCGGCGTAGCCGAGGAACGCGATCTGGCCCCTGTCGTTCAGCTTCGGGTACGCCAGGGCGACGAAGGGCGCCCCCGCCGGGCTCGGGTCGCCGATCCCGACCACCTTCACGAAGGAGAACTGCGCCAAGGCCGGGCCCGAGGGCTCGAGAGCCGCCAGCGCAAAGGCGCACACGGAAAGGGACGCAAGGCCATGGGCACTTGGCCTGCCCGAGGGCTTCATGGACGGAACCTCCTTCGGAAGCGACCGCGACGTGCCTGCCCTTACCCACCAGTATCCTCTGGCGGCGGGGTATGCCAAAGAGCAACGGCAGAGCATCTGCGCTCGCGAGCGTCCAGCGAGGCCAGCCCAGCGTGCGGCGCGGCGAGCGCCGGCGGTCCCCCCGGCTACGCCCCCGCCGGCGGGGAGGACAGCGCCTGCTGGATCGCCGCCAGGGGCACATGGAGTCGCTCGCGCGGGCGCCGAGGGGCGTCGCCGATCTCCGAGAGCGCCTTCTCGAGGATCTGCGCCTCCAGGAGGCACCCGAGCTCCTCGGGGTCGAGCCGCAGGAAGGGAGCATCCGCGCAAGCCTCGATGTACGCCTTCAGGTATGCCACCGAGACCCAGTCGCGCCACGCGTCGGCCCAGGGCTCGAGGACCGTCCGGTCCTCGGGTCGCAGCGAGCCGACCTCGAGCGAGGCCGCCGCCGCGTGACGGAACGAGAGGAGCATGCCCGCCACGTCCCGGAGCGCCGAGCGCTTGAGGCGGCGCTCGCCGAGGGGCCGCCACGGCTCCCCCTCGAAGTCGATCGCGATGAAGTCCTTCCCCGTGCAGATCACCTGCTCGAGCCGGAAGTCGCCGTGGCAGCGGATCCTCAAGCTCGTGAGGCGGCGGTCCATGCACCGCCGGAACCTGCGCAGGATCTCCTCCCGCAGCGCGACGACGCGGCGGGCCTCCTCGGCGAGGGGCCCGGAAAGCTCTGCGATCTCATCTTCCAGCACGCCGAGGGCGCGGCTCGCCAGGGCGCGCCGCGACTGGAAGAGGGAGCGCTGGAAGAAGGGCGTGAAGGGCTCCGGCGCGAACGCCGGGTCCTCCGGGACCGAGGCGAGCGCCCGGTGCATCTCCGCCGTCCGCCGGCCGAGGACCTGGGCGGTGGTGACGTACGTCCCCAGTAGCTCCTGGGCCGCGGGAGGGAGGTCTCGCCGCACCGCCTCGAGGGTACTCGGTCCGGCCGCAGCTGGAGCCCTCCCTTCGGCGTGGTAGCGGAGCGCCCGCTCGAAGAATCTCCCCAGGGCGTCCAGCGTGTGGCTCCAGCCGTCGGCCTCCGGCGGGACGTAGCCCTGGAGCGCTCCAAGGGCCAGCGGCTCCCTGCCCGCTGGACGGTACTCGAGCCACCCGAGGAGCGGAGCGGCGCCGGTGAACCCGCGGTCCGTGAGGAAGCGGCCCAGCTCGATCTCGGGGTGGACGCCCGGCTCGAGTCGCCGGAAGAGCTTCAGGACGAGCCGGTCTCCGATGACGACCGCGCTGTTGGCCCGCTCGGCTTTCCAGACGACGGTCTCCTGCGCGTCACGCGCTTCCGAGGCGGACGCGCGGTGCGTGCCGTGAGGGACGCCGGCGATCTCGACCCCGGGGCCCCGGAAGCGCCGGTGGCGGCCGACGGCATCGACGAGGACCCTCGCGAGCTCCTCGTTCGCGAGCCCGTCGTGGAGCGTCCCCGCGACGGCGCCGGATCGGCCCTCGATCCGGGCCACAACCGCCTCCGGGCGCTTGGCCTGAAGCTCCCCGGCGCGGGGCTCCTCCGCGAAGGCCAGCGGCAGGAAATAGGTCTCCGGGTCCCCCTCGAGGTGCTCCGCCCGGAGGAGCGCGGCGTAGACCGCCGACGGCCCGCATTCCACCGAGAGCATGTCCTGGATCGTCACGGACGAGACCCTCCGCCGCTGGCCGAGGAACCAGGGGCGCCGCTGGACGTGGGCCAGGAGGACCCTGTGGAGCGACTCCCGGAGGGGCTCCTGGAAGACCTCCTCCCAGCTCTCGGCGACCGACAAGACCGGCGCCGCCGCGGGTTGCACCTCGATGCGCTCGCGGCTCGAAGCCTTTGGCTCCAGCTTGAACCAGTAGAAGGCGTGGGGGCCCAGCGTGAGGAAGTAGCGCCTCTCCGTGATCGGCGGGAGCTCGGTGCGCCCGAAGAGCTCCACCGGCGAGCTGCCGATCCACCGGGAGAGGTCCAGCTCGGCGCCCTGGACGAAGCGGGACAGGTTTGCGACCACGAGGAGGCGCTCGTCCTCCCAGCTCCGGACGAAGGCGAGGACCTTCCGGTTCTCGACCGATAGGAACTCCAGCGCTCCCCTCGAGAACGCGCGGTGGCGCTTCCTCAAGGAGATCAGCCGCTTGAGCCACCAGAGCAGGGACTGGGGGTTCGCCTGCTGGGCGCTCGCGTTGACCGACTCGTAGTGGTACTCCGGGTCGACGACCACCGGCTGGTACAGCTTCTGGGGGTTGGCCTTCGAGAAGCCGGCGTTCTTCTCGGAGCTCCACTGGAATGGGGTGCGCACGCCGTTGCGGTCCCCCAGGTAGATGTTGTCGCCCAAGCCG
>JACQVW010000500.1 GCA_016209535.1 Planctomycetota bacterium | reverse complement strand
TCGAGGAGGACCGGGAAGTCAAGGACGGCATCCCCCGCCGCGTCCTGGGCAAGACGGGCCAGAAGGTATCGCTCCTGTGCGTCGGCGGCCACCACATCGGCCGCCCCGACGAGGCCACGGCCATCCGCATCATCCAGGAGGCCGTCGACGCCGGCGCCACCTTCATGGACAACGCCTGGGAGTACCACGGCGGCGCGAGCGAGGAGCGCATGGGCAAGGCCCTGAAGGGGCGCCGCGACAAGGTGTTCCTCATGACCAAGCACCACGGGCGCGACAAGGCGACGGCCATGGGGCACCTCGAGGACAGCCTCCGGCGCCTCGGGACCGACGTCATCGACCTCTGGCAGTTCCACGAGATCGTCTACGACGCCGACCCCGACATGATCTTCGCCCCCGGCGGCGGCATCGAGGCCGCGGACCTCGCCAAGAAGCAGGGCAAGGTGCGCTACGTGGGCTTCACGGGCCACAAGCACCCCCAGATCCTGCTCAAGATGCTCGCCTACGAGTACCCCTGGGACGCCGTGCAGATGCCGCTCAACATCCTCGACGGAAGCTTCCAGAGCTTCGAGAAGTGGGTGCTGCCGGTCCTCGTCCGGCGCGGGATCGGGGTCCTCGCCATGAAGACCCGCTCGAGCGGCGCCATGCTCCGGGAGAAGGCGGCCACCGCCGAGGAGTGCTGGCGCTACGTGACGGGCCTCCCCGTCTCCACCGTGGTGAGCGGCATGGAGTCCCTCGAGCTCCTGCGGGACAACCTGAGGATGGCCAGGACCCTCAAGCCAATGAGCCCGGAGGAGATGGAGGCCGCGCGCCAGCGAACGCGCGAGGCGGCCCTCAAGGGCGCGATCGAGCGCTACAAGACCAGCACCGCGTTCGACGGGCCCGTCGGCCGCAAGCTGCACGGGGTGTGACGTCCGCTCCGGAAGCTGCACGGCGTCTGACGCTCCTCCGGGGCTTGCACGGGGTCTGAGGCTCGCTCCGGAGGCTGCAGGGGGTCTGACGTCCGCCCCAGCCGAGGGACCCGGCGCGGTTCAAAATCGGCTGTCACCTGATCTTGAACCACGCCGGAATTGGGGTACGGGTCCTTCCAGACCCCCGCCCGGTTGCGACGAGCCTGGAGCTCAAGAGCGCTCGGTCAGGCTTCCCGGCAGCCGGTGGTGGCCGCGGGCCTTTCCCGGTTGGTACCGCAAGGCCAAAGGGCCAAATCGTGCCCCCTCTGCCTCCTATTTGCGCCAGACAGTCAGTATGATGCCGCAGATCATGCTGAAACTGAGCAAGCTCATCGCAAGGCGTTACCTGAGCCTCAGGGATGTCGAGATCCCCCTCAGCCCCTTGAACGTTTTCATCGGCCCGAACGCATCCGGCAAGAGCAACATCCTGAACGCTCTTCGCTTTCTCATGGAAGGGGTCCGTGACCAGGACTTTGCGCAGCCGGTGGCCTCGAGGGGCGGGCTCCTGCACCTCGCCTGGAAGGGCGAGCCCGCCAGCGAGGTGGAGCTGACGACCGAGCTTGGGGACGAGGCCATGACCTTCCAGTGGCATGTGGCGCTTGCTCGCTCGGCACAGCCATTTGAGCTGCGGGAGAAGGTCCAGGCGTGGCCCCTCTCGGGGCCGCCTCAGCTCATCCTCGAGGCGAGGAACGGCGCCGGCTGGTGGTGGTCCGAGGATACCCGGAGCAAGGTCAAGCTCTCCGTGGCCCCCACGGCCTGCGCTCTGGCAGCCGCTTCCGCCGACCAGTCGTTCCCGGGCAGGCGCATCGCCGACTTCGTCCGCGGCTGGGGCTTCTTCGATCCCAGTCCTCCGCTATTGAGGCGCTCATCGGCGAGCGAGGAGTCGGACCGCCTCGACTTCTCGGGAAGGAACCTGGCATCCAGGCTTCGCTCCTTGCAGGGTTCGCGCTCCGAGGTCTTCCAGCGAATCCTCCAGGGCGCTCGGGACATCCTGGGAGTGCCGGAGACGATCGAGTTCCGATCTTCGGAAGAGGATGGACGAACCTACTTCGTTCAGAGGGAGCCTGGGCTCGGGTACCCGGTGCATCAGGTCGGCGCGTCGAGCGGGACGTTGCGGGCGCTGGCCTTGCTGACCGCGATCTGTGACCCGGAAGGGCTGCGGCTCGTCGGCATCGAGGAGCCGGAGAATCACGTCCATCCGAACGCGCTCGACGGCCTCGCGGGCTACCTAAAGGAGGCCAGCCAGCGCATGCAGGTGCTCGTCACGACCCACTCGCCGCAGCTCCTCAGCCACCTGGATTCTCCCGACGCGGTCTCCACGGTGCGGCGGGGAAAGGACGGCACCGAGGTCACGCGACAGGAGGATCCCCAGGCGGTCCGCAAGGCGCTAGCGGCGGCGGGATTCAGCCTCGGGGAGTACTACGAGGCGCGCGGGTTCGGCTCCTGAGAGCAGGGAGGACGATGCCCAAGCGAGTGGTGGTGATAGCCTCCGGGGAGACGGAGCGGCAGGCGCTCCCGGAACTGACGCGTCAGCTCGCCGGGGAGGGGATCGTCATCAGCCGTGTGCTCAAGCCTCCGGCACATCGGTCCTTGAACGTCGAGATCGTCAAGAAGCTGATCTTGAGCGAGTGGTTCGGCAACCCCTCCGCGGCCCCCGACAAGTTTGTGGTGCTGCTTGATACGGACCACAAACCGATCGAGAAAGTGCGCGATCGGCTCCTTCCTGTCACGAGGCAGGTCCCGCAGGTCACCGTTCCGATCCTGGTGGCCTGCGCCGTGCCGCACCTCGAGGCCTGGTTCTTTGCCGACGAGCAGGGTTTGCGGGGCTTTCTCGGCCGCGACCTTGGCGCCGTGGATGCCTCAAGCCCCGACCAGATTCAGAACCCCAAGATGCACCTGTCGCAGCTACTGGGCCGACCCTACACGGCTCAGGTGGCGCGCCGGATCGCCACGGGCCTGGCGCCAGCGGCCATCCGCGGCCGCAGCCCGAGCTTCAAGAGCTTTGAAGATGCCGTGCGTGACGGGGGGGGAAACGTGGACGAGGACGGCCGGTGACTACCTTCACCGCTGGCTCCCTCGTCCGCGCCGGGGGGCGCGAGTGGGTGGTGCTGCTCGAGTCGACGGCTGACTTGCACATCTTGCTCCCGCTCGGCGGCACCGACGACGAGTTCGCAGGCGTTTATCCTCCCCTCGAGCCCGCCGCCTTCGACCTGCCGGACCCTTCGCGGGGGGGACCATCGCTCCACGCGCCTCCTGCGCGACGCCGTCGGCCTCGGCTTCCGCTCGAGCGCTGGCCCCTTCCGCTCCTTCGCGCGCATCGCCGTCGAGCCGCGGCCCTTCCAGCTTGTGCCGCTCCTCACTACACTGCGGCTCGATCCGGTGCGGCTCCCCATCGCCGGCGGCGTTGGCGTCGGCAAGACGATCGAGCCGGCCTTGCTCGCCCGCGAGCTCACGGACCGAGGCGACGACCACGTCTCGCGCAAGAGCACCTGCCCCACCGTCAAGCCAGCGGGCCCTGACCGCAGGGCCCCCTCACCGCACCCTCCTCTGCCGGTTGCGGATGTAGTCCACGAACACGGTCTGCTCCAGGCGCTCCAGGCTCGCGAAGAAGGCGCGGCCCTGGTTCGCGCGCGTAGGTCCTCTTCCTGATCCACTTCACGCGGGTTGCCCGGGTGGTGGAAGGAGACCACGTCCCGGAGCGGCTGCCGGAGCGCCTCGAGCGCCTTCTCCTGCTGGCGGTAGAGCTCGCGAGGGTGCGCGTTCCATCGGAGCCGGATCTGCCCTTCGGAACGTGTTCCACGGTTCAGCATCAGAAGGGTCCGTGCCCCGACCCGGTGCGATTATCTGCGGATCTCCTCCTTTGTTCTTGATCACGAGCCCCTCCTTCCTCTCCATCGCACGGACTCTCCTATCGCCTTTCAGCTCCGGCGGGAAGAGCTTGCGGTCCGATAGCCGGTCTTCGTCTAGAGCTCGGACGAGATAATCGCCCGTTTCCCGCTGTTCCTGAGCATCTCCGTCCTCGATCCAGGAATCGATCAGCGAGACCAGCTCTGCGCGGCGGTCCCTTGGCCGAAGACTCTTCTCGAGGATCCTTACGGTGTACTCCTGGGCGGAAACGCCGTGTCGCTTGGCTTCCTCCGTCAAGCGCCGCTCCATCTCTGGGGGTATGTCCAGCACCAATGTCATGGCAAACCTCGAGGCGTGGTCTCGGTCCAGCCGCTGGCAGAAGTTCACCTGAGCCGATCGGAGTATTCCACGGTCGCGGGCATCGGGGCAGTTCCGTCCGGCAGATCCTCGGATCCATTCCCCGAAGACGATCCCGGCAAGGTGCTCTCACCAGGCTGGCCCAGTACCAGTAACCGTCGCGAGCGAGAGTTGGTCCGGAGGCGAGCCTGCGGTTCGAGGCCTGGGGCCGGCTTCTTCTCCCCGCACGGAGTCGCTCCCCGCCCGTGATCTCCGTCACAGCCTCACGGGGTCGCGGACTCGAGAGTGATCCACCGCAGATCCCTCTGCGTGTTGTCCGCCCAGCGTGTCCGGGGCGAGGGAGGGCCGGTAGCGTGACGAACTGCGGGGTAACGCCTGTCGCGACATCGCGGGGCTGCCATGCCCCGAGCTCCAGCTCCTCGCGCAGCCGGCTCACCGGCTCCGGCCTCCTCCTGGGAGCCTGCCTCCTCCTCCCTCTCCTCCCGGGCTGCTACGCGGGCGCGGCGGGCATCGCCGCCGCCATCGTCTCCCTCTCCGGGGGCCGCGACGGCGGTCGCCAGGACTTCCCGCCGGCCGCGGCCTTCGTCGGCTCGCCGGAGCTCCTCGCCTCGGGCGGCCGGCCTTCCCCGGACCGCATCGCCGTGCGCTTCAAGGTGACGAACGAGGACGCTGGGCGGCTCTCCGCCCGCGTGGAAGTCGCGGAGGTCGTCCCGTCTCCCGAGCCGGGCGGCGCCGAGACCCTCACGACTTTCGAGGCGGCCGCCCTCCTCGCGGGCTCCGGCACCCTCGACGACATCTCCCCGGGAGGCATCGTCACCTTTCCCTGGGACGTGAAGGCGAACCTCGGCGAGGACTCGGCCACGGTCCGCTTCCAGGTCACGCCCATCGAGGACGGGAGGGAGGGCCCTCCGGATCTCTCGCCCCCCTTCCGGGCCGGGAACACCCCCGTGGAGATCCGCGACCTCGAGGTCACCTCGAACCGCGAGGTCCTGCGGGTGGGCTTCACCCTCGTCGATGAGGAGGAGGACCGGATCGAGGTCCGCGACGACCTCCTGCGGGTCGCGATCCGGGTCGAGGGCGGGGACTACCGGCCCCTTCCCCTCGCGCTCCTCGAGCGCCGCGACTTCCCGAGCGCCCGCGCCCCCGGGGCCGAGGCGAGCTTCCGCTTCGACGTCACCGCGCTCGCGCGCCGCGGGGAGGAGCTCGGCGTCCACCCCGAGCTCCGCGCCCTGGGCGAGCCGGGCTTCTTCGGAAGGACCTCGGTCCAGGTCGCGGCTCGCGACTACGCGGGCGACGAGCCGTGGGCCACGGCGGAGGCGAGGGACTTCCCCCTCGACATCAACACCGCGCCGGAGGTGGAGATCCTGAGCCTGGACACGGCCGACCCGGCGAGCCGGGTCTTCCCCCTCCGCTACAGGATCTTCGACCCCGAGCTGAACCCAGCGGACCTCGTGGTCGAGGTGGACCTCCGTGACGGGCTTGGCCTCCGTCCGGCGAACGAGCTCCCCCTGCCCCTCTCGAACGGGCGCACGGGGCTCTGCACGCAGGACGCGAGCGACCCCAGGCGGAGCGGCTGCCCCGGCGGGCCGCAGGGCGGGGTCCACACCTTCCTCTGGGACGCCCTCTCGCAGCTCCCGTTCCGGCCGCCGGAGGGCCAGAGCCTCTTCGTCGAGGTGCGGGCGCGCGACCGCGAGATGGGCCCGGCCTCGCAGCGCACCCCGGCTCCGATCGTCACCGTGGCCGGCCTCCAGGTACGGGCGAAGCTGCGGGTGAGCGACGACCCGTACGCCGCCGCCGCGGCAGACTTCGACGGCGACGGCACCGCGGACCTGGCCGTCTCGAACCAGGACCCTGCGGGCGCGAGGCAGGAGCACGTCCAGCTCCTCAGGGGCTCGCCCTCGGGCCTCGCCGGGCCGGGCGAGGGAGACTCCGTCGCCCTCGGGAAGAAGCCCTTCGCCCTGGCCGCCGGGGACTTCGATGGCGACGCGATCGCCGACGTCGTGGCCCCGAACGACGCGTCGAGGGACCTCACGCTCGTCCAGGGCAGCCAGGCCCCGGCGGGCTTCAGGAGCCCGGGGCTCACGATCCCGCTCGCCGAGCGGCCCATCGCGCTCCTCGCGGGCCACTTCGACGGCGACGGCGCCCTGGACCTGGTCGTCTCCCACAGGGTCGCGGCGGCGGCGCCGGACAAGTACGCGGTCTCCGTCCTCCACGGGCCTTTTGCCGGGCACGCGGGCGGCGCCGGGAGGCGGCAGACGATCGAGGTCGGGCGAGACCCCCGGCTCCTTGCCAGCGGCGATCTCGATGGCGACGGGTCACTGGACCTCGCGGTCGGAAACCAGCTCTCGGGGACGGTGTCGCTGCTCCCGGGGACGGTCTCCGGGCTCGCCGGGCCGCCGGCGGACGCGGCCCTGGGCGACGATGCGACCGTGGATGCCCTGGTCGCCTGGGACTCGGACGGCGACGGCCGGCCCGAGGTGGCGGCGGCGGAGCGGAAGCGCAACCTGGTCGCGGTCCTCTCGGCGCGAGGCGGCAAGCTCGAGCTCACCGCCAGCGGCCCCGCCGGCGGCGGCCGGGACGTGCAGAAGGCGCTGGCCGTCGGGGACCTGGACGGCGATGGCCTCGCCGACCTCCTGCCCGTGAGCAACAACCCGGGCGCCGTGAGCTTCTACGCCGGGAGCCCGGGGGGGCTCGCGCAGGACCTCGCGCCGGTCACCCTCTCCGCAGAGGGCCTGAGCGCCTCGCCGGTGACGGGGGACTTCGACGCCGACGGGTTCGGCGACCTGGCCTTCGCGAACTACTTCATCTCGAGCGTCAACTACATGCGCGGGAGCGCCCGGGGGCCCGTCCCGACCGGCAAGATCCCCGTGGGCAGGAACCCGGGCCCCTCGTCGCGGCCGACTTCGACTCGGACGGCGTCCCCGATGTCGCGAGCATCAACCGCCTCTCCCACGACGTGGCGTTCCTCGGCGGCACGGCCGGGGGCCTCGTTCCGGTGAAGGCCCTCGAGACGAAGGCCTTCGACCCCGGCGGGGCCAGGGAGCTCCTCGCGAGCGGCGACCACGACGGCGACGGTTTCCTGGACCTGGTGGCCGCGGTGACCAACTTCCCGCAGCTCGTGGCCCTGCAGGGAGGCCCTCAAGGGCTCGGGGCCGGCGCCGTGCGCAGCCTGGCCGCCGAGGGGCGCATCGAGAGCCTGCTGAGCGAGGACATCGATGGCGATGGCTTCGGTGATACCCTCGCGGCGCTCTTCAAGCCGAGCGGCAAGCAGGGGGAGGTCGTCCTTCTCCGCGGCTAGGGGTCGGGCCTGGCGCCCGAGGCAGCCCAGAGGATCCCCACGCCGGCGGTCGCGAGACCGCTGGCCCTCGGCGACCTCTCCGGAGACGGGCTCCTCGACCTCGTCCTGGCCTTGCAGCTCGCGGGCCGCGTCTGGGTCGTCCCGGGCGCGGCAACGGGGGGGTTCGACGAGCCCCGGCGGATCGAGGTCGCGCTCGAGTCGCCCGGAGACCTGGCAACGGCGGACCTCGACGGCGACGGACTCCTTGACCTCGCCGCCGGCGCGGGCTCCCCCGCCGTGATCCTCCTGAGCGGGGCGACGATCCGCAGGGCCGGCGAGGTCCCGGTGGCGGCGAGGACGCTCGCGGTGGCGGGGAGCCCGGCCGCCCTGGCCGCGGGCGACTTCGACGGCGACCGCTTCCCCGACCTCGCCGCCGCGTGCGACTCCGCCGGCGCCGTGAGCTACCTCCGCGGGGCCGGGATCGCCGGGGATCAGGGCGCAGCCGCGGCGAGGAAGGACATCGCCCTCGCCGGCTCGCCCACGGTCCTCGCGACGGGCGACCTCGACGGCGACGGCTTCCTCGACCTCGCCGCCGCGGGCCGCGGCGCGGACCACGTCACGTTCATCCCCGGCGGGCCGCGAGGCCTCGAGGAGGCCTCGGCCGTGCCGGCGGGGCGCGACCCCATCGCCCTCGTGGCCGGCGAGCTCGACGGCGACGGGCTCCTCGACCTCGCCGCCGCCTGCGCGGGCTCGAGCTTCGTGAGCCTCCTCCGGGGCTCGGACCGCGGCCCCTCC
>JACQVW010000499.1 GCA_016209535.1 Planctomycetota bacterium | reverse complement strand
GCCCGCGAAGCCCGGGGCGATGCCCAGGGCCCCCTGCGCCGCCCGCACGGCGTAGACTCCGGCCAGGAGATCGAAGGTCTGCCAGCGTTCGAGGATCAAGGCGTCGGCGAGGGCCGCGTCGAGGTCTTCGAGGTCCCTGGCGCTCGCGGCCGCGGCGAGCCTGCGGAAGAGCGGCCGGTACCCGCCCTCGCGGTACCGGACGGCCGTGGGATCGGGCTCGAGCGCCGGGGCAGGCACGCTGGACACCCCCTCGACGCGCCCCGGGAGCTCGATCTCGAGCGGCCCGCCGCCCTCGAGGACCGCCTGCCGCAGGACTCCGCCTCCCCAGGCCGACACGAGGAGCGGCCGCGGGCCGGCCTCGCCGGCGGGACGCGCGACGACGAGCCTCGTGCGGCAGCCCTCGCCCGGCCCGCCCGGCAGGCGGGAGCACGTCACGTCGAGCCGCGGCGGCGCGCTCGCGCCGCCCCAGAAGGCCCCGTCGAGGAGATCTCCGAGGCGGGCCGCGTACTCGGCGCCGCAGGCCAGGGCCGGCTCCTGCGCGTGCCCCACGCCGGGGATCAACCAGAGCGACGCGGGCACCGTGAGGAGGTCCTGCAGGTCGATCGCGGCCTCGAAGGGGAGGAGGGGATCCTCGACCCCGTGGACCAGGAGGACGGGCTTCGGCCCCAGGCGCTCCGCGAGCCCGGCGAGGGAGCGGCCGTCGAAGGGGTAGAGCGCCGCGCAGAGGCGCGCCGCAGCACGGGCAAGCGGCGCCGGCAGCCGCGGCCCGGGGAGGCTCGACGCGGGCCGCGCCGCGAGCCCCCCTCCGGGCCCGTCGATCGTCGACACGCGCCGCGGGCCGAAGGCTCCCTCCGCGAAGAGCCCGGCGAGCATGGCGCGGACGTCGGACACTCCTTCGGCCGCGACCGCCGCGGCGCCGGCCGCCCCGCGGCCCGCCGCGGCGAGGGCGGCCTGCGCGCCGATGGAGATCCCGAAGAGCGCGAAGGGCTCGCCGCCGCTCTGGAATCCGGCGAGCTCGCAGGCGGCCTCCACGTCGCGGCGGATCGCGCGCAGGTCGGGCACGCCGTCGGACCGGCCGAAGCCGCGGTAGTCGAAGGCGAGGACCGAGCAGCCGGTGCGTGCCGCGAGGCGCACGTACTCGAGGTGGGCGGAGACGTTCGCCGAGTTCCCCGAGCAGAAGACCACGGTGCCCCGCTTCGCGCCCCGCACGAACCAGCCGCGGAGGCGGACGCCGTCCTCCGTCCAGAACACGACGTCCTCGGCGTCGAGGCCCAAGGCCTCGGGCGTCGCGTAGAGGAGCCTGTCCGCCAGGAGCACCTGGCGCGAGAGGAGCCGTGAGGGTTCGATCACGGCTCCTCGTCCTCGTAGCGGAAGCGCCACGGCCCGAGCTCGACCTCCTCCCCCCCCTCGAGCCGCGTCCAGTCCCTCGGCTCCACGGGCTTCCCGTTCACCCGGGTCGATGCCGGGTGGATCGCGAGGAAGTCCGCGGGGCCGCCGGCCCTGGGGACGTAGAGCCGCACGTGCTCGGGGTGGATGCCGGCCCCTTCGAGAAGCACGTCCGCCCTCGCCGGGTGAGCCCCCACGATGACCCGTTCGGCCGCGGCGCTCGGGCTCCAGGGCGAGCGTGTCCTCACGACCGGCAGCGACTCGCCTCCCTGAAGCAGCCGGCCCTCGTACCGCAGCGCCTCGCCGGAGCCCCTGGGCCCGAGGAAGACGAGGCGCCGGTGGACCATGGGAGGCGTCGCGACGGCCGGCCGGAGCTCGGCGCCCGCTCAGGCCCCGGCCCCGGCGTCGTCGCCGGCCAAGAACGCCCTGACGACCCCGACGATCTTCATCCCCAGGAGGAAAAGCCCGAGGCTCCCCGCCCAGAGGATGACCACGCCGAGGAGGATGCCGTATCCCTTCGCGAAGGGTCTGTAAAGTCCCGACATGAGCGATCCGTTCCTTCTTGCTTGCTTCCGCTGTGGCCCCGGCGAAGTGTTGCGTGGACCCGCCTCTCACCCCACGACGAGGGGGTAGGCGAGGGCCAGCGCCAGGAGGGCCACGACGAGGACGACGCCCAGGATCTTGAGGAAGTGCTGGTTCTCCGGGGCCTCGCCCCCGAAGAGGTCCTCGAGCTCGTATCGCTCGCTCCTCGCCCCGCTCGCGAGCTCCTCGTGCTCGTGGCCGCACGGCTCGTCCGCTCCCTGGCCCTCGTGCTCGTGGGCGTGCCCGTGCTCGTGGCCATGGGAGTGAGAGTGCCCGTGGCCGTGGTGGTCGTGGCTCATGGAGCCTCCGGTCTCGTCTCGGTGTCTGTGTTCTGGTTGAATCGCCAGAGTATAGTAGGCAGCCCGGCGCGCGGGAAGGGGGTATCTCCGCCCCGCCGATCAAGGAACCAAGAAACTCAGTCCTTGCCCTTGCGCCGGACCAGCTCAGCCTCGTAGCGTCCCCGGTACAGATCCGCCGCGGGCCGGTGGCGGCCCTCGGGGTAGGCCTCGGCGAACTTGGCAAACCTGGCGGCGCGGCTCGAGAGCTCCTCCCTGCTCAGGGCGGCCAGAGCGGCCGGATCGCTGGGGATCAGGGACCGGAGGTCCAGCCAAGCCGCCTTCTCGGCCTCGAGCACCGCGGCGGCATCCCGCTCGGCGGCGAGGAGGGCCGTCTCCTCGGGGAAGGCGCCCTCGATGCTCTCCTCCTTGAGGAAGCGGAAGGCGCGGTCGAGGGCGTCCTGAGCCTTCGCGACGTCGTCGGCCTTGACGGCGTCTCGGGCCTGGGCCGCCATCGCCTTGAGCGTGCCCAAGAGGATGTCCTTGCGGGCCGATTCGTAACCTTTCTCGGCGCCAGCGAGGCCCTCGGGGGGCGGGCCGAGGCCCTTCAGGAACACGAGCCGGCTCAAGAAGACTGCGGGGCTGGAGCCTTCCCTGGGGACGAGGGCGCCCTCCGCGAGGAGCTCCAGGTAGGCCCGGTCGCAGGGGGACCCCGGCTTCGCGGCGTCCGGGAGGGCACAGAGAGTCCTCACGCAGGCCTGCGACTCCTTCTCCCGCGCCGGGCTGGCTTTCAAGAGGACGAGCACCCGCACCTGGGCCACCTCGGGCTCGAGACCCTGCAAGTCGGCTCGCCGGTTCAGGATGTTCAGGATGTTCAGGGCCGCGATGGTGTCGATCCCCGCCAAACCCCGGGCCCTGTCGAGGAGCTCCCGGGCGCTCCGCGCATCGGCCGCCGGCACCGCCGGCACGGCGGTCTTCTCCGCGGCGGTCCTCTCCGCAGCCACGTTCTCCACCGCGGCCTTCTCCACGGCGACTTTCTGGGCGGTGGTCTTTTCGGGGGCGGTCTTCTCGGCGGCGGGCGCGGGCGAAGGCTTGGGCCGCGGGGTTTGGACCCCCGCCGCCTCGCGCGCCTCGCGCGCCGGCACGACCGGCGCTGCCGGCGCAGCCGAGGCCCCCGCCGCGGGGGGCGCCGCGGGCCCCACGACGGACCCGGGGCGCTCCGGGAGGTTGCGCAGGTAGTAGAGAAGCCCGCCCGCGAAGACCGCGGCGCACAGGAAGATCCCCCCCAGGGCGAGCAGGCCGCGCCGGCTCGGCGCGAGCACCTTCGTCGCCGCCCCGCGCGAGGCTGCGTCCTCGGCGGGGATCTCGAGGCGGATTTCGCCCACCCGCCGCGCCGGCGGCGTCGAGACCCGGGCCACCGCCGTCACGGTCCCGGTCCCGGCGTCGCGGAGGGTCTTCCGGTCCGTGCCGCTCATCTCGAGGGCCAGAATGAGCGCGCTCGCGTCGGCGTAGCGCGCCGCCGGGCTCCGGTGCGTGCACGTGCGGAGGATCTCGTAGACCCGCTCCGAGAGCTGCGGCCGGTCCTTCCGGACGTCCGGGAAGTCCCGGGAAGTGACGGCCTTGTAGACGTCGATGATGGTCCCCGCGAAGGGCAGCTTCGCGGTAAGGAGGAAGTAGAGCGTCGCCCCCATGCTGTAGACGTCGCCGGCGAAGGTGACGGTGCTCGGGTCGGTGAACTGCTCGGGGGGCATGAAGCTCGGCGTTCCCATGACGGACCCGGGCTGCGTAAGCTGGGAGTCCGAGCGGCCCCCCTCCTCGAGCACCTTGGCGATGCCCAGGTCGGCGAGCTTCACGACGCCCGTGGCGTCGATCATGATGTTCTCGGGCTTGATGTCCCGGTGCACGATGCCCTTCTTGTGGGCCGCCTCCAGGCCCCGCGTCGCGCCGAGGACGATCTCGATGGCCTCGGCCTCGCTCAGCGGGCCCTTCCGCGCGACGCGGTCCCGCGCCGTCTCCCCGCAGACGAGCTCCATGACCACGTAGTTGTAGATGGGATGAAGAAATGGCGGAATTGGGTGACACTCTTGGGCGCCGAGCCGGGCCAAGAGACTGGCTTCAAGCGTAGAGGCCCTGTGGTGACATGACAAGGGCGGAGAGTCGAGG
>JACQVW010000524.1 GCA_016209535.1 Planctomycetota bacterium | reverse complement strand
GGCGGCGCGTGCCACTCGGCCGGCCGGCTGCGGGCCCCGGCCGCGCCGGCGGCGGCGCTCGGGCCGGCGTGCGGGCCCGGCCCGGCGGCCCGGCTAGCTTCGGATTGCTTAGCTTCGGATCGAGGAGGTGAGCGGGCTGCTGCCTTCCGCACCGCGACCTGGTATCCTTGCCTGCTCGAGGTGCCCCGGTGCGAAGGGAAACTGATCAGCGATCGTTCACCGACGACGAGCTCCTCCGCCGCGTCGCCGCGGGGGAGGAGGGAGCCTTCCGCGCCATCATGGAGCGCTGGGAGCGCGAGGGCCTCAGCGCGGCCGTGGGGCGGCCCGGGACGACCGCCCTCGCGACGCTGGCGCTCGGGGCGCGGTGAACCGAATGGGGCCGCGGAGCGCGCTTCCTACCATGAGAAAGGCCGCCGTCGCCCTGTTCGTCGTCTGTTCCAGCCGCCTCGGCGCCGAGGAGGCCGCGCCGCCGACGCAGCTTCCCGCGCAGCCGCCCGCCGAGCCCGCCGCCGAGGGCCGGAGGCTCGACGAGATCATCGTCACCGCCACGGCGGTCGAGGCTGACCCCTTCGACGTGCCGTACACGACCCAGACCCTGGATGGCGGCCGCCTGGCCGGCGAGAGGGCCGCGCGCACGCTGCCGGAGAGCCTCCGCGAGACTCCGGGGGTCATGGTGCAGAAGACCTCGAACGGCCAGGGGTCGCCCTTCCTGCGGGGCTTCACGGGGTTCCGCACGCTCCTCCTCATCGACGGGATCCGCCTCAACAACGCCGTCCTCCGGGAGGGACCGAACCAGTACTGGAACACCGTCGATCCCTTGACCCTCGAGCGCCTCGAGGTCGTCAAGGGGCCGAGCTCGGTCCTCTACGGGTCGGACGCGGTCGGCGGGACCGTGAACGCCATCACCCAGAGCCGCGACCCGGAGGTCGGAGACCCGCCGTTTGGGGACTGGCTCGGCGGCGTCTACTGGGCCCGGCGCCTCTACTACCGCCTCGCGAGCGGCGAGGACTCCCACGTGGCGCGGGCCGAGACTTCCGTGGCGCTCGACGGGAAGCTCGGCCTGATCGGTGGCGTCTCCTGGAAGGACTTCGGCGACATCGGCGGCGGCCGGCACACCGGGCACCTCGACCGCACAGACTACGACGAGCTCGACGGCGACGCAAAGGCCGTCTACCGCATCGCGCCCGACACGGACCTCGTGGTCGCGTTCCAGCGCGTGGGCCAGGAGGACGCGCCGCGGACCCATTCGACGGTCTTCTCGGAGAGCTTCCACGGCACGGCGGCCGGCACGGACCGGAAGCGGGAGCTGGACCAGGTGCGGACGCTCGGGTACGTGCAGGTGCACCGGAAGGACGTGGCCGAGTGGCTCTCTCGGGTGAGCGCGAGCCTCTCCTTTCACCTCCAGGAGGAGGACGAGACCCGCGTCGTCTCGAGCGGCCGCAGGACCCAGCAGGGCTTCGAGGACGGGACCACGGGGGCCTGGGTGCAGCTCGAGAGCCCGACGCCGATCGGCACCCTCACCTACGGCGTGGAGGAGTACCACGACGAGGTCGACTCGCGCTCGCGCGTCATGAGCTCGGACGGCACGCTGCGCTCGAGGAGCGAGCGCGGTCCCGTCGCGGACGAGGCGTCCTACGACCTCTTCGGCGCCTACGTCCAGGACCGCGTCGAGGTCGTGGAGGACCGGCTCGAGCTCACGCTGGGCGGCCGCTACAACTACGCCCGCGCCGAGGCGGACGAGGTGGACCCGGACCCCGCGGACGCCACGGTCCTGGGTGACGTCGACGAGGACTGGCACTCGGCCGTGGGCAGCCTGCGCGCGCTCTTCCATG
Organism: Planctomycetota bacterium; assembly: GCA_016209535.1. Lineage (GTDB taxonomy): Bacteria > Planctomycetota > UBA8108 > UBA8108 > SXIK01 > JACQVW01. The sequence continues at coordinate 18,107 of JACQVW010000524.1, read as the reverse complement.
CGGTGGAGGGGTGGAACCTGTTCGGCGGCGTCTCGCAAGGCTTCCGCGCCCCGAACCTGTCGGACCTCACGCGCTTCGACGTGGCCCGGAGCGGCGAGGTGGAGACGCCCGCGCCGGATCTGGACCCCGAGAAGTACGTGAGCTTCGAGGCGGGCACGAAGGCCCGCTCGATCGAGTGGGGGGCCGAGGCGCACGCGGCGTACCACTACACGGTCATCGACGACATGATCCAGCGGTTCCCGACGGGGGACACCATCGACGGGCTCCCCGAGGTCACGAAGGACAACGTGGGCGACGGGTTCGTCCACGGCGTGGAGGTGGGGGCCTCGTGGCGGTTCCTCCAGGGCCTCTCGGGGGACCTGACTGCCTTCGGCAGCTTCGCGTGGCTCGAGGGCGAGGCGGACACCTTCGTGGGGAGCGCGGAGCGCCGGAGACCGATCTCGCGGATCCAGCCCGCCCTGTCGATCGTCGGCCTGCGCTGGGACTCGAAAAGGAGGGCGGTCTTCGTCGAGGGGACGGTCACCCTCGCGGACCGCCAGGACCGGCTCTCGCCCGAGGACCGCTCGGACGCGCAGCGAATCCCGCCCGGGGGCACGCCGGGCTACGCGGTCTACGCGCTGCGGGCCGGCGTCGAGCCCCTCCCAGGCTTCAAGCTCTTCGCCGGCATCGAGAACATCACCGACCGCGACTACAGGGTCCACGGCTCGGGGCAGAACGAGCCCGGGACGAACGCGGTCTTGGGGGCCGACTTGAGGTTCTAGCCGCCGTGAGACGGAGCCCTCCCCGCTCGAGCCTCCTCGCCGCGAGCCTCGCCGCCTCGGTGGCGCTTCACGCGGCGCTCGCCGGCGCCATCGCGCTCCTTCGCGTCCCGGGCCCCAGGACCGTCGGGCCGGCGCTGAAGGAGGGGGACGAGGCCATCGAGGTCCACGTCGTCGCCGAGAAGCCTCGCACCCATGCCCTGCCGGAGCCCCCCGACGAGCGACCTGCGATGCGGCCGGTGGAGCCGCGGGTGCCCGCCGTCCGGGAACCCAGCGCCCTGCCGGCTCCCGAGGCCCTGCCGGCGCAGCCGCCGATCCCTGAGTCGCCGCGGGAGGCCGCCGCCGAAGCGCCGCCGCTCCCCCCCCCGCCCGAGGGGCCCGCCCCGCAGCCCCCTGGAAGGCGTGGGGTGCGGACGGCCGCGCGCCGCAGCTCGGAGGTCGTCCTCGACTACCCCGAGCGCTGCCGCCGCCTGGGACACGAGGGCCTGGCCGAGGTGGGGTGCCGGCTCGATGCGCAAGGCGGCGTGATCGAGGTCCGCATCGTCCGCTCCGCGGGCTGCGAGGACCTCGACCGGGCCGCCCTGGAGGCCCTCCGCAGGGCGAGGTTCGAGCCTTGCCTCGACGGCGGCCGCCCCGCCGAGTGCGACGTCGTGCAGCCCGTGCGGTTCGAGCTGCGGAAGATGTGACCGCTCTCTGGATGCAGGTGGCCGGCTGTGGCATGATCTCGCCCTCATGAGACGCACGTGGGTCTTTCCGGTCGCGGCCGCCTTGCTCTCGCCCGCCGGCTGCCGCTCGTGGGACGATGTGCGCAGAGACTTCGTGGACCCCGTGAACCTCACGCTCCACGTCAAGCTCCCCAGGGCATGGACGTCGATGGTCCTCGACGACATCCTCGCCTTCTACTCGCCGGCCCTCGCCTCGGATCCCGTCTTCCGCCGCCGCAAGGAGGACCTCCTGGGCCGCTTCGTGAACCTCGAGCAGGCCGCCTGCATCCTCGACGGCCTCGTGCAGGAGGCCGGCGGCAAGCGCTTCACCACGCGGGCGCTCCTGAGGCTGCGCGGCACGGCGCCCGGCGAGAGAGGGCTCGTGCTCGAACACTGGTACGCGCTCGCCTGCGAGGAGGCGGAGGGCCGCTGGAGGATCGCCTCCGAGACGCTCCTCTCGGAGAGAATGGCCCTGGGGCGCGAGCCCGCGTTCACGGAGGAGGCCGAGGCGCGCGGCGTCATCTTCACGCACGCCTCGGGAGGCGTCGTCGACAGGCACGGCGTGAGGCGCAATTACTCGGCCGGCTCGGGCCTCGCCGTGGGGGACCCGAACGACGACGGCCACGAGGACATCTACCTCGTCTCGGGGAAGGGCGGCCGGCTCTTCCTGAGCAAGGGCGACGGGACCTTCGCCGACGCGACCCTGGAGGCGAAGCTCGACGCCCCCTTCGAGGGCGAGGGTCGCTCCGCCGTCTTCGCCGACTACGACTCGGACGGGCACACCGACCTCTTCGTCGCGCTGCTCGACGCACCGAACCGCCTGTACCGCAACCGCGGCGACGGGACCTTCGAGGACGCCGCCGGGCGCGCGGGCCTCGTCCCGTGCAACGAGACCGTCGGCGCCGCCTTCGCCGACTTCAACCGCGACGGCCATCTGGACCTCTACCTCGTCAACGGCGGGAACCTCCTCCGCAAGCACCCGGACCCGATCTACAACGCCCTCAATGCCACGCCCAACGTGCTCTACATCTCTAACGGCGACGGGACCTTCACGGACCGCACGGCCGAGGCTGGCGTCGGGCACCCGGGTTGGGCTCTCGCCGTCTCGACGGCCGACTATGACCTCGACGGCGACACGGACATCTTCGTGGGGAACGACGTGGGCTTGAGCCTCCTCTTCAGGAACCGGGGCGACGCCACCTTCGACGACGTGACCCTCGAGGCGGGGGTCAAGTACCGCGGCAGCACCATGAACGCCGCCTGGGGCGACGTGAACAACGACGGCTACCCGGAGATCTTCGCGGCGGCGATGGACTCGAACTCGCGCTGGATGATCGACCAGCCGGGCTTCCCTTCGCCCGCGCCGTGGTACGTCAACCTCTTCCTGCGTCCCGTGGTCCTCGGGATCTTGAAGGAGATGCTCCACGGGAACCGCTTCTACGTCTCCAACGGCGATGGGACCTTCGCGGAGGCGGCCGAAGTGGCCGGCGTGCGGCGGAACGGCTGGGCCTGGAGCGGCCACTTCCTCGACTACGACCAGGACGGCTTCCTCGACATCTACTGCGTCAACGGCTTCCTGTCGGGGCCGGAGCGCCAGGACCTCTGAATGGACTTCGTCGAGAACGTCGGTCGACGTTCCGATGTCGCGGGGGACAACGGGAACTTCATCGACGTCGGGATCTTCTCCCTGAATGGCTACGAGCGGAACGCGCTCTACAAGAACCTGGGGAACGGCAAGTTCCTCGACGTGGGGCACCTCGAGGGGGCCGACAGGATCGAGGATGGCCGCGGCCTGGGCATCCTCGACGCCGATTCGGACGGCGATATGGACTTGCTCCTGGGGAACTACCTCCAGCCGGCGCGGCTCCTCGTGAACCATGCCCCCGAGGGCACGCACTGGCTGCGGCTCTGGCTCCAGGGCACGCGCTCGCCGAGGAGCGCCCTCGGCGCCCGCGTCATGGTCCAGCACGGGGCCCGGAGGCAGTACCGGGATGTCTGCGCGACGGCGGGCTACCTCTCGGGGCAGAGCCTCTACCTGCACTTCGGCCTCGCCGGGGACCGATCGGTCGACCGCCTCGTCGTCTACTGGCCCTCGGGGCTCGTCCAGGAGCTCAAGGACGTGCCCGCGGACAGGTTCTACCGCGTGGTGGAGGGAGCGGAGGCGCCCGTCCCGGTCTTCCAGGAGAGGCCGGCTCCCGCCCCCGTCCCGGTCCCGGCCCGAGCAGGCCCTGGCGGGTAGCCGCCGGCGGGATCGCCGCCGGCGCGACGAGCCGGCTACTTGAACGGGACCTCCGCCGCGCCCTTCTCGAGCCAGCGGTAGGCGCCGCCCGTGACCTCCTGGGCGAGGCGGTAGGCGTCGCGGTCGTGGTTCCGGCGCGCGGCGCGGAAGCCCTCCTCGATCCTCCGGCGCGCCTCCTTCGAGAAGAGGTCGGCCAGCTCGATCACGCCCGAATGGGCCGCGGGATCCTTCGAGTGCAGGGCCTCGGCACGAGCGCAGGTCGCCGCCATGGCGAAGAGGTCGGTCCCGATCTCGACGAACCGCGCCAGGAGGGCTTGCCTCTTCTCGAGGCCGGTCTGGTGGCGGCCCATCGCGTGGAAGAGGGCGCGCGCCAGGCGCCTCGACGCGATGCTCGCGTAGCCGAGGTGCGGCGCGAGCTGCCGGTGCACCTGGAAGGTCCTGGGCAGGGGGTTCCAGAGCCCCGGGTACCACCCCGCGTAGTGGAGCCCCGCCCGGAGACCTGAGGTCAGCCTCTTGCCCAGGGGGGCCCGCGAGTTGAGCAGGTCGCCCGAGGCCTTCACGTGCGGGTCGAGGGCCTCGCGGGCGATGAAGAGCCGCATGATCTCGCTCGATCCTTCGAAGATCGAGTTGATCCTCGCGTCGCGGAGGAACCGCTCGATGGGGACGCCTTTCTCGCCGCGGGCGCGGAGGGACTGCGCCGTCTCGTAGCCGCGCCCGCTCCGGATCTGCAGGGTCTCGTTGATGATCCGCCAGGTCACCTCGGAGCAGAACATCTTGCACATGGCCGCCTCGAGCCGGATGTCGGCCCCGCCGCGGTCCACGAGGGCCGCGGAGTAGAAGGCGATGGCCTCCTGGGCGAAGGTGTGGGCGGCGATCCAGGCCACCTTGTGGGCGATGGCCTCGTGCTTGCCGATCGGCGCGCCCCACTGGACCCGCTCCGCGGCGAACTCCCGCGCCATGGCGAGGCAGGCCTTGCTGGCCCCCGTGCAGGCCGCGGGGAGCGTGAGGCGCCCCGTGTTGAGGGTCGTCAGGGCGACGCGGAGCCCCTTCCCCTCTTCGAGGATGATGTTCTCGCGCGGCACCTTCACGTCCTTGAAGCGGATCACGCCGTTGTAGAGCGCCTTGAGCCCCATGAAGTGGCAGCGCGCGACGACCTCTACGCCAGGCATGTCCTTCTCGACGATGAAGGCCGTGATCTGCGGGCGCTCCTTGCCCCGGACGACCTTGGGCGGCGTCTGGGCCATCACGACGAACAGGTTCGCCACCGTGCCGTTCGTGCACCAGAGCTTCTCGCCGTTCAGGATGAAGTGCCTCCCGTCGGGTGTGGGCTGGCCGCGGGTAGTCATGCGGGCGGGGTCGGAGCCCACGTCGGCCTCGGTGAGCGCGAAGGCGGAGATCTCCCCTCGGGCGAGGCGCGGGAAGAAGCGCCGCTTCTGCTCCTCCGTCCCGAAGAGCTTGAGCGGCTGGGGCACGCCGATGGACTGGTGGGCCGAGATGAGGGCCGCCGTGTTGCCGCAGTAGCTCCCGACGAGCATGGCGGAGCGGGAGTAGTTCGTTTGGGAGAGGCCGAGCCCCCCGTGCTCCTTCGGGATCTTGATCCCGAAGGCGCCGGCCCGGGCGAGGGCATCGATGGCCTCGGGCGGGATCTCGCCCGTCCTGTCGATCTCGTCGGGGTCCACCTTCTGCTCGAGGATGGCCGAGAGCTTGGCGATGAGCTCGTCCCCCTTCCGCGCGTCCTCGGGGTCCTGGAGCGGGTACGGCAGGATGAGGTCCTCGCGAAGACGGCCCTGGAAGAGCTCGAGGACGAAGCTCGGGTGCTGCCAGGTCGCCTCGCGGGCGGCCTCCGTCACCTCCAGGGCCTGCCGCTTCCCCTCCGACATCTTGGAGGTATCGATCTGGAGGTCGTGCTCTTCCGTCACCGGCGCTTGCGCCATGGGAACCTCGCTAGGGTGTTGTCTCGAGCGGACGGCGCCTCTTCGCGACGCGCCGCAGCCTCGAGTATAAGATAAGTCGGCTTTTCCCGCCCCCCTCTCGAGCGTCGCGGGGGGTCGTCGTTTCGTGATTTCGGTCTCGGTCCTCGCGTCACGGAGGCCTTTCCCGGATGTCGAAGCTGCGCGCCAGGAGAAGGAAGGACAGGAGGCCTGCTCCCGGGGCCGTACCCGGAACCCTGATGGTACCGGCGGACGCCCCGAAACCCGTGATCCGCGTCATGGACTTCTCGCCGGGGCACGTTTCGGAGAAGACCCTGGCCTCGGCGCGGGAGGTGGTGGAGTACCTCACCGACGCGACCTCGAGCGTCACGTGGGTCGACGTGCAGGGCCTCGGCGAGCGGGAGGTCCTCGAGGAGCTCGCGCAGATCTTCCGCCTGCACCGCCTGGCGCTCGCCGACGTCGTCAACGTCCTCCAGCGGCCGAAGGTGGAGAGCTACGCGGAGCATCTCTTCGTGATCGCGCGCATGGCGATGCTCACGCCATCGGGGGAGCTCTCGGCCGAGCAGTTGAGCCTGTTCCTCGGCAGGAACTTCGTCTTGACCTTCCAGGAGACCTACGGCGACTGCCTCGATCCGGTGCGGGAGCGCATCCGGACGGGGACCGGGCTCGTCCGCGGATCGGGCGCCGACTACCTGGCCTACGCGATCCTCGACGCCATCACGGACCAGTACTTCCCCGTCGTCGAGGCCCTGGGAGACCGCATCGAGAACCTCGAGGACCAGGTCCTGAGGAGCCCGACCCCGCAGGCCCTCAGGAAAGTCTACGAGCTCAAGCGCGAGCTGCTCTCGGTCCGGCGCGGGATCTGGCCCCAGCGGGACGCCATCAACGCCCTCGTGCGCGACGAGTCGGGGCTCATCGGCCGGGAGGTGCAGGTCTACCTCCGCGACTGCTACGACCACGCGGTGCAGATCATCGACGTCACCGAGACCCTCCGAGAGCTCACGACGGGGCTCCTCGACGTGTACCTCTCGGCCGTCGCGAACCGCACGAACGAGGTGATGAAGGTCCTCACGGTGGTGACGACGGTCTTCATCCCGCTGACCTTCCTCGCCGGCGTCTACGGCATGAACTTCGACGTCATGCCCGAGCTCAAGTGGCGCTACGGGTACCTCGCGATCTGGGTCGTCATGGCCGCGATCGGCGCCGGCCTCCTCGTCTGCTTCGCCCGCCGCGGCTGGCTCCGGAGCCAGGCTTTCCTCGAGGGGAAGAAAGACGGCGAGGCGAAGAGGTGACCTCGCCTCCCCGTGGCTTTGAACGTGACTGACTTTCGAAGTCCTCAGTCGCAGTACGCGCCGCAGCCGCTGCAGCGGTAGCCGACGACCACCGAATCGTAGTAGCCGCAGCGGACCTGCACCGTGCGGTAGCTCGGCCTGCCGCAGCGGTCGTAGCCGGCGATCACCGTGTCGTAGACGGGCGCCACCCAGATCTGCCGGTAGATCGGGGCCCGCACGTGCACGTGGACGGGGCGGTGGTGGTGGCGGTGCCGCGAGTAGCCGAGGTCCACGTGGGCGCCGTCGAACCCGAAGCCGAAGCTGACTCCCCAGCGCCGGCTCCTGTGGTCCGCGTTGGCCGCCGCCGGGAAGGTGAGGAGTCCCGCGAGGACGAGGGCGCCGATGACGAGTGTGCGCTTCATGGCCTGTCTCCTTGGTGCGTGTTCCCTACTCGCGCTTCTGCCCGGAAACTGCGGGGGTAGACGAGGGCACGGAGGCGTTATTCAGGGAGGGCCGCCAGCATGCGGCGGCGCATGGGCTTATGATGTCCCCCCATGCCGGACCTCCTCTTCGCCCGCCTCCAGATGGCGGTCTCCCTGGCCTTCCACATCGTCTTCGCCGTGGCGGGCATGGGCATGCCGGTCCTCATGGCGATCGCCGAGTGGAGGTGGCTCCGCACGGGGGACGCCGTGTGCCTCGAGCTCGCGAAGCGCTGGGCCAAGGGGACCGCGGTGCTCTTCGCCGTGGGCGCCGTCTCGGGCACGGTCCTCGCCTTCGAGCTCGGGCTCCTCTGGCCTCGCTTCATGAGCTTCGCGGGGTCCGTGATCGGCCTCCCCTTCGCCCTCGAGGGGTTCGCGTTCTTCGCCGAGGCGATCTTCCTCGGGATCTACCTCTACGGTTGGGATCGCGTGCCGCCGCGAGCCCACCTCCTGGCCGGGATCGTGGTGGCCCTGGGCGGCGCGGCCTCGGGAGCCTTCGTGGTGACGGCGAACGCCTGGATGAACACGCCCGCCGGCTTCCGTCTCGAGGCCGGCCGCGCCGTCGGCGTGGACCCTGTCGCGGCGATGCTCAACCCCGCCGCCGGCGCGCAGGTGCTGCACATGCTGCTTGCGGCGTACGCCGCGGCGGGCTTCGCCGTCGCGGGGGTCCACGCGTTCTACTTGCTCCGCGACCGGGGGAGCCGCTTCCACGGGCGGGCGCTCGCGCTTGCCCTCGCCCTGGGCTGCCCGGCGGCCGTCCTGCAGGTCGCGAGCGGCGACCTCCTCGCGCGCCAGGTGGCGCGGACGCAGCCCGTGAAGCTCGCCGCCATGGAAGGGCAGTTCCGGACCGAGCGCGGAGCGCCCCTCCGTCTCGGTGGCTGGCCCGACGAGGAGGCCCTCGAGACGCGCGGCGCGGTCGAGTTCCCGCGGGGGCTCAGCCTGCTCGCCTGGCACGACCCGGACGCCGAGGTGAAGGGCCTCGAGGCCTTTCCGCGCGACGAGTGGCCGCCGGTGGCCGCAGTCCACTCCGCATTCCAGGTCATGGTCCTCGCGGGCGTCGCGATGCTCGGCGTCTCGGTCTGGGCCGCCCTCGTCGCATGGAGGCGGAGCCTCCCGGGCTCGAGGGCCTTCCGGCGGACCGTGGTGGCGGCGTCGCCCCTCGGCTTCGTCGCCATAGAGGCTGGCTGGACCGTGACCGAGGTCGGCCGTCAGCCCTGGATCGTCCAGGGCGTGATGCGCACGGAGGACGCCGTGACGCCCATGCCAGGCCTCGTCGTGCCCTTCCTCCTCTTCACGGGCCTCTACATCTTCCTCGCGGCCGTGGTGGCGCTGGTCCTCGTCCGCCAGTTCCGCGAGACCAGGCCGGAGGAAGCGGGGGTCGCAACCGCCGGGACCGGAAGCACCCATGCTGCGCCCTGAGGAGATCCTCGCCGCGGTCGTCCTCGTCTGCCTCACCCTCTACGCCCTCCTGGGCGGGGCCGACTACGGAGGCGGCGTGTGGGACCTCCTCGCCTCGGGGCCGAGGGCGCGGGCGCAGAGGCGGCTCATCGCCGAGGCCATCGGGCCCGTGTGGGAGGCGAACCACGTGTGGCTCATCGTCGCGGTCGTCGTCCTCTTCGCGGCGTTCCCCGTCGCCTTCGCGGCCGTCTCCACGACCCTCCACCTACCGCTCACGGCGGTCCTCGTGGGGATCGTGCTGCGCGGCTCGGCTTTCGTTTTCCGCGCCTACGATCGGAGTGGCGAGGGCGCCGAGCGGCGCTGGAGCGCCGTCTTCGCGGGCGCGAGCACCGTGACGCCTTTCTTCCTCGGCGTGACGGCCGGGGCCATGGCCGCGGGGCGATTTCCCGAAGACGGAGGTTTCGGCGAGCGCTTCGTCGCGCCTTGGCTCGCGGCCTTCCCCCTCGCCGTGGGCCTCCTGGCGGTCGTCCTCTTCGCGCTCCTCGCCGCGGCCTACCTCACCCTCGAGGCGCGCGACCAGGGGCTCGGGGAGGACTTCCGCAGGCGGGCGATCGCCGCCGCTGCGGCCTCGCCCCTCTGCGGCATCGCCGTCCTCTTCCTCGCGCGGCGCGGCGCGCCTCGCGTCTTCCACGGGCTCCAGGAGACGTGGTGGGGGGTGCTGCTCGTGGCCGCGGCCGCCCTCCTCTGGGCCGCGACCGCGGCGGCCCTCTGGACGCGGCGGTACAGGACGGCGCGGGCCTGCGCGGCGGGCACGGTCGCCATGGTCCTCTGGGGCTGGGGCCTCGCGCAGTTTCCGTACCTCGTGGAGCCGGCGCACACGATCTACAGCGCCGCGTCGCCCCCCGCGACCCTCGGGCTCCTCGTGGTGTCCCTCGCCGCCGGGGCGGTGTTGCTGTTTCCTTGCTTCGGGTACCTCTTCCGGGTCTTCAAGGGGTGAGCTTCAAGCGGCGCCTCCGCGGCGCCGGCGGTCGCTTTCGTGATCGCTCAGAGGCCGATCTCAGGTACCACGAAAACGACAATGTGTTGATTTGGTGATACCTGCGAGGTACCTTCTCTCGATCACGAAATCGACGCCCCAGGCCCTCCATGCTGTTCGTTGGCCGAGATGATGAGCTGGCGCAGATGCGCTCCGTGCGAAGGAAGGACGGAGCGTCCATGATCCTGCTGCGCGGCCGGCGCCGGATCGGGAAGAGCACCCTGGCCGAGGTCTTCGGAAGAGAAGCCGACACTTTCCTCGAGCTCCAGGGGCTTCCGCCCCGACCGGGATTGACCTCCAGCGAGCAGCTCGCGGCTTTCTCCGAGCAGCTTGCGAGACAGACCGGGCTCCCGGTCCTGTCGCTCGCGTCGTGGCCGCAAGCCTTCTCCCTCCTGGCGAATCAGATCCGCGGCGCCTCGTGCGTCGTGCTGCTCGACGAGGTCTCGTGGCTCGCGATCGGCGACAGGGACTTCGCGGGTCACCTGAAGGTCGCCTGGGACCTGGAGCTCAAGGCGAAGAAGGGCCTCGTCCTCATCCTCTGCGGCTCCGTCAACGCCTGGATCGAGGAGAACATCCTCAACAACACGGGGTTCGTGGGCAGGATCTCCCTCGCGATGGAGCTGGCTCCGCTGCCTTTGCCGGCGTGCGACCTCTTCTGGGGCGCGCGGCGGGAGCGCGTCTCCTCGCTCGAGAAGCTGAAGATCTTGTCCGTCACCGGGGGGGTCCCGCGCTATCTCGAGGAGATCAAGCCAGCGCAGTCCGCCGAGGTCAACATCCGGCGGCTCTGCTTCCGGAAGGAAGGATTCCTCTTCTCCGAGTTCCAGCAGATCTTCAGCGAGACGCTCGCCGCGCGCTCTCCCGCGTACGAGAGGATCCTCCGGGCCCTGTCCGAGGGCGACAAGAGCCTCGGCGAGATCGCCGCGGCCCTCGGCAGGGAGCGGAGCGGCGTCTTGAGCCGCTACCTGCGCCACCTCGAGCTCTCCGGTTTCGTGCGCAAGGCCGCCGTCTATGCCCCCGGGCGCGCCGCGCCCTCCCGCCTCCACAAGTACCGCCTCGTCGACAACTACTCGCGTTTCTACCTGCGCCACGTGGAACCCCTGAAGGATGCGATCCAGCAAGGGCTGTACGCGACGGCCTCGCTGGACGAGATCATCCGCTGGGACGTCATCCTGGGGCTCCAGTTCGAGAACCTCGTGCTCGGAAACCTGCCCGCGCTGCTCTCTTCCCTCGGCGTCGGGAGCTCGTCGGTGCGGAGCGCCGCGCCTTACTTCCAGCGCCGCACGGACCGTCAAGAAGCCTGCCAGATCGACCTCCTCATCCAGACGAAGCGGACGCTCTACGTCTGCGAGGTGAAGTGTCGATCCCGGATCAACCGGGAAATCATCGAAGAGGTCTCGCGCAAGGTCGATGCGCTTCGCGTCCCGCGCGGCATGTCGGTCCGGCCGGTGCTGGTCTACGAGGGTGACCTGGACCCGGCCGTCGAGTCGGAGGGCTACTTCGACGCGCTGGTCCGCTTCAAGGACCTGCTCGCGGCGAAACCATGACGCGGAGCGCCGGCGACGCCGGCGGGCAGATCACGGAGCCGCGGGCACGATCCTCACCGCGTCGGCGCACGCGGAGCCGCCGCCGGGGGAGCGCACCGTGACCGCCGCCCGACCGTCGAACGCGAAGGCGCCGAGCGCGTTCCAGCGGCCGCCGTCCCGCCGCTGGTCAACGGCGAGCTCCGCCGTGCCCGCGGCGTGCGTCACCTCGATCGGGACCGCGGCCAGGCGGCTGGAGTACTCGGTCCACCAGAGCTGGACCTCATAGGTCCCTGGAGCGGGCAGCTCCGCATGGAAGCGGTACCACGCGCCCGCCGACTTCGCGAAGAGGCTGCCCGTGCCGTAGGGATTCGGGCCGTTCGAGGGCCTCCAGTCGCCGAAGGAGGACGTGCCGGTGCCGCCGTCGTCGAGGATGACCTCGCCCGCGGGCGGCGCCTCGCAGGGCGGGTGGGCCGCGATCCACGCGTCGACGAGCCCTGCGCCGGCATCGTCCACCACGGCGCGCCCCAGGGGCGGCATCTTCGCGGCGCCGGTGGCGCGGATCCGGAGCGAGATCAGGGACCTCGCGGGATCTCCGGGCGCGAGGAGGCGCGCGCCCGCGACCCCCAGGTCGCCGGCGAGGGGAAGGGCGTCGCAGACGTTCCTGCTGGGCGTCGCGAACCGCAGGTCCGCCGCGCCGCGGCCTCCGCCGTCGGGCCGGTGGCAGTTCGAGCAGTTCGAGTGGAGATAGGAGCGCGCGCGCAGCTCGAGGGGCTCCGACGCGTCGGAGGGATCGGCGAGGGCGGGCATCTCCGAGGGCGGCGCTCCGAGCGGCGCCTCGAAGAGGCCGATGTGCTCGAGGGTCGCGAGCTGGTTCGCGGTGCGGCCGGTCTGCGGGTAGGTGAAGGGCCCGTTGAGCTGCGCCGTCTCGAGGCCGAGGGTCCTCCTCGCCGCCGCCGTGTGGCACTGGAGGCACTGGGACCGGCTCGGAAAGGTCCACGTGCCGCCGCCGATGGCCTTCGTCTTCTCGCCGGCGAGGAGCACCGCGTCGCTCTCGGCGTCGTCCCACTCGAAGCTGTAGCCGGCCCACTCGCCGTCATCGTGGCGCATGAGGAGGCGCGTCTCGACGAGCCTCCCCGCGAGATTGAAGCTCTTCACGAGGATCGAGCCCACGGGGAGGTCCCAGTCGCCGTCGGGCAGGACGCGGATCGCGGCCCCGTCCGGGACCGCGAGCCACCGCTCCTTCTCGGCGCCGTCGGACCAGAGGGGCGCGTTGACGCCGTAGGGGATGAGGCATGGCCCGGGGCGCCTCGTGTCCGCCGGGTCGAAGAGGCCCGTCTCGGAGAGACGTTGGGGGAACGACTCGTCGGGGGCGCCGCCGCCCCCGCCAGGGGCCGGGACGAGCTTGTGGACCTTGTCGCCCGAGAGGACGAAGACCTCGCCGTCCTCGCCCTGGGCGAAGGAGAGGATCCTGAGCCCGCTCTCGACGAGGAGCCTCGAGGAGGCGCGGCCCGAGGCGTCGGCGGTCGCCGCCCAGATCCTCCCGTTCCCCCAATCGCCGTAGACGTACGCGCCCTGGAGCCCCGGGATGGCCGCGCCGCGGTACACGCAGCCGCCGATGACGCAGTTCCCCTCGGACTGCGGGTATTCGACGACGGGGTCCACGAGCCCCGCGGCGCTGCACGACGCCGCTCCGTAGCAGTGGGCGCCCTCGCGGATCGGCCAGCCGTAGTTCTTCCCGTTCTCGATGCGGTCCACCTCCTCCCAGCCGTCCTTGCCCACGTCGCCCGCCCACAGCTCGCCCGTCACGGGGTCGAAGGCGAGCCTCCACGGGTTCCTGAGGCCCCAGGCGTAGATCTCGGGCCGCCCCCCGCCCGAGGCGAAGGGGTTGCCGGGAGGGATCGCGTAGGGGGACCCACGGTCGACGTCGATGCGGAGGACGGAGCCGGGCAGGGCGCCGGTGTCCTGGGCGGTCGCCTCGCGGCCTCCGTCGCCGACGCCCGCGTACAGGTAGCCGTCGGGGCCGAACAGGATCGCGCCGCCGTGGTGGTAGAGCGTGGGCTGGTCGATCGACAGGAGGATGCGCTCCGACGCGGGATCGAGGGTCGCGCCCCCGTCGGGGGACGTGAACCGCGACACGCGCACCACGAGGGGCGACCCCGCCGCCGTGTAGTAGAGGAACGCGTGGCCGTTCGAGGCGAAGCGCGGGTGGAACGCCATGCCGAGGAGGCCGCCCTCGTCGGTCGAGGCGACGCGGTCCGTGAGCGTCACCACGGTCGACTTCGCCGTAACGCCGTCCCTGTTCTCGAAGCGGTAGACGTAGCCCGGCTTCCGGACGGCGTACCACGCCGAAGGATCGCCCGGCGAGTGCCGCATGTCGAGGATGCCGATCAAGCTCAAGGCGGGGAAGACCCGCTGGAGGGCGGCGCCCGTCGCCTCGCGCGGCCTCGGGAACGCGACGCAGGAGCGGTTCGGAGGCCGCAAGTCGAGCCCCGGAGGCTCGCGCGCCTCTGCGCAGGGAGCGAAGTCCTCGCAGTCGAGGTCATCCCCCGTAGGGTCGAGGCCGCAGTCGGGGTATGGCGCGGGGGGCGGCGGGCCGCCGAGGAAGAGGTGCGCGAGGACGGCGATCGCATCGGTGATCTCCAGGCGCCCGCTGTCGTCCGCGTCCGCGGCATCGAGGCATCTCAGGGGGCCGCCCTCGCCCCCGAAGAGCTGGCGCAGGACGCCGATCGCGTCGGTGAGGCCGAGGGCCCCGCTCGCGTCGGCGTCGCCCCGCACGAAGCGCGCCGGGGCGGCCTCGAGGGCTCGGGGGGCGAACGCGCTCGCGGCCAGACAGGCTGCGAACGGCACGGCACGCCAGCGCCCCGTGGCTGGGACGCTCGCCCCGAGCTCGTAGCGGGTGCGGCTCACGCGAGCAGCTCCGCGACGACCCTGGCGCCCGTCACGGACGCGTCCGTGAGCGTCTCGCGGCGGCCGTGGTGGAGGTAGGAGAGGCGCTGGTGGTCGAGGCCGAGGACGTGGAGCACCGTCGCCTGGAGGTCGGGCACGCTCACGCGGCCCTCGACGGCCCGGTAGCCCACGTCGTCCGTCGCGCCGTGCACGCAGCCCGCCACGAAGCCCCCGCCGGCGAGGAGCACGCTGAAGGCGTTCCGGTTGTGATCGCGGCCCTTCCCGTTCTGCGACACCGGCAGGCGCCCGAACTCGCCGGCCCAGACCACGGCGGTGCTGTCGAGCAGGCCGCGGGCCTTCAGGTCCTTGATGAGCGCCGCCGAGGGGAGGTCGACCTGGGCCGCGATCTTCTCGTTCTCGTCCTTCGTGTCCTTGTGCGCGTCCCAGGGCTGGAACTGAGGCTCGACGGGCGGCATCACCATGACGAACCGCACGCCGTGCTCGACGAGGCGGCGCGCGAGGAGGCAGCGGGCGCCGTACCCCGCAGTGACGGGGCTCTCGAGGCCATAGAGGCGGCGCGTGGCGCCGCTCTCGCGGCTCGAGTCGAGGATCTCGCTCGCCGCGAGCTGCATGCGGGCCGCGAGCTCGTAGCTCTGGATCCGCGCCTCGAGCTCGCTCTCGCCGGGGTGGCGGCGGAGGTGCTCCTCGTTGAGCCTGCGGATCAGCTCCAGGTCGTCCCGGTCCGCGCCGGGGAGCCGGGGCGCGGGCGGGTGGAGGTTCAAGACGGGGGCTCCCACGGCGCTGAGCTCCGTGCCGCGGTGGACTGCGGGCAGCCACGCGTTCTGCCAGAGCAAGGTGCCCGACGTGTTGTAGCCCTTCGGGTCCCTCAGGACGACGAAGGCGGGCAGGTCCTCGTTCTCGGTCCCGAGGGCATAGGAGATCCAGGATCCGAGGGCGGGCCGTCCCGGGAAGATCTTCCCCGTCGCGAGCATGACGAGGGCCTCGGTGTGGTTGTTGTGCTCCGTGTGCATGGAGCGCACGAGGCAGAGGTCGTCCGCGACCGACCCGAGGTGCGGGATCGCCTCCGAGATCTCCATGCCCGAGCGGCCGCGGCGGTAGAAGCGGAACGGCGTGCCGAGGAGCCGGTTCCCCTCGCTCCCCGGCTGGAACATCTCCACCTTCGTCGTGTGGATCTGGCCCTCGAGGCGGTTCAGCGCGGGCTTGGGGTCGAAGAGGTCCATCTGGCTCGGGCCGCCGTTCTGTACGAGCAGGATCACGGCGCGCGCCATGGCCGGGTGCGCCCGGTCCGCGGCGCGTCCGGGCCGGGCTTCGAGGATCGACGCGAGGACCAGGCTGCCGAACCCGGAGCCCATCATCCCGAGGATCTCACGGCGCGTGAGGACCGGCGTCCCAGGCCCGCGTGGCAGACGATCGAGCGGCAAGCGATCAAGGCGCATGGAGGAGCTCGCTCGTGTTGAAGAGGTCCTGGCAGACGTGCGCGAGGGCCCGGAGGCTCGCCTCGGCGGGCGCGGCCCCCGCTTCAGCGTACCGCGCCGCGTGCCGCGCGAGCGCCTCGGCGCAGAGGGCTACCTCGGTCTCCGCCGGCGGCCGGCCGAGGGCGACCTCGAAGGCCCTCGCGATCCTCGCTTCCGCCGCCCTGCCCCGCTTCGCAGTCTCTGCCGTCTCCGCCGCCACGCGCCGCGCGAACCGCTCGGCTTCCTCGATGACGAAGGCGTCGTTGAGGAGGGTCAACGCCTGCGACACGACGGTCGAGGCCGCGCGGGCGGCGCAGCTCGTCGCGACGACGGGCTGATCGAAGGCGGCGAGGAAGGAGAGGTGGTAGTTCCGGCGGGCGAGGACGTAGAGGCTCCGGCGCCGCCTGGCCTCGGGAGAGGGCAGCTCCTTCTCCTTGAGGACGATCCTGCCGTCGGGGCGGACCTCGAGGGGCGAGGGCGGCCCGCCCAGCCTCCGGTCGAGGGCGCCGCTCGAGGCGAGGATCGCGTCCCGCACGGCCTCCGATTCGAGCCTGCGGAGCCGCATGCGCCAGAGGAGCTTGTTCTCCGGGTCGATGGCCTCCGCCGAGACGGCTCCGGGGTGCGCCGAGACGGCTTCAGGGCGCGCCGAGGCCTGCCGGTACGCGCTCGAGGTGACGAGGAGCCGGACCAGGGGCTTCCAGCGCCAGCCTCCTTCCATGAGCTCCGAGGCGACCCGCTCGAGGAGCTCCGGGTGCGTGGGCCGGGCGCCGGAGCGGCCCAGGTTCTCGGGCGTCTCGACGAGCCCCCGGCCGAAGAGGCGCTGCCAGGCGCGGTTCACCGCGACGCGCGCCACGAGCGCCGCCGCCCGCGAGCCGGGCGCGGTCAGCCAGCGAGCGAAGGCGAGCCGCCGGCCGCTCGTGGCTCCCGCGGGAGCGGCTGCGGGCGCTCCCGCCCCCGCGCCCGTGGGACCGGCGGCGGGTGCCGGGCGCGCCGTGAGCGCCGTGAGCGCCGAGAACGCCGCAAACGCGGCCTCGCTCGTCTCGCCGGGCTCGCAGAGGACGCTCAGGAAGCCCGGCGCGACCTCGGGGCCCGGCGCCTCGTGGCTCCCGCGCCGGAGGACGTAGGTGGAGTGCGGGGGGCCCACGTCGTAGACGGCCTGCAGCACGTCCGCGCCGTCCTTGAGCGCCCGGTCCTTGGGCTGGAGCCAGGACTGGGGATTGAAGGCCGGCGCGAAGACGGCGCTCAATCGGTAGTAGTCGCGCTGCGGGATCGGGTCGTACTTGTGGTCGTGGCACCGGGCGCACTGGATCGTGAGGCCGAGGAGGCTCCCCGTCACGACCTCCACGGTGCGCGCCAGCACGCCGTGGCGGATGTCGGCCGTGTTGAGCTCGTTCTCGTCGGTGTCGTCGGCCGCCGAGCGCAGGAACCCGGTCGCGACCAGCATCTCGCGCGCCTCGGGCGAGGGCACCTCGCCGCGGCGCCACCCGGCGAGCTCGTCGCCCGCGATCTGTTCCGCGAGGAACCGGTCGAGCGGCAAGTCCTCGTTGAAGGACCGCACCACGTAGTCGCGGTAGCGCCACTCGCCCTCGGCGAGCTTGATCGTGCCGGCGTCGTTGTCCCCCCCCGAGACGTCCACGTACCCGCAGGCGTCGAGCCAGATCCTGCCCCACCGCTCGCCGAAGGCCGGCGAGGCGAGGAGCGCGTCGGCGAGGCGCTCGTAGGCGTCGGGGGACCCGTCCGCGAGGAACTCCTCCACGAGCTCGGGCTCGGGGGGCAGGCCCGTGAGGTCGAGCGAGAGCCGGCGCGCCAGGGTGCGCCGGTCGGCCTCGGGCGCGAGCGCAAGCCCGTGCTCCTCGAGCCGCGCGATGACGAAGGCGTCGGCGGCCGTCCGCGCCCGCGCCGCGTCGCGAAGGGCCGGCGGCACGGGCCGCGAGGGCCGCTGGAAGGCCCAGAAGGCGCGGTCGTCGTCCGTGACGGCGGGTGCCTCCGCCGCGGCCGGCGCCGCCCCCGCGGCGTCCCCGGCCTCGGCGAGAGCGCCGGCGTCGATCCAGCGCCGGATCACCTCCACCTGAGCTTCGCTCGGCTTGAGCCCGTCCCCGGGCGGCATGGAGCGCTCGGCGACCTTGCGGTAGAGGAGGCTCTGCTCCGCCGAGCCCTTCACCACCACGGGCCCCTTCTCGCTCCCGCGGAAGAGGAGCGCCGCCGTGCGCAGGTCGAGCCGCGCCTTCCACGCCTCGAGCCCGTGGCACTTGAGGCAGTGCTGGGCGAGGACCGGCAGCACGTCGCGCTCGAAGACCGGCGCCGGCAACGAAGGCAGCGACGGCGGAGCGCCAGCTACGGACGCGGCGGCGATGAGCGTCCAACCCGAGAGCATGGGGCACACTGTACCCGAAGGGGCGGGAGGAGG
>JACQVW010000567.1 GCA_016209535.1 Planctomycetota bacterium | reverse complement strand
CTTCCCCCCGACCCCGAACTGGTTTCCGGCGCGCAAGGGCTTCGAGCCGGCGAAGTCGATCTCGAGCAGCTTCTCCGACTGGACGTCGCGCCCCACCTCGTCCTTGAGGCCGGCCACGATCCTGCGCGTCCTCGTCTCGATCACGTCGCCCGTCGAGGGGTAGGCGAAGGTCCCGTCGATGGAGAAGGTCACCCACCCCGGCTCGTCGCGGAGATCGATCGACGCCACCTGCTTCGGCGGCATGGCCGGCGTCGGGGTGGCGTCGAAGACGTGGAGGCGGCGGTTGTGGGCGTCGGTGAGCCACAGCTCCCGCTCGTCGGGGGTGAGGCCGACCCCGTGGCTGGGGCAGCCGTGGCGCTTGACGGGCCCCTTCTCGAAGCCCAGGACCTCGACCCGGTGGAGCATCTTCCCCGTCTTCAGGTCGCCCACCTCGAAGCCGAGCAGCTCGTTCACGTTGACGAAGCAGAGGGTCTGGGAGCCGTTCACGGTGAAGGGCCGGATGGGGGCCGAGAAGGGGCCCACGGTGCGCAGGCTCCGGTGGTCCCGGGTGTCGGCGACCGTGAGGAGGGGCGAGCGGAGCCCCGCGAGGTACGCCTCCTTGCCGTCGGGCCCGTACACCGTGTTGTGGGCTCCCGAGCGCGGGACGACCTTCTGGATCACGTCGCCGGAGACCGCGTCCACCACGTGCCAGTGGTCCTTCTCGAGGCTCGGGAGGTAGATCGTGCGCCCGTCGGGGGAGATGGCCATGCGGTCGCAGCCGCCGTCGTAGGCGCGTTCCCAGAGGACCTTCTCGGTGACGAGGTCGAGGCAGGTGAGCGTGGCGATGGTGCTCACGTAGATCCTCCCCGTGGCGGCGCTGGCGCAGACGCCCTTCACGTTCAAGGGCTTCCCCCCCTCGCCGAGGCCCGCCGTGGGGATGCGCTTCACGAACCTGTGCCCTTGGTCGATGTCGAAGACTATGAGCCCGTGGCCGCCGTGCTCGAGGTAGTCCCGCACGCCGGGGACGGCCACGTAGAGGAGGCGGCGCTCCTTCGCGCCCTCCTTCTCCTGCGCCACGGCCGACGGGGGCGCGGCGGCGAGGGTCACGGCGGCGAGGGTCACGGCGGCGAGGGTCACGGCGGCGAGGGTCACGGCGGCGAGGGTCGCTGCGATCGGGCCAGGGTGCGGGCGCGTCAGGGTCGCGGGCATGGGCTGCTTCTCCGTCTGGGAAACGGGGTGGTGCGGGATGGTGTCCGTGAGAGGCCGCAGTCTACCATGGCTTCAGGGGCGAGACAGGCCCGCTGCGCCGCCCAATCGCCTGCAGTCTATCGCGCCTCGAAAAACGGGGGCCCCGGACTCTCCACGGCCGGGCAGGCGCGGCTAGAGTCCGAGCTGCTGAAACTCCGTGAACTGGCCCTCGAAGCCGCCGAGCACGATCCTGTTGCCGCAGCGAAGCGGGCAAGCCCACCCGGAAGGCACCACGACCCCTTCCACCTCGGGTTCCGTCGAGCCCGGGCGACTCTCCAGCCAGAACTGGCCTCCCAGGCGCGCGATCCGCGCCGCAGCACCCTGACCCGTGCGGGATGGCCAGGGGATCTCGCAGTCAGGGCCGGACCCGATGCACGCGAATCGATAGACCAGGACATACCGTTCTTCGCGGACCGCATCGTCAACCCGCTCGAGGACCAACGAGCGTACGGCAAGCCGGTCTGCCAGGCGCCACAGGTCGTCGGGCTCGCCCAGGAGGCTATGGTCGGAAGCCTGAAAAGCTTCGAGGTCCTTCCTCTCGACGAAAGGAACCAGCCGGAGGCGAAGGACACCCGCGACGGCAAGCTCCGAAGGACGATCGAGCGGGAGCATCCTCTCTCTGCGAAGGCGTGCTCCCTGGAGCTCCGTGCCGTTCACGGAGTCGTGATCGACCACAAACAACCCCTCCGCTCGCAACCCTATGGAGCAGTGCGGCCTTGCGCCGGTGATCTGGAGCGTCTTCTGATCGTTCGCCTCCGACCTCGGCAGCACCCGAAGAGCGATATCGCAGCGTTCCCGTGCTCGACCAAGCCGGACCTCGGACAGACCCAAGAGCAAGCTCGACTCGCATCGCCCTGCCGCGGAGACCACGGCGAGCCTCGCTCTGCTCGCTCGTGCCCGCCACTGAGGTGGGTGCGCAACGACCTTGACCCTGCGGGAGGCAGCTTCCTTGAGCTCCTTCTCGAGGGCCTTGTGCTGGCGGAGCTGCACGGGCTTCCACTGGTCAGGAAAGGCCTGGGTCAGAAGGTCGTTCACGCTCGTGATTAGACCCTTCGCCAGGCCCTCATGGACGGCTTCCCGCATGCTCATCCCGAATCCGATCTTCGCCCCCGAGGCGGCATGGATGCTGCGGTCGATGTTGACGATGACGCTTTCCGGCGTCGCCGTCTCGGCGAGCACACGGATCGTCTGCTGCGCCCTGCAAGCGCGAGAATGGCCCTCAGCCTCGTAGGTCAGGACCAGGTTGATCAAGTGCTCCCCCGGCTCCAGCGGCTTCACCGGGAACCGTTCGCGGTGCGTCTCGCCCGGCTCCAGGTCCAGAGGGAACACTCCCGAATGAGAGATCGCCCCAAGCATGTCGCAGTGAACCTCGAGCCGCAGGCCGCTCGCGGCCTCCCCGAGGCGGTTCACGATCATGAAGTCCAGGACGCCCGCTTTGCCCTCCATGTAGAAGTGGTTGTCGTTGATGAGGACCTCGACGGCTCCAGGCGTCCATGAGGTGGCGAATCGTGACCGCCCCGCGCCGGGGCCCTCTGCCGGGTTCCCTGCGGTCAGAACCGGCGTCGCCATGACGAGGCCGGAGGGCAGGCTCACCTCCCCGAGGCGATCGACCCCGGGGTCTTGGTCTCCTGGGGTCCCGGCCGCGAGCCCTTGCACGCCCACCGACCTACCCCCGAGCGCCTGACCCTGGTCTTCGCCGACTGGCGCGCTTCCCGTGGCGTCGAGATCGGGCAGCCTCGAGCCGCACTGCGAGCAGAAGCTCGCGCCCTTACGCTCGAGCGTCGCGCTGCAGTTCGGGCAGTTCTGCACTTGAGGCTGACCTCTCTTCAAGTAAACGGAGCCCTCGGGCACAAAGGCAGACGGCCGCTTGGCCGCGGCCCCGGCTCCAGATGCTCTGCAAGGCGCCTTGCGGGGAGGCCCCCCTGGATCCGAAACCCTTCGCCGCCAGTTTTACTTGCGAGCTCGCGCACAAGCAACCCCCGAGGAGCGTCCTATCTCGCGGCCCGAAGCCCGCGCCGGAAGTCCTCGTAGCGAGCGAGCTGCGCTGCCGAGACCGACGGCCGCAGGCTCGCCCGGGCTGCCTGCACATCCTCCAGCTCAAGCTCTTGCGGCACGCCCGTCTTGATCTCTCGCTCGTAGGGGCCATCCTTGGCCAGCTCGCAGAGGCCGACAAGGTCGGCTCCGCTGAGGCCGGCCGCATCGGCGGCGAGGGAGTCGATGTCCACCTCCCCCGCCATGGGGATGCCCTTCAAGGCGGCGGCGACGATCGCTCGGCGCGCCGGTAGGTCCGGCAACCCGACGTACACCAGCTCCCCGAAACGCCCCGGCCGCAAGGCCGCCTCGTCGATGTCCCAGGGCCGGTTGGTCGCCCCCAGGACGAGCAGCCCCGAGTGCCGGCCCTGGATCCCGTCGAGCTGGGTCAGGAACTCGGGGATGACCCGGTTCATGACCGTCGAATCGCCGCCCCGCTTGGGGACGAGCGCTTCCGTCTCGTCCATGAAGAGCACCGCCCGCGGGCGCTGGCGAGCCGCATCGAAGAGACCCTTGATGTTCCGCTCCGCGTCCCCGACCCACTTGGACATGACGTCGCTGCAACGGGCCGAGAGGAAGGCCGCGTCGACCTCGCTGGCGACTGCCTTGGCGATCAGCGTCTTCCCCGTCCCCGGCGGCCCGTAGAGGAGCACCCCGCCCCCGGCCTGCTTGCGGTACTTCCTCGCCACCTCCGGGTGCTGGAAGGGGTAGATGACGCGCTTGCGGATGACGGCCTTGACGTCCTCGAGACCGGCGACGTCGTCGAAGCTCACCTCGGGCACGTCCGTCACGATCCAGCGCTCGCCTCGACCCTCATCGGCTTCCTCCCCTTGCGGCGCGAGGCGCTCCTCTCGCAAAGGTGTCGGGGACGGCTTGGCCGCTATCGACTTCGCCATCTCGAGCAGCTTGTACGCCTTCTCCTGCCGGATCCGCTTCAGCTCCCCCTGGGACCCGGCCGCGAGCTTGAAGAGCAGCTCGGCGGCCTTGAGCAAGCTGGTCCGCGCCGTCTTGTGGTCGCCGCGCCTGTGGGCCTCGATGCCGCGCGCCTGGTACCTGCGGAAGTTGTCGAGGAGGAACTGCTGCATCATCCGCCCTTCTCCAGCGCGTCGCGGACCTCCTTCAGCCCGCGGTCGATGTCCGCGTCGGCGGCGCGCTCCGCGTGGGCGGCCTCCGCGGCGATCAGGCTCTCGATCTCCTCGTCCTTGACGACCTCCTCCTCGCCCGTCCCTTCGCCCGCCAGGACGGGTGCGCTGCTCGCGAGGAAGAGATCGATCCGCTGCTCCATGGACTGCGCCTTCGCCATGGCGACCTCGAAGTCCCTCTGGGTCCTCACCATGTCGGCCGCTCCGAACATGGCGCCGATGGTCTTGCTCACCGCCCGCAGGGCCTTCGCGAACTCGGCGTGGGTCTCGGCCTGCTCCTTCATCTGCGTCGCGATCCTGAGGGTGAGGAGCTGGTGCTCGAGCCTGCGCCTCTGGCCGAGCGTCTGCTTGAGGGCCTTCTTGGCCAGCTCGCACTGCTGGGGCGCGTTGACCCTCCTGGCCTCGCGCGCCGCGGCGATGTACGCCTCCTGCTGCCCCTTGAGCTTCTTGATCTGCGCGGCGAAGAGCCCCAGGGTCTTCTGGATCTGGATGTTGCGCTCGATCCTGCGCTCCTCCTTGGACTTGAACAGGCGCATTCCGGTCACCTTCCTCTACAGCGTTCGCTCATGGGACGACACCGAGCTCCACGGAGTCGATTCGCAAACCGGCGGGCGGGGCCTTGACGATCAAGAACGCGTACAGGCCCTGGCGCGCGAAGTCGTAGCCCTCGGGGCTCGCGACCTTGCCCGTCCAGCTCACGAGCTGCCACCGGTCGGCGGCCTCGAGACGGCAAGGGGCATCGAACGCCACCGTCCAGTTGCCTTCCTTCGGGGCCTCGGCATAGAAGCGAACCTCCCCTCCCTGGCTCGCGTGCACGACGGCGGAGCAGTAGGCGCGCTGCCCGTTGGCCAGGTCGTGAAGGTCGGGATGCCGCAGGATCAGGATGTTCTTCCCCTCGTGGTAGTTGCTCCTCTCGCCGAATAGCTTCAAGCACGGGCTGTCGAGCCGCCCGCCATGGGCTGACGGCTCCCAGCCTCCGCGAGGGCCCGTGCCCAGCCCTTCGCGCCAATCGAGGCAGGGAGAAGGGTCGGCGGCGAAGAAGTCCGTTCTCCACACAGCCGTCTTCCCGGCAAGGAGCATCGCCTCATCCACGAAGCTCTCGGCCTCCACGATCTTCTCGATCGCCTCGAGCAGGATCTCGGGCGTCACGTCCGCGAGGGGAAGGGAGCCCTTGAGGACCTCGTGCAGGGGCTCCTCCCGCAGGCTGCACGCGCCTCGCGAGAGGAGCAGGCTCTCGTAGGGCTTGAGGAGGCCCCTTATCCTCCTCAGCACCGCCTCCTGGCCGGGGAGCTTGTCCTCGATGTGGAGGAACAGGTCCGCCTCGGGCCGGGAAGGGAGGCTGTCCCTCGTATGCACCTCGAAGTGGGCCTGGGCTTCCCCGGGAGGCCAGTGAGGCCGCTGGAGCTGGAGCATGTCGGGGGTCCGCTCGTCGAAGAGCCGGTGGTTCCATCCCCGCGCGCGCAGCGCCGAGGCCACCTCGCGCAGCATCTGAGCCCACTCATCCCGGAAGAGCCGCTCGATCGAGGGGATCACGTCCCTCTCCATCCGGAGCCAGTGCTGGGTCACCTCGGAAAACGCCGCGGTCATGGTCTCATGGGCCTCCGCATCGAAGCCTCCCTCCGGGTCATGTCCCCTCCGCCACGCGCCCCACCTCGACGCCGTCGATCAGGCATGCCCTGTCCTCGGTGTCGACGACGAGGACCAGCCAGGCCCCATCGCGCGAGAAGTCGTAGCCCGCCTCCTCCACGGGGGGCACCGGGCTCTCCCAGGTCAAGCACTGCCAACCTTCGGACGGCTCGGCCGTGCCGGCCCACGCGAACGCTTGGGGGAGCTGCTTGGGGTGGCCTTCCGGGGTCTGTCCCTTGTGGCCCTCGGCCCTCAGGACGACGTGCGCACCCCTCGTGGTCTTGAGGGCGATCGAGCCGTAGTGCCTGGCGCCGTTCCGGAGGCCCTTCGTCGGGTGGACCAGCACGGAATAGGAGCCCTTCTCGTACTTCATCTCCGGGCGGGCATTGGGCCTCGACCCGTCGATGCGGAGCGCGGCCGAGCCCAGTCGGCCCGCGCCGTATGCGAGCTCCTGGCCTCCCTTGCTGCCGAACCACTCCAGCCAGATCTCCTCGCGGTCCGCCGAGAAATCCGTCCTCCACACGGGCGTATTCCCGGCCACGAAGAGGGCCTGGTCGACGAAGCTGGCCGTCTCGGCCAGCTTCTCGAAGGCCTCGAAGAGCTTCTCCCCGGTGACGCCGTCGAGGGGGAGCGAGCCCTTCAAGATGTCGTGCAGGGGCGAGTCGGTCACGCCCACGCTGCAGCACGCCGGGATCGCGCGCGCATGGGGCGCGAGCAGCCGGCGCAGGGCAGCGCACACCGCGGCCTGGTTCGGGGTCTCGTGCTCGACGTGCAGGCTGAGGTCGATGATCCCCCGCCTCCGGAAGTGATGCTGCACGAGCGCCTCGTAGTGCACCTGGCTCGGCCCCGAGGGCCAGTCGGGCCGGAAGACCTGGATCAGGTCGGAGGGATGGCCGAGGAACCGCGAGCCCCAGCCCCTGTCGGCGAGCCGCGCCGCCGCCTCGCCCAAGATGCCGGCCCACTCCCGCCGGAAGCGCTCCTTGGCCGCACGGAGCACGGCTTGCCCGTCAATCCACTTCCGCACGGTGCTCGAGAAGCCGGGCATCTCAGATCCTCCTTCCGGCGGGCTCGAGCTCCTGGAGCTTCGCGAGGGAGCTTACCAGATCCTCGTGCTGGAGGCGCTCCAGCTCTTGAAGCATGGACTCGAAGGTCGCTCCGAAGGGCTCGGGGACCTGGCGTTCTGTCCGGCTCGGGGTACCCGCCGGCGCCTCTTCGCCGGCGAGGGCCGCGTCCTCGTCGATGAAGAGCGGGATGGGCTCCCAGTGGTCGGCGAACCTCTGGCCGAGCAGGTCGTTCGCGTCCTTGATGAGGCCCGCGGCGAAGCGCTCGTGGAGCTCGTTCTTGATGCTCATCCCGAAGCCGATCTTGGCGCCCTCGGACCCCGAGGGGCTGCCGATGTGAAAGGTCAAGCTCGACGGGTTTGCCTGCTCCTTGAGGACACGGATCAGGGGCTGGGCGACGTATGCGCGGAGCTCCCCCCCCAGCTCGCAACATAGCTTGAGCTCGATCAAGTGCTCCCCGGCCAGGGACGGCACGACCTGGAACATGCGCCGCGCGTTCTCTCCGGGCGCGAGGCGCACGCGCGCCTCGCGCCTCTCGCTCCGGCTCCCGAGGAAGCTGCCTTGCACGGAAAGTCGCGCGTCCACCGGGCGGTCGCTCGAGCTCGAGACCCTCAAGTCCAGGATCCCCGCGTGCCTCTCCATGTAGAAGTGGTTGTCGTTGATCTCGAGCGTGAGAGGGACCGCCTCGCCGACCCGCGCCCCGCAGCGCTCACAGAAGAGAGCGTCTCTCCTCTCGAGCTCCCCGCCGCACTTCGGGCACCTCTTCATGCTGGCTCCGTCGCGCATCGCTCGCCCCGGGGCACCTATTGCTTCTTACCGCAGGACGGACAGAACTCGCCCGCGCCCTCCAGGGGCGCACCGCAGTGCTTGCACAGCGCGCCGGCCTGCGTCGGACCTGGCGCGACCACCACGGGCGCGCCGAGGCCGCCGCCGGGGACGACCACCGTCTGCCGCGGCTCCACGGGCCGGGCGCGCGCCGTCGCCACCCCGCCCATCTGCGTCAAGGCCGTCTGCATCATACGCTCCATGCGGTCGGCGTAGCCCTCGGCCATCTGCCGCTGCTCGGCGATCTGCTGCTCCAGGAGGCGCGCCTTCTCCGCCGAGAGCTGCCCCTCGGCCCGGTACTTCTGCGCCAGGGCCTCCGCCGCCTGGGGGGAAGCCGCCGCCGCGAGGGCGAGGATCTGCTCGGGGGTCATCTTCTGCTGCTGCCGCAGGGCCTCGATCTGGGCGATCCGCTCCGCCGCCGGGCCGTCGACGATCGAGAGGAGGGCCTCCGCGGTCGCCCTGCTCCGCTCAGCGAGCCGCTTGGCCTCGAGCTCCTGCTCGAGGACCGCCTCCTCGCGCTCGATCGCCTTGACATCCCTCAAGAGCCTCAGCCCCTCCTCGGCCTGGCGGACGTCCTCCTCGTGCTCCAGGCGCTCGATCTCGATCTCGATCTTCCGCCGCTCGGCGGCGCTCCTCGCCGTCCCGAGCCCCCGCTCCAGCTCCCTCGCGTGGCGCTCGTCCCGCTGCCTCTCCTCCGAGAGGAGTTCCTTCCAGGCCTGCTCCCGGCGCTCATCGCTTGCGATGCCCTCGACCTCGATGCGCCTCAGGAGGCCCTCGCGGTCCCTCTCGAACTGGAAGCGCTGCCTGAGGCGCTCCATCTCGTCCTGGCGGATGACCTGCTTGAGGCCCAGCTCGTGCTCCGTCTGCCGGATGAAGTCCTCGAGGTCCTTCTCGCTCTTGAACGCGTCCATCTTGTCCTGCGTGAGGACCTCGCGCAGGCGCTGGTTGAGCTTCGCCCGCTGCTCGGTCTGGCCCGCCTCGGCCTCGGCCACGGCCAGCTCCTGCTGCTTTGTGCGGAGCCTCTCGAAGGCCTCGCCCGTGAAGTCGATGAACCGGAGCTGCGCCAGCTCCAGGCCGAGGCGCTGGAAGGTGACCTGGATCGCGTCCCGGAGCTGGGCCTCGACCTGGTTGCGGAGGCCGAGGTTCCCGAAGAGGTCCTGGGCCCGATGCCCCGCCGCGATGCCCGAGAGGACCATCTGCGCCTCGCCGGCGAGCTGGCCCTCGATGTCCTCCAGGGTGACGCGGCTCCGGCCCTTGAAGAGGTTGACGAAAAGGACCTCGGGGGCGCGCACGCGGATCACGAGCCGCGCGCAGCTCCCCACCTCGAAGGGGTCGCTCGTCCACAGGTTCCCGTTCTCGAGGTCCAGCGCCACGTCGCCCGCGTCGACGAGGACGACGCTCACGTTCTTGTCAATGAGTAGCCGCCCCAGCCGGGCGAGGAAGCCGTCCATGTCGTACCGGCCCTCGCCCAGCTCCCCCTTGAACTGGCCGTCCTGGAAGAGGAGGGCTCGCGTCCCGTGCTCGACGACGAGGGGCTTCACGAGGCAGCCCTTGATGTCGGGATCATCGACGCGGACGGCGAAGTCCTCCGGGTGCCTAGCCCAGCGCTCCCCGAGTATGAGGGGCTTGGTCACGGTGGCCAGCTCGGCGCCGCACCGCCAGCAGAACTTCGAGCTGGTGCGCACCTCCGCGCCGCAGCCCCCGCAGCTCGCAAGGCCCCTGGGAGCCGCCGAGCCGCACTTCGGGCAGAACTTCGACCCCTTTCGGACCCGGTGGTCGCAGCCGGGATTCAAGCACTTGTTGGTGAAGAGCCCCATGGTTCCCTCCTGGGTTTTTCCCTGCGGGGTGGGTTGCGTGGGCCTGCGGGACGATGGCGCGTTCAGAGGGGCCGGAAGGCCCTGCGGATCGCGCGCCGGATGCAATAGAGCACGATCAAGACCACCACCGCCCCTCCGATGAGCAACGGAAAGCGCCAGAATTGGGTCACCGCGAGCCAGGCCACCAGGGCGGGCACTCCTATCGTTCTCGAAGGTTCCATGGTCTTGGATCTCCCGATTGTTGGCTTCCCTGTTTGCGGCCTTTCAGCGGAGGTCCAGAAGCCCCTTCCGGGCCCTGATCTCCTCGCCCTTCCGCTTCACGCTCTTGACCACCACGTTCCCGAGCCGCAGCTCATCCACATAGGCGCCGATGAACCGCTCCACGTCGAAGCGGCAGAGGACCTCGTACTTTGCCCGCTCCGAGCCCCGGTCCCAGCTCTCGAGCGACACGTAGAAGACCCCGGGCCGCCTCTGGAGGCCCACGCGCAGGTCGTCCGCCTGGGCGAACTGGCCGAGCCCCGAGACCTCGAGGTCCACCTTGACGAGGCTCGTGACCTCCCACTTGCGCGCCACCTCGTCGGAAAGGTACGCGACGAGGTCGGCGGCCGCGGCCTCCTGGGCGCTCTCGGCGGCCTGCCGCTCGTCGGTCGCCCGCTTCCCCCGCTTGAGGAAGGTCTTCTCGGCGATGACCTGGTGCGCCGTGAGGTTCAAGACCTTGCCCTTGAGCTGGCTCTCGAAGGAGAAGAACTCCCCGAACTTGTCCGCCTGCTTGGCCCCGCCCTCGACGAGGAACACGAGGTTGCAGTCGTTCCTCAAGCGGTACCTGTCCTGGTCCTCCTCGGAAGGGCTGAACCCGAGCCGGGCGTCGCTCTCGATGACCTTGAACTGGAGCTCGGCGAGCTTCGTGGTGAGGGCGCCCCTGGCCGTCGTGGATGCCTCGGGGCCCGCCGAGAGCTGGAGCTTCTCCTCGCTCGAGAGGATGACGCGGAGGAGGCTGATCAGGGACTTCTCGAGGACCGACTGCTTCTCGGCATCGCTGAGGCGTCCCTTGAGGGCGGGGCCGACCCCGCTCACGACCGCCTCGCCCACCCCGGCTGGCGAGCGCGCACCGGTCCCCTGCTCGAGCCGGGTCTCGGGCGGCGGCGCCACGGGCGCGTTGGACCCGGGTGTGGCCTCGGCCGCGGGCCGCGGAGGCGGCCAGTCCTGCCCCTCGTGGCGCACGGCCTGGCAGCCGAGGGCCACGGCGTAGAGAAAGGGGAGAAGAGCCGGGAGCTGCAAGGCGCGGGGGGTCATGGTGGGTCTCCTTCGATCATTCGTCACTAGCGATCTGCGTCGAGCCTCGCTTCGCTCGGCTCGAGAGAAGAGAGAACAAGAGAAAACAAAGGGTAAGAAACCAAAGAGCAAAGGGTTAGAAGTCCAGGG
>JACQVW010000512.1 GCA_016209535.1 Planctomycetota bacterium | reverse complement strand
GAGGAATCCCGCAAAAACGTGAACGCGGCCCCCCACCCGCCGGATACAATCAGGACTCAGCCAGCCCGCAAGCTCCGAGAATGCCGAGAGTTACGCCGCCCAACCGACTTTTGACGCCGTAGGATTCCTCCGAGCCATAGCGGATAGCCTCGTTGCTGCCCCGTGTAGTTCAGACAGTTATAACGTTTACTCTAAGCAAGATCCGCTGTCAAGGCCCAGGGCTCGCTCCTGCCTCGCCGCCGGCCGTCCCGCTCGACTCGCGCACCCCCCGCGAGTACCTTACGCGGACCGAAAGATCCACGCCAGGGAGGTGACCATGAACGATCGAGTCCGACGCCGCGACGTGCTCCGGGGCGCTCTGGGTGCGCTCGGGGCGGGCGTCTTCGGCGGGTGCGCTGCGGCCTCGGCCGCCGCCGAGGAGCGTGACGAGAAGGGCGACGCCTCGGCCGGACCCGCCGATCGCGTCGACGGCAAGATGAAGGTCACGAGGCTCGAGACCTTCCTCGTCAAGCCGCGCTGGCTCTTCCTCAAGGTGCACACGGACGCCGGCATCGTGGGCCTCGGCGAGCCGATCCTCGAGGGCCGAGCGCTCACGTGCAAGCAAGCCGTCGATGAGATCGCGCCCTACTTGATCGGGAAGGACCCGCGCAGCGTCGTGCACCACTGGCAGGCGATCTACCGCCACGCCTTCTACCGCGGAGGGCCGATCTTGACGAGCGCCCTCTCGGGGATCGACCAGGCCCTCTGGGACCTCAAGGGCAAGGCGCTCGGCGTGCCGGTCCACGAGCTCCTGGGCGGGCCCACGCGCAGGTCGGTCCGCGTCTACGCCCACGCGGGGACGCCCGAGGGGATCCTCGCGAAGATGGCGCAGGGGTTCCGGACGTTCAAGAGCGGCCCGCAGGGCGGGCGGCGCGGGGCGGCGCGGTTCGTCGAGACGCCGGGCTTCGTCGAGCGGGTGGCCGAGAAGTTCGCGGAGCTACGCGCGGCTGCCGGGAAGGACGTGGACATCGGGATCGACTTCCACGGGGCGATCAGCCCTGCCACGGCCAAGCTCCTCATCAAGGCCCTCGAGCCGCACCAGCCGATGTTCGTCGAGGAGCCCGTCCAGTGCCAGGACGTGGACGCCCTCGCCGAGGTCGCCCGGGGGACGCACCTTCCCATCGCGACCGGCGAGCGGATCTTCACGAAGTGGGGCTTCCGCGAGATCCTCGAGAAGCGCGCCGCCGCCATCCTGCAGCCCGACCTCTGCCACGCGGGCGGCATCACCGAGGTGCGGCTCATCGCCGGCATGGCGGAGGCCTACTACGCCGCGATCGCGCCGCACAACCCGCTCGGCCCGATCTCGCTCGCGGCGGGGATCCAGCTCGCGGCCTCCATCCCCAACTTCCTCTGCCAGGAGCAGGTGTCGCTCGGCGAGGGGTACCTGAAGCGGCCCTTCGAGGTGAAGGACGGGCACATCGACGTGCCCTCGGGGCCCGGGCTCGGGATCGAGCTCGACGAGGAGGCCCTGGCCTCGAAGATCGGCCACGACTGGAGGAACCCCGAGACCTACGACGCGGACGACGGCTCGGTGGTGGACTGGTGAGCGCAGGCGCGGCGAGCGGGACGGCCAGGAGCTTGCACGGGAGCGTCCTCCTGACCTTGACGGCCCTCGGGTGCTGGGGCGAGGGGCCGTACCCCGACCGTCCGATCCTGCTCGTATGCCCCTGGGCTCCAGGGGGCGGCACGGACCGCATCGCGCGCCAGGTGGCGGCCCAGCTCGAGCGGGAGCTCGGCGTCCCCGTCAACGTCCTCAATGCCACGGGCGGCGCCGGCGTGACGGGGCACAGCCGGGGGGCCCTCGCCAGGGCCGACGGCTACACGATCACGATGATGACCGTGGAGATCAACATGCTCCACTGGCGCGGCATGACGAGCATCTCCTACAGGGACTTCGAGCCGCTCGTCCTCCTGGGGAAGGACCCCGCGGCGGTCTTCGTCCGCGCCGACGCGCCCTGGAGGACGCTCGCCGAGCTCGTCGAGGAGGCGCGAGGGCGCCCGGGGGCGCTGAAGGCCTCGGGGACGGCGAAACTCGGGATCTGGCACCTCGCCGTCGGCGGCTGGCTGCGCGCCGCGGGCCTGAAGCCTTCCGACGTGGGATGGATCCCGAGCGCCGGCGCTGCCCCGTCGCTCCAGGCGCTGATCTCGGGGGGCGTCGACGTCGCCTGCTGCAGTCTGCCCGAGGCGAAGGCGCTCCTCGAGGCGGGGCGCATCCGCTGCCTCGGGGCGATGGCCGCCACGCGACTCGAGGGCTTCCCCGAGGTCCCGACCTTGCGGGAGCAAGGTGTCGGCTGGGAGATCGCCTCCTGGCGCGGGATCGGGGCGCCGAAGGGGACCCCTGCGTCGGTGCGGGCGCGGCTGGCCGCGGCGATCGAGAAGGTGGCGCGGAGCGATGAATTCCTCGTGGCCCTGCGGGGCGCCGGGTTCAACACTTCCTTCGAGCCGCCGGCGGAGTTCGCGCGCACCCTCGAGCGCACGGACGCGGAGCTCGGCGCGATCCTCTCGAGCGAGGGCTTCCGGGAGCTCGCCCGCGACCGGTTCGGTCCGTGGCTCTTCCCGGGAGTCCTGGCCGCGGCGCTGGGCGGGATCCTCGCTGCCCTGGCCGTGAGGGGCGGCCTGCGCCTCCGCTCGCCGCTGCGCTGGGGAATCCCGGCGGGCTTGCGCCCCTGCGCGGAGGCCGTCGCGGCGGTCGTGCTGTACATCCTCCTCGCCGAGCCACTCGGCTTCGTCGCGACCGCGGGCGGGCTCCTCGCCGCGCTCCTCCTCCGCCTGGGCACGAGGCCGCGAGCGGCCGGCCTCGTGGTTGTGCTCGTGGTGCCCGCCGCGTACCACCTCTTCGCCGTGGTCCTCCGCGTGCCGCTGCCGCGGGGCATCCTGGGCTGGTGACATGGGCCAGGACCTCGCCGCGGCCTTCTCCCAGGTGCTGGGCGACCCCCTCGTC
>JACQVW010000053.1 GCA_016209535.1 Planctomycetota bacterium | reverse complement strand
TTCCAGGACGTCCTCGTCCTCGAGCGGGCGCCCCGGGACATCGAGGGCGTGCCCGCGGCGGTGGTCACGGCGGAGCCTCAAGGCGAGCTGAGCCACCTCGCCGTGCGCACGGCGCGCCGTGGGACGCCCAACGCCTTCGTGGCCGGGGCGGCGGAGGCCTTCGGGGTGCTGGAGGGCCGGCTCGTGCGACTCGAGGTGCGCTCGGGCGACTACGCCGTCGAGCCCGCGGCGCCCGAGGAGGCCGAGGCCTGGTGGGCCGCGGCGCGGCCGCGCCTCGAGGCCCTGCCCGAGGTCGACGCGGCCTACGGCGCCTTCGACGCGCTCGAGGACATGGACCTCTCGGGGGCCGCCGTCGCCCCCGAGGCGCGCTACGGCGGGAAGGCGAGCCACCTCGCGCGGCTCCAGCGCGTCCTCGAGGGCCCCTTCGAGCGCTACCGCGAGGCGGGCTTCTCGGTGCCCGTGCGCCACTACCTCGAGTTCCTGCGCTCGAACCGGATCGCGAGCCTCGCCGACCCGGGCCGCCAGGTGACCTACGCGGAGCACATCGAGGAGATCCTTGCCGACCCCGGCCTCGCGACCGACTCCGGGGCGCGCTTCGAGGCGCTCGCGCGGCTGCGGGCGGCCATGGAGGAGGAGGGCGTCCTGCCCGCGGGGCTCGCGGCGCGGATCGCGGCGCGCGCCGCCGAGGTCTTCGGGACCACGGGGGGCATGGTGCGGCTGCGCTCGTCCTCGAACGCCGAGGATCTGCTCGAGTTCAACGGCGCGGGGCTCTATGCCTCGGCCTCGGCCTGCGCCGCCGACGACCTCGACGGGGACGGGGTCGGCCCGTCGCGCTGCGACGGCCGGCTGGAGGACGAGCGGTCGATCGCGCGGGCCCTGAAGCGCGTCTGGGCGAGCCTCTGGAGCTTCCGCGCCTACGAGGAGCGCGCGTACTACGGGATCCCCCAGGAGCGGGTGGCCATGGGGGTCCTCGTCACGCGCGCGTTCCGGGGCGAGCGGGCGAACGGGGTGGCCTTCACGGGGAACCCGGCGAACCCGGCCGACCGGCGGTACGTGGTGGTGGCGCAGCCCGGGGAGGCGAGCGTGGTGAGCCCCGAGCCGGGGACGGTGGCCGAGAAGGACGTGCTGGAGATGTCCGAGGGGAAGGTGGTGCGGATCGTGCGGGCCCAGGCCTCGAGCCTCCTGCCGCCGGGGGGGCGGGTGCTCTCGGACGCGATGCTCGAGGAGCTGGGGGCGCTCCTGGCGCACATGGACCGGAGCTTCCCCGTGGAGGTGGGGGCGCACCGGCGGGAGGAGGTCCTTCTCGACGTGGAGCTCAAGGTCGAGGGCGACGGCAGCCTCGCGGTGAAGCAGGTGCGGCCGTTCCTCGCCGCGGGCCGGGCGCGGCCCGCCGTGGCCTTCGAGCTCGTCGTGCCCGAGGGGACGGAGGCGTGCGGTGCCTTCGTGGAGGGGCGCGCGCCGCGGGAGGCCTACGAGCTCAAGGGCGTCCTGCGGCTCCGAGCCGGCCGGCTCGTCCTCTCGACGCGCGAGGAGCGATCCGAGGCGGAGCTCTTCGAGGCAGTGCTCGTGGGGCCTTCGCGGGAGGCGGCCGCTCCCGTCGGTCCAGGGGTCTTCGCGGTCGACGCGCGCGAGGACGGCGGCATCACGCGGTACCGCTTCGCCTACGAACAGCGCTTCCGTCTCGGCGGAGATCGGGAGCTCACGCTGCGGGTCCCGGAGGTCTCCTTCGAGGCGCGCGGGGCGCTGCCGGTCGAAGCGGCGAGGACCCTCGACGGGGAGGAGCTCGCCCGGCTCGGGCTCGAGGGCGAGCTCGGAGGCAAGTCCCTCAGGTTCACCTCCTGCGCGGCAGCCTCGCTGCCCCTCTGGGAGATCGCCGCCGACCTCGAGGACGGGACGCGCGTGAGGCTGCTCGAGCGGCACCGGCCTCCGCGGGACCTCCTGGAGACGGGCCCCGCGAGCCTCGTGCGGGCGGAGCTCGACCTCCGCGACGAGCGGCGCGAGGTCGATGACTACTGGCGGCTCGTCTACGCGGCGCAGCGGCACAACCGGGCCGTGAGGCACTGGGTGGTGCTCGATCCCCCCGCCGTCGTGCCCGGCCTCGAGCGGGTCGTGCGCGCCGTGGAGCTCATCGCGCCGGAGCCTGCCTTCGGGATCGCGGCCGCGGCATCGTACCTCGACGAATCCTTCGAGCCCATCGCGTCGCTCGCCGTGAGCTCGTACGCGCGCTCGAGGGTCGAGGAGCCCGGCGAGGCGCGCTTCGTCCGCGGCGACGCCGACGCGAGCGGGAAGCGCGACCTGGGAGACGCGGTGGCCGTGCTCCTGCACCTCTTCCAGGGTGGAGCGGCGCCCTCGTGCCTGGACGCCGCGGATCTCGACGACGGCGGCACCCTCGATCTCACCGACGCGGTGCGGCTCCTCCTCCACCTCTTCCGGGGCGGCGAGCCGCCGCCGGAGCCTTTCGGAGCCTGCGGGCTCGATCCGACGGCAGACGGGCTGGCCTGTGCAGAGTTCGCGGCCTGCGGAGGCTAGCCTGCTACCGCCGCCGGTAGGCCACCGTCGTCGCCTCGACGCACAGCCCCGGGAAGCGCTCGCCGGCCCAGCGGTGGGCTCGATAGTACCAGGCGCGGTCCTCGAGTCCGTTGCGGCAGAGGGCGAACAGGCGCGAGCCGATCGACGGGCCGAGCGTGAAGCCGCCCTCCTCGAGGAACCGCCTCACCTCGCGCAGCCGCAGGTGCTGCAAGTGCTGCGCCGGGCCCTGGCGGCGCAGCGCGCGCACGGCCGGGTTCAGCCTCCTCCACAGGGGCTCGAGGATGATCGCCAGGGTGCCGAAGACGGGCGTGCCGGCGAGGGCGAAGCCTCCGGGCGCGAGCACGCGGCGGACCTCGCCGAGGACGAAGCGCGCCTCGCCGGGGCTCAGGTGCTCGAGGACCTGCTCGCAGACCACGGCCTGGAAGGCGCCGTCCCCGAAGGGCCAGGGGCAGCGGAGGTCCGAGCGGAGGAGGACCGCGTACCCGCGCGGCCTTGCCTGCGCGAGGCCCCTCCGCTCCAGGTCGACGCCGGCGAACCGCACCGCCTTCGAGCGGTCGCCCCACCGCGTCCAGTAGAGCGGCAGGCGACCCCGGCCGCAGCCGGCGTCAAGGACCCAGCTCGGCTCTCGGGGCAGCCGCTCCGCGAGCGCCTCGGCGAGGCGCACGTAGCGCGCGAGCCGCAGGCGGAACCGTCGGTTCGAGGGCTCGACCTCGAAGGCAAGCTTCTGCACGGGGGGCGAGTGTACCCGGTTAGAATCCCTCCATGAAGCTCATCGTCGGCGACATCCACGGCTGCTACGACGAGCTCCAGGACTTGCTCGCGAAGGCCGGGCTCGCCGCCGGGGACGAGCTCATCGCCGTGGGCGATGTCGTGGACCGCGGCCCCGAGTCGCCGCGGGTCCTGGAGCTGTTCCGGGCGACGCCCGGGGCGCGGTCCATCCTGGGCAACCACGAGCGCAAGCACGTGCGGTCCTTCCGCGGCGAGATCAAGCCCGCCTTGTCCCAGGTACTGAGCCGCGAGCAGTTCGGCGGCGCGTACCCCGAGGCCGTCGCGTTCATGGCGAGCCTCCCCTGCTCCCTCGAGCTCCAGGAGGCGATCCTGGTCCACGGCTTCCTCGATCCGGGCGTTCCCCTCGCCGGCCAGCTCGAGAAGGTTCTCTGCGGCACCCTGGGAGGCGAGCGGCACATCGAGTCGCGCTGCGACCGCCCCTGGTACGAGCTCTACGACGGAGGGAAGCCGGTCATCGTCGGCCACCGCGACTACCTCGAGACGGGCCGGCCCTTGATCTGGCGCGACCGCGTCTTCGGGATCGACACCGGGTGCTGCCGGGGCGGAGCGCTTACCGGCCTCCTCCTGCCGGGGTTCCGCATCGTCCAGGTGCGGAGCCGCAGGAACTACTGGGCCGAGGCGAAGCTCCGCCACCGCCAGGCTCTGAGGCAGGGCGAGCCGCCGGACGAGCCCCTGGGCCCCGAGCGCGAGGCGCTGATCTGCCGGCTCCACGAGCACCTCGTGCGCGAGAACGCCCGCGTCCTTGCGGGCCTGCGGGAGAAGGATCCGGGTTTCGATGCGCTCTCGCAGCGGGAGCAGGGGAAGGCCTACGCGGCGGTCGTCGGAGGCCACCCCCTGGACGGCCTCCTCCACCAGGCGCGGCTCGGCGAGCTGAGCCTGAAGGCGCTTCGGAGGCGGTTCCGACACGGCGGGAGCCTCGCGCGCCATGCGAGGGAGTGCAGGCTGCTCGATGGCCCGGCGGAGGCGTGACGGTGGCGTCAGCTTCGGATCAAGGCGCCCGGAGGTTGAAGCAGAGGGCGCCATCGGCCCAGCGCGGGGCGAGCAGGCGACAGAGTACCTTCACGCCGGGGCGAGCCTGGAGCCGAGGTCCTCCCAGCGGACGACCTCGGGGTTGAACATCCGGGACTCCCTGTCGTACATGGCCTTTCGTCCCATGAAGGACATGAACGTGCTGATGCGGGCGGTCTCGTGGTTCGAGACGGGTGTCCGGCCCGTCCTCAGGCAGTCGACGAACGACGCGAGCTCCTGCTCCGTTCCCTCGTCATAGCCCTGCGAAGCCGGCGCGGCTCTCTCCTTGGTCTTCGCCTGGTCCCTCAGGTAACGCATGCCGCGCGTGAGGTCGTAGGCACCCTCCTGGCAGAAGACCCAGAGCTTCTCGTTGATGAAGTTCTGCTCGTCCGGCTTCGCGGACGGCCCCTCATCCTCCCCGATGGTTCCGGGAACGCCCATGAGGTGCGTGTAGGAGAAGATCACGTTCTCCGGGAACTCGAACGCGGTGGCGGACCCGGCCTCGGAGAGGTGCTCGATCGAGCCGTTCCCCCGATCCGTGGGGGGCCTGCCGATCGAAACGCAGCGGAGCGGGTTTCGGTTCCCCATGACCCAGTTCATCACGTCCATGTGGTGGCACGCCTGCTCGATGAGGCGGCCGCCGTCCCAGTCCGCATCGGCCGGACCCTGGGGGTGGAAGAAGTGCCAGTGCCCCTGGAGGGCGTAGACCTTGCCCAGCTTCGCCTCGTGGATCTCCTGGACCATGGCCTGGTGCCCCGGGATGTACCGCCGCTGGAAGCCGACCTGGATCCATCGCTTCGTGCGGCGAGCCGTCTCCACCATCTGGTCGACCTTCTCGACCGTGGTGTCCATGGGCTTCTCGCTGAAGCAGTTGTAGCCCATCTCGAGGACGGGGACGACGACCTTGGCATGGTTCTGCACCTCGACGACGACGGTGACGCCGTCGGGCTTCTCCCTCTCGAGCATCACCCGGAAGTCCTTGTAGGGGTTCGGGGCGTGCACGGAGGCGATCTGCTGCGCGAGCTTGAGGCGGTCATCGCGCAGCTCGCAGATGCCCACGATCTTGGCCTTCGGCACGGCGGAGATCGCGCGCAGGTCCCGAGACCCGCGCCCGCCGCAGCCGACGGTGCAAAGCCTGACGACGTCGTCCTGGTTGAGGACTCCGCTGTTGACGATGGAAGGCAGGGCGAGCACCGAGGCCCCCCCCGCCGCGGTCCTTCCGAGAAAACGCCGCCGAGACATCTTCCGCACGATGCGTCCGCTCATGGTCCCTCCAGTGTCTGATCAGGTTCCTGGGCTCCGGGGCTCCGGGGCTCCGGGGCCGATGCAGCTCGATGCCCCGCATCCCCGGCGGCGGCCAGCTTATCCGCCGGGGCCCGAATCGCAATGGGGCTCCTAAGCCTTGGTCGGCGTGGTTCAAATCAGGCTCCATTCGGATAACAGGTAAGCGCTCAGCAGGGGCAGTTTGGTAGGGGCGGTATCGTGGGAATGAACGCGTGGTTCATAGCCGGGTGTAACCCGGCGTTGAACCACGCCCCTTGGTCACAGTCACGCCGTGCAGCTCCGGGTCCAGCTCCTCCTGGAGCTTCAAGAGGAGCCCGAGGTTCTTGAAGTGGAGCTTGCCGAGCCGGCCGAGCGCCTGGGCGAACTGCCCCAGGAAGCCACCGATCCACTCGCCGGCGAGCTTCCGCGGATCCGGCGGCGGGACGAGGTCCTCGGGGATGACGAAGGACCTGACGGTGCTCTCCGCCTCGAGGTGCGAGAGCCTCGGGAGGAGGATGCCCTCACAGTCCTCCACGACGCGCCCGAGCTCCGCGCGGCCCCGGGACAGCGCGCCGTGCAGGGCCTTCGCCTCGTCCTCGTCGATCTTTCGGCCCTCCTGGAGCTGGGCGAGGATGGGCGCCCAGAGCGCCTCCGCGGTCTTCAGCCGCGCGATGAGCCCCTGCACCTGGACCAGGAAGTCGTAGCGCTGCACGAGCTCCAGGCGCTTCTCCGCCGAGCCGCGGCCCGCGGGTCCGCTCAGGGCGAAGAAGTACCGGAAGACGGCGCGGTCGGCCGCGTCGAGCTGCCGCTCCATCGCCTCGCGGTCCCGCTGGGTCTGCTCCGCCGCCGGGGAGCGCTCCGCTTCCACCTGCAGCCGGTTCCAGCTCTCGACGAACGACCGGAGGCCTTCCCCGCGCCAGGCCGCCGCCTCGGCGCGCAGGGCCGCGAGGTCGATCCTCCCCGCCGCCTCGAGCTCACCGAGCTCCTTCGCGAGCGCCTGGAGGTTCCCGGGGCGGAGCGGCCGGCCATCGTAGAAGCCCCGGTAGTGCTCCGCCTGCTCCATCTCGCGGCGCTCCTCGAGGACGAGCTGCTCCACGCGCTCCGGCGGGAGCAGCTTGCCGGGCTCCGGATCGATACCCAGGTGCTCTCGGTAGGCCGCGCGCGTGAGGGCCGTGCGCAGCGCGCTCCCCGAGCCGAAGAGGAGCCACGCGTGCCGCTCGTCGGGCGCGAGCGGCACGTAGATCCGCTTCGCGTTCACCTCGCGCTCGTGATTGGAGGGGTGGGTCTCGAACGCCCCGGATGGCGCCTTCTCCCCGGCCGGGAAGTGAATCTCGCGGCCGGCCTGGTACGCCCTGCCCAGGGCCGCCACCTGGGGGTCGTCCGGCGGGCCCTCCTTGAGCATCTCGTCGAGCCGGCGGAGGGACGCGCCTTGGTGGTAGAAGACGTCCTTCGAGTGCTTGCCGTGCTCAGCCAGCGAGAAGAGGTCGCGGAGGGCCATCTGGAACGCGAGGCTCCCGCGCTCGACCTTCCAGAGGGTGGAGATGGGCGTGTCGCTTCCCGTGAGGAGAACCGAGTGGAGGTCGGCGTTGAGCTCCATCTGGCGCGAGAGGGAGAAGTTGAGGAAGTTGATGGCCCGGAAGATCTGCTCCAGGACGCGGCGCAGCACCCACACGATCCCCGAGAGCGCCCAGGCGGGGAAGCTGAGCCGGATGTCGAGGCGCCGCCACTGCTCGAGGACCGTGTCCCAGAAGTCGCGGCCGAACGCCATGTCCCCGATCACCTGGTTGGCGACGTACACGTACTGGCCGAGCTTCATGCTCGACTGCGCGAAGTGGCCGAACTCGTGGGCCAGGACCGCCTTGAGCTCGGACAGGTTCACCGAGTTGACGAGGCCGAGGCCGACGAGGAGGTTCTTCCGGACGGGCCAGACGAGGGAGAGGAGCGAGCGCGGGTAGAAGACGGCGGCGTTGACGTCGTGGGAGAGGTAGATCGCGCGGGGGAAGGGGCTCCCGGTCTCCCTGCACACCCGCCGCACGAACCGGAAGAGGGCCGGCTGGTCAGCCTCGCGGACCTCGAAGCGGTTGCTCCGGTCGATGCGGTGCCGCTTGAAGAGCCCCTTGAGGAGGAAGAGGAACAGCATGAGCGAGCCGGCGACGGCGCCGGCCTTCACGAGCCAGGAGTACCTTCCCCGGCCGACGGGCAGGCTCCAGCTCATGCTCACGAGGTACGCGGAGCCGGCGAGGAGCCCCAGGTACACGGCGAGGAAGAGGAAGAGCGAGAGGAGGACGAGGACCACGCGCAGCCGGTAACTGCCGGTCACGGGGGTCAGCAGCTCCCGGACCTGCGGAGAGGGCGGGTAGAGGTCCGTGACCGAAGGTGCGGGCTGGGTGCTTTCGTCGGAGTCCATCGGGGGATGCCTGGCTCGGGAATCGTCCTGCGGAGCCAAGGGTACATCGCCGGGGCCCTTTTCGGGAGGCTCCTGGAGTCAAGGAACGGAAGGAACGGACTCCGCCAGCTCGATCGTCCCGCCGACGCGGAATACGATGGTGCGCGGTCTCGCCTCCCCGAGCGCGGCGCGCAGCGAACCCGGGCCGCCATCGGCGAGGGTGGTCACCTCGATCACCTCGCCACCACGGCCGGCACGACTCCGCGTGCCGAAGCCCTCGGCGCCCGGGAAGACGGGAAGGCCCACCTGCGGCTCGATCGGCCGGGGCGCGCTGGGATTCCGCGGCGACTTCGGGCCGAAGACCTTTACCAGGTGCGCCCAGCCGATGGTGGCCATCCAGGCCACCACCAGCAGGCCGCCGAGGCCGCCTGCGAGCCGCCACGGGAGGGGCCTCGGCGCGGCGCGGCCGCCGCGCCAGCTCAGGACCGCCGCCGCGAGCGGGCAGACCAACATGGCCCCGAACACCACCCACGGGCCCGGGAACCTCTTCACGAGCCCCTGGAAGAGCGGGCTGATCCGAAACAACTCGCCGAGCGCCGCCGCCCAGAGGAGGAGCGTGACGCTCAACAGGCCTGCGATCCAGAGTGGGCGTCGTGTGGGTGGATTCATGGGGGCGGATGGATCTCCCGGAATCTCGACCCGCTCGAGTCTTCCGCCGGCGGAGACGTCTCGCCCCGCTCGCCCGCGCTCCAGACGAGCCGCCGCACGCTCGAGTAGGGGGCGGGCATCCTCCTCATGCCGGCATCCTATGACAGCCGCCCGGCCCGTTACAAGGCGCCATGGCTGGCTCCGGTGTGTCTACGAGCCGGGACGCTACCCAACCTCGCCGTTTTCGTGTATAGACTCCACAGGCAACCCACGAAGAGGCCGTCTCGAGGCAGAGCCATGCAGCGACCCACCTCCGTGACCGTCTTCGGCATCCTGAACATCTGCTTTGGAGCCGTCGGCATCCTCGGCTGCCTCTCGTCGTTCCGGTTCCTCTTCGACCGTCCGCCCGGAGACAACCCGGTCTACGAGGTCATGTACGAGAGCCCGACCTACCTCGCGATCAGCCGGGGGATGCTGCTTCCCAGCCTGATCTTCTCGGCCCTCATGCTGGCCTCGGGGATCGGGCTCCTCCGCTCGAAGCGTTGGGCCTGGATCGCGGCCATCGTCTGTGGCGTCGTCGGGATCGCTACGGGGCTCGTCTCCACCGTGCTCAACCACTCGTACCTCTTCCGGCCGCTCATGGAACGTGCCGCGACGATGCCGGGACCGCAGAAGGCGGGGCTGATCGGAGGGGCCGTCGGAGTGCTCCTGGCAGGAATCGCGAGTCTCATCTACCCGATCCTGCTGCTCGCTCTGCTCTCCCGGCGGACGGTTGCGGCGTACTTCCGGAGCGACCGCTCCTTCAGCCCTTCACCCGTTCCCTGAGGATCTTCAGCGCCGCGTCCAGGACCGCATCGCCCTTCCCGATGTGGTCCTCGGGGGCCGCCTCGACGAGCGCGTCCGGGTGCACGCCGTGGCCGTCATAGAGCTGGCCCGTCCTCGAGTAGGAGGCCATCTGCGACAGCGTGAACCTCAGGCGGCTGTTCGGCATCTCGTAATCCTGCATGCGGCCGCTGCCGCCGCCGCTGGGGGTGCCGACGATCGTCACGTTGGGCCTCCCCTGGAACGCGCCGAGGAAGTTGTCGGTCGCGCTGAAGGAACCCTCGTTGCTCAAGACGCAAACGGGGCGATCGTACCCGTAGGCGCGCGGGTTGGACTTCGGGTGGACGGCCATGACGTGCCAGTCGCTGAATTCCTCGGGCGGCAAGGCCCACGACGGCTTGAAGGACCTGAGCAGATCGCGGATCCGCTCGGCCTCCTCGGCCTTCCAGACCTTGGACGTCGCCGGGTGGAGCGAGCGGCCGTGGAGGCCCAAGAAACCGGCCGGGTTGGGCCTGGGCAGCTTCACCGGGAGCCGGTAGGCGGCCACGTTGACGATCTGGAGCGGGTCCTGCGGCCCGAGGAAGTAGGGAAGGAGGGTCTTGAGCGCGTCCTGGGTGCCGCCGCCGTTGTCCCTCACGTCGATGATTAACCCCTTCGTGCCCTTGAGCTCCTCCATCCGATCGTTGAGGCCATCCAGGAACCCGGAGTCCATCGCCATCCTCTCGACGAGCAAGTACCCGAACTCGCCGATGCGTCCCGTGTCCCGCCGCGAGATGGGGGCCCTCTCGCTGGGCTCGTTCTCGACGCGCAGGGACACCGACTTCCTGCGGGCCCCGTCCTCGGACTCGAGCTCCAGCTGGACGTCCTGCTTCAGGGGCAGGTCCAGCTCCTGGCGCAGGTGGTTCAGGAGGATGAGCATCTGCAGCCTCTGGCCGGCGACGAGCTGAGGCGAGGCCCGAGGGATGATCGGGTCCGCAGCCTCGAGCCAGCGAGCGACCTCGACGCCGTCGATCCGCACCAGGAAGGGGCAGCCCGGGTCGATGAACGACCTCCGATCGGTGGTGAAGGCTATGAACCGTTTGCCCCGGGGAGCGGCTTGAAACGGGGCGTACCCGCGCGCGAGGAGAGAGGGGACGCCGAAGGACAGCCGGCTGTGCATGTCGCCGAAGAGGCAGAGGAGCATGTGGACCCGGAGGGCGAACTCCGCGAGCGGGGTCTCGTCTCTCAGCGACGTGCGGACGGCATCGAGGGCCGCCTCGTAATCGACGCCGTGCCGCCTGAGGTAGGAGTAGCAGTGCTTGAGACGGAGCTCGAGGAAGTCGAGGTCCTCCTCCAGCTTCGTCCGGGAGAGGCCCGGGGATTCGATGAGGCTCTTGAAGCTCCGCGTCAGGCGTTCGAATTCCGGCTTGACCTTTTTCGCGTGCTCGCGCTCGGGC
Organism: Planctomycetota bacterium; assembly: GCA_016209535.1. Lineage (GTDB taxonomy): Bacteria > Planctomycetota > UBA8108 > UBA8108 > SXIK01 > JACQVW01. Next base: position 6,661 of record JACQVW010000053.1, on the reverse strand, counting down.
CTCTCGGTCGGAAAGGCCTTGCCGGAGAGGACCAGGACGTCGATGTACGCCTTGACCACCTCCATGTCGTCGTGAGCCTTCGCGTAGGCGCGCTCCACGTACGGAACGCCCATCTCGGGCCTCCTGAGCGTGCGACCGTAGAGCTGGTAGCCCACGGTGATCATGGCCCGAGCGAAATGGCTGTCCGTCTCGGGCACCGAGCCGAGGAGGCGGATGGCCTTCTCGACGTCGTTTGCCCTCAGGGCGCTCATCCCCTGGACGAACGGGTCGTCCTTGAATGGGTCCTCGCAGAGCGCGACGGCCGTGAACGCGAAGCAAAGCCTTATGCCCAGCGCGAAGGTCCGACGCATGTGGAGCTCCTCCTCGAGCGCTGCCGGGGTCAATCTCAGGGAGGCCTGGCCTGGAAACCTCTCCAGCCTACCCACCCGCCCGCCATCGTAGCCTCGGGCGCGGCGCCCCGGCAAGCGCGCCCTACCGCTCCTCGCCGATCGCGTACAGGTACCGCTCGCCGCGGATGTAGAGCCGGTCCCCGTCGGGGACGGGGGCGGCGTAGGACGTCGTCTCCTGGGCGGGGATCGGCACGGTCCGCTCGAGCTGCGTCGCGATCCTGTTGCGCGCCACCTCGCGGAACGTCCGGCCAGGCTCGAGGACGACGGTCGTGCCCTGGTTGTCGAGGGCGTAGATGCGGCCTCCGATGAGGGCCGGGCTCGCAGCGACGGGCACCGCGTTGTAGTGGAAGAGTCCGTCGAGACCCAGGTCCTGGCGATAGAGCGTCTCGCGCGACGCCGGGTCGACGGCGTAGAGGGTCGAGTAGATGTCGATCGCGTAGAGCCTCCCGATCCCGTACCACGGCAAGTAGACGACGCTCCCCTCGACCACGGGCGCGCACCAGCCCGTGTCGCCCGTCGTCTTGGCCGGGTTGCCCCAGAGGAGGGCACCGTCGGAGGCCCTCACGACGTCACCCTGCTGGCACACCACGACCTCCGTCCCGCCGAACGTGGCCGGGAGGAGGGCGGCGTTGTTCCTGTGCACCTCGGGCTGCCTCCAGAGGACCTCGCCGGTCCGCGGGTCAAGCGCGATCAGCTCCCCCATGTGCACCACGAACCGGTCCCGGAAGATGGCCGGCGAGGACGGGTAGGAGAGCTTCTCGTCCTTCACGCGCCGGATCCATCGGCGGCGGCCGTCAAGGTCGTAGCAGGCGGCGACGCCGTTGCCGCACCAGACGTAGACGTGCTCCCCGTCGCTCGCGGGGGTCGGGGTGGTGAAGCCCACGATCCCGAAGTGGCTCTCGAGGTGCCCGTCCAGCTTGCGGGCGAACCGCGCCTCGTCGATCTCCTCGAGCGCCGCCTGGACCTTCCTCCGCAGCTCGAGCCTCCGCTCGAATCCCCGCTCGGCCCGGAGCGCCGCGACGAGGGGATCGACGATCTCGCGGAAGGCGGAGGTGGCGGCACGATCCTCGGGCGAGAGGCACTCGTAGAAGTTGTTGAGCGCGGACCAGAGGACCTTGCCCGTGTGCTTGTCGATCGCGAGCAGCTCGTCCGGCTCGGCCATGAGGAAGATCCTGTCCCCGGCGACGATGGGGTTCGAGTTGCTTCGCCCCGGGAGCTCGGCCATCCAGAGGACGTTCTTCGACTCGTAGGGCACCGTCGAGAGCTCCGCGAGGCGGAGGCAGAATCGCAGGTCCTTCGCGCCGCCGGAGCCTGCGCTCGAGACGTTCAAGGCCAGGCGGTTCCAGCCCTCCTGGAGCTCGAGCTCGAAGGCCGGCGAGCGCGGGAGGGTGTGCTCGAGCTCCCAGCGGCTGAGGCTCGAGTAGTACCCGAGGCCGACGCACGGCTCCGGCTTCGAGTAAACTTCGCGGCCGTTGACCCAGACCTGGAGGCCGCAGGCGTGGTCGACCACGGCGCGGACCCGCCCGGCGCGCTTCGCGCGGAGGTAGGCGTGGAGACGGGCGTGGAAGCGGGCGGCCGGCTTCGGCGAAGGCTCGAAGCCGTTCGAGAGGTCCGTCTCCTCGAGCTCCGAGGGCCCGAGCTCCCAGCGGTCCGGGAAGGTCGTCTCCACGGGCCGCCACTGCAATCCGCCGCGGGCCTCGCCCTCCGACGGCCTCGGATCGGCCGGGTCGGGGACCTGCGTCTTCTCGAGGCCGCGGACGCCATCCTTATCCTCGGCGCCGAAGGGCCCGAGGACGAGCCAGCGCTGGACGAGCCCTTTCCTCAGCGGCAGGGTCTCCTCGGGGACGCCCTCGCCCGGCCTCCGCACCGACACGCGGAGGTCCTCGAGCGGGCCCTTCGGGACCCGGCGCCACTCGACGGGAGGCCTCGCGCCGGGCCACTGGCCGTTCCAGTTGCCGCGCCAGCCGGCGGCGGAGCCCGCCGCCTCCGCCTCCGCCCGCGCCGAAGGCGCGGCGTCCCCCGCCGGCGCGGCCCCGCGCCGTGGGGGCCGTGGGGGCAGCGCGATCTTCAAGTCGAAGGGCTCGTAGCGGACGGCGTCGAGGACCTGGACCTCGCTCACGACCAGGATACGCGCCGGCCGGACCTTGAACCTCACGAACCGGGCCTGCACGGGCACCGGCGGGACGCGTTCGAAGACCGGGCCCGTCGCGGTCTCGTCATCGGGCAGGAGGTGGTTCACGGGGATGTCCTTCCGCCGGAGGTTCGCCGGGAAGGCGCCGCGGGGCTCGTAGGCGGCGCCGTCCACGGAGGTCTCCACCTCGATCCGGTCCTTGACCTCCCCCTTCAGGGAATCCCACCAGGGCCAGCCTCCGCTCACGTGGATGCGGAAGGCCGCGCAGGCCTGCACGGCCCCGAGATCCACGGTGATGTCCGGGTCATCCCCCTCGTGCCAGCACGCTCCGAAGGTCGGCGTCGTGCCGCCCGCGTACGGAGGGCCGACGACGCCATCGGTGAGCTTCCTCAGGTCGGGGTCGCCGGCGCCCCAGTCGCTCCTCGATGGCCTCGAGACCGTGTAGGGCCTCCCCTCGGCGAGGTTGCGGCCGTACGTGACCCAGAGGTGCACGAACCTCTCGCCTCCGGCGGCCTTGCCGCCGGAGTTCCCGGCGGTCGCGGCGCGGGCCGGGTCGGCGGCGGCGATGCGCAGGGAGCGCAGGACCGGGTGGTCCGCGCCGCCGACGTCGATCGCGTACTCGTGGGGGACTCCTATCACGAGCTCCGTGGCTGCGCGCTCGATGAGCGAGTAGTCCTCCTGGACCTCGGCCCACCGGAACGTCACCTCGAGCGGGCGGAAGCCGGGGTCCGCCGGCTCGTGGCGCGCCTCCATCCTCACGGCGTAGATGCTGCACGCGTCGGGCCCCGCCTGGGGGCCCTCGAGGGCGTACCGGAAGAGGACCGAGCGCGTCCCCGCCGGGACCTCGCGCACCGTCTCGTAGCGGATGACGTCCCACGGCGGCTCGGTGCGCGTCAGGGACCAGCTCCTGGTCCACGTCTTCCCGCCGTCGAAGGAGTGCAGGAGGTCGATGCGCGAGCCCGGGGCCCGGTTGTAGAAGCGCCCGCCGTACTCCACCGCCCGCACGTCCCGCGGGCAGTCGATCCGGAAGGTGACGTGCGCCGGCGCGCCACCCTTCGCGGCGTGGAGGACCCCCATGTACTCCGGGTGCTCCGGCCGCGCCGCGATGTTGAAGACGACCTCGCCGGGCCTCCCGGCCTCCGAGGGTTCGACGCCCTCGGGCGCGACCGCCGCGACGCCCGAGGTCGAGTGCGCGACCCGGGCCAGCGAGCCCGGCGTCAACCTCGGCTGGAGGCGGCGCACGCCGTTTGCGCGGATCCCCTAGCGCGGGTTGACCGACTCGGGGTCCTTGCCTCCGTTGGGCACGTAGTGCTCCGAGGTGGTCCCCAGGCTCGCGTAGTGGCGTGTGTACTCCTCGCCCTGCCGCAGGTTGAGGACGAAGTCGTACATGTGCCACCGGCCGCCGTACTCGACCTCGGAGACCGTATGGAGGGTGATGTCCCAGAGCCTCACCGGGAGCCCCAGGGCGTCCCACGCAGCGCAGTTCATGCCCGCCACGGTGCTGCACATCGCGTAGCCGTGGTCGTTGAGCTGCCGGATCGGGTCCGTCACCTCGAGCCCGTGGAGGACCATGGGGCTCGTCTGACGCCGCCCGATGTGCATCCAGTAGAAGAGGGCCCAGCACTGCTCGGCCGGGGTCTCCCACCGGCTCGTCGCGCTGTGGAGGAAGCTCTCGAGGTCGCTGAAATCGGGCGAGGCGTCGGTGACGACCTTGACGTTGCAGACCTGCGCGCCGACGGGCGCGGCGAGGGCGGCGAGGAAGATGAAGGAGCGGATCGGCTTCACCACGGGGCCAATCTACCGCCAGGGGGCCTGAGAGCAAAGGGAGGAGGTGGAGGACCGTCGCAAAGCCTGGCTTGAGAGCTCACCGGCCCTTGTGAGCCACCAGCGACTCACGGACTCCCTTCAGCGGCACGGCGGGCAGGCGCTTCAGCCGCTGCGTGGTCGGGTCGACCGTGATGCCGACGGACTCAAGCGCGGTGAAGCCCATAGGGGCCTTTCCTCCGTCGTGGCTGCCGTCTTGTTGCTCCTGATCGCGCGTCCCGATGCATCCTGAACCCATGCAGGCGCTCAGGTCAAAGGGTTGGCTCTGGCGTCTGGCGCGTTTGGAGGGGCCGCTGCTTGCCCTCTGCTTCTCCTTGGCTTACTCTTGAGGCATGATCATCATTCGCTTCCCAAACCCGGAAACGAAGGGGCGCGCCTTGGGCTATCTGGCTGGCCGGTTCGATTTCAAGAGTTGGGCGACAGGGGAGATCCTCGTCTCCGAGACGGTCCTGCCGCACTTGGCGGCCGAGGGAATCGAATTCACCTCGGAAGGGCCGGCGACATATGACCGCATCCTTTCGTCGCTTCGAGATCCTTCTGCCGCTGGCATTCAATGACGGGCGACCTGTGCCCGAAGAGCTGGTTGCTCAGACTCTCACGGAGCTCGAGCAACGCTTCGGGGCGGTTTCCTGCGAGACGCAAACCATTCGCGGGCTCTGGCATTCCGAGGGGCGCATCTATCGGGACAATCTCGTGCGGGTTTTCGTGGACGTCCCCGAGTCAGCCGAGAACCGGGCCTTCATGCAGCAATTGAAGCAGCGGCTCAAGGAGCGATTCGCTCAAGTGGACATCTGGATCACGTCCTACCCGGTGGATGTGGTGTGAGTTCCGTTTCGTCGTCGATGCGAGCGCACCGGGGCGCGGAGCGCGTGCGCGCGGACCAACGCGTGAGCCCGTGGCTCGGTAGACGCGGCAACACGGGGATAGGTCACCAGGAGCGGCATCGAGCTCCAAGGCGGATTCCATCGCGGCGCCTTGGAGCCTCAGGGGCTCACCCCACCGCCTCAGGCACCACCTCGCCGGCGTTCACGGTGGCGCGCTCGTCGCGGCCGCCGTGGAAGTAGGTGAGCTTGAGGTGGTCGAGGCCGAGGAGGTGGAGGATCGTCGCGTGGATGTCGTGGACGTGGACTCGCCGCTCGACGGCCCGCAGGCCGATCTCGTCGGTCGCGCCGATCGCCTGGCCGGCGCGGGCGCCCCCGCCCGCGAACCAGACCGTGAAGCCCCAGGGGTTGTGGTCGCGGCCCGTGCCCTTCTCGTTGAAGGGCGTGCGGCCGAACTCGCCGCCCCAGACGACGAGCGTCGTGTCGAGGAGCCCGCGGGCCTTCAAGTCCGTGAGGAGCCCCGCGATGGGCCCGTCCGACGCGCGGCACCACTTGGAGTGGTTGCCCTCGATGTCCGTGTGGGCGTCCCAGCCGCTCCCGCTCCCGCAGTAGCACTGGACGAAGCGGACCCCGCGCTCGACGAGGCGTCGCGCGAGGAGGAGGTTCCTGCCGTAACGCGCCGTCGCGGGGTCGTCGAGACCGTAGAGCCGCCTCGTCAGCTCCGACTCGCCCTCGAGGTCCACGGCCTCGGGCGCCGCGGCCTGCATGCGGTAGGCGAGCTCGTAGGAGCGAATACGCGCCTCGAGCTCCGTGTCGGCGGCGCCCCCGCCGGCGCCGGCGTGCCGGCGGTTGAGGACGGCGAGGTAGTCGAGCTTCGCGCGCTGGCCCGCGGCACCGGGGCCGCCCGGGGGCTCGAGGTCCAGGATCACGGGGCTCTCGGAGCGGAGCTGCGTCCCCTGGTAGGTGGCCGGGAGGAAGCCCGAGCTCCAGTTCTTCGCGCTCCCGACCACGTCCCTGTCGTCGGTGAGGACCACGAAGGCGGGAAGGCTCTCGTTCGGCGTCCCGAGGCCGTAGGTCGCCCAGGCGCCCAGCGACGGCCGGCCCGCGAGGATGGAGCCCGTGTTCATCTGGCTCACGGGGCCCACGTGGTTGAGGCCGTCGGCCCAGCACGACCGGATCACGCAGAGGTCATCGGCGTGCTCGGCGACGCGGGGGTACCAGTCCGAGACCCAGAGGCCGCACTCGCCGTGCTGCTTCCAGGCGCGCCGGCTCGGCATGAGGGTGTTCGACGCGGTCCCCATGGCCGTGATGGGCCTCCCGAAGGAGGCAGGCATGGGCTGCCCCGCGAGCCGCTGGAGAGCCGGCTTCGGGTCGAACAGGTCGACGTGGCTTGGCCCGCCCTCCATGAAGCACCAGATCACGGAGCGGGCCCGCGGCGCGTGGTGCGGGCCGGCTGCCCCGGCTGCCGGTTGAGCCCCCAGGCCCTCGCGGGCCAG